>NZ_CP021416.1:2237305-2556920 GCF_002162315.1 Sulfurospirillum diekertiae | reverse complement strand
GTGCGTACCGTTCAGCCCGTCATTGAGGAGTTTGAAAAAGAGTTTGAAGAGGCATCAACAAGCCTTGGAGCTTCGTGGTGGCAGACGTTTAGCAGGGTCATTTTACCCTCTTTAATGCCAGCTCTTTTAACAGGCTTTGCACTCTCGTTTGCACGAGCGTTGGGTGAGTATGGCTCCATCATTTTTATCTCAAGCAATATGCCTTTTGTGAGCGAAATCGTGCCACTCATCATCGTGACCAAGCTTTCGCAGTTTGATTATGTGGGTGCAACGGCAGTGGGAACCGTGATGTTGCTTGCAACGTTTGTCATTTTGTTTTTGATTAATGCTATTCAGATTTACAGTCGCGAAAAAAGTTTATAGGAAAAGAGAATGCAAATAGAACATCGTTTAGAGCCAAGATGGCTTAAACCACTTTTATTGGGTATTACGCTTCTTTTCTTAGGAATTTTTTTAGTGCTTCCTTTGGCGGTGGTTTTTAGTGAAGCTCTAGCCAAAGGGTGGAAAGTTTACTGGGAATCCATCAGTGAACCAGATGCCATTGCAGCGATTAAACTAACCCTTTTAGTGGTCTTGATTACGGTTCCGCTCAATACCGTTTTTGGTGTTGCCACGGCGTGGTTGATCGCCAAGTTTGAATTTCGAGGTAAAGGGTTTTTAATTACCCTGATTGATCTGCCTTTTGCGGTTTCGCCAGTCATTGCAGGTCTTATTTTTGTGCTTTTATTTGGAAGTCAAGGTTGGTTTGGGGCGTGGTTAGGCTCGCATGATATTCGCATTGTCTTTGCGACTCCGGGCATTATAATTGCGACGCTGTTTATCACCTCGCCCTTTGTGGCACGTGAGATCATTCCTTTGATGCAAGAGCAAGGCAAAGATGAAGAAGAGTCTGCCTTAACACTCGGCGCCTCAGGGTGGCAAACGTTTTGGAAAGTGACGCTTCCCAACATCAAATGGGGTCTGCTTTATGGTGTTATTCTCAGTAACGCGAGAGCCATGGGCGAGTTTGGAGCGGTTGCGGTTGTTTCAGGTCATATCAGAGGCTTAACGACAACAATGCCTTTACATGTAGAGATTTTATACGGCGAGTACCTTTTCACCGCGGCTTTTGCGGTTGCTTCACTTTTAACCCTTTTAGCACTGGTGACATTGGTGTTAAAAAGTTTCATTGAGTGGCGCATCGGTAAAAAACGCTCACTTGCCCACTAAGGATAAACCATGAGTATTCAGATTTCACAGATTAACAAGCGTTTTGATAATTTTGTAGCATTAGATAACATTAACTTAACCATTCCCGATGGCGAGCTCGTAGCACTTCTTGGACCTTCAGGCTCAGGCAAAACAACCTTGCTTCGCATTATCGCAGGGCTGGAAGAGGCCGATAGCGGAACGATCTATTTTAACGGAGAAGATACCACCGCAACGCACGTACGTGACCGAGGCGTGGGGTTTGTTTTTCAGCACTACGCGCTTTTTCGTCACATGAGCGTGTTTGAAAACGTCGCCTTTGGTTTAAGAGTGCGCCCTAAAGCAACACGCCCGAGTGAAGAGGAGATCAAAGAGCGGGTACATAAGCTTCTTAAGCTCATTCAACTCGACTGGATCGCCAATCGCTATCCATCGCAACTCTCAGGTGGTCAACGTCAACGTGTTGCTTTAGCGCGTGCGCTTGCAGTTGAGCCAAAAGTCTTGTTACTCGATGAGCCTTTTGGTGCGCTTGATGCCAAAGTACGCCAAGAATTGCGCCAGTGGTTAAGAGCTTTGCACGATGAGATTCACATTACCAGCGTGTTTGTAACCCACGACCAAGAAGAGGCGCTTGAAGTTTCCGATAAAATCGTTGTGATGAATCAAGGAAAAATCGAGCAAATCGGTACTCCTGAAGAGGTGTACGACAGACCTGCCAATCCGTTTGTCTATAGCTTTTTGGGCAATGTCAATCTCTTTCATGCACGTGTGGAACAAGGCTCGCTGCATCTTGAAAATACAGAACTGAATACGCCTGATCTTGGAAGTTCTAAAGAGGCATCGCTTTTTGTTCGTCCGCATGAGATTCATATTAGTATTGATAATGCCCTTGGTGGTGGCATCGAGGCGAAGCTGATTGGTTGGAGATTGGTAGGTCCTCGCGTAAGAGTTGAGCTTGAAACACTGCATGAGCACCAAAAGGTTGAAGCGGAGATTTCAAAAACGGAATGGCAAGCAATTAAAGCGTATGAAAATGGCGCTTTATTTGTTCATTTTTCCAATGCACGCATTTATACAAATGAGGCTTCTTGGAACGATTATGTCATCTAAAAATCTTTACATGTAAAGCGTTCGGAATTGACAGGTTATAAGGCTTTGGAGTAGCATTTTGTTATCAATCTACCACAAGGAGCTACGATGAAATACGGCGCACGAAATGAAATCACTGCAACGGTTAAAAAGATCAAAAAAGGTGAAGTGATGTGTCAAGTCGATGTGGGCGACATCATTGCCAATAAAATGAGTTCGGTTATGACGATGGAATCCATCGAAGAGATGGGGCTGAAAGAGGGTGATAAAGTCAAAGTCATTGTTAAAGCCGTCAGTGTTTTACTGATTAAAGAATAAACAAAAAAGAAGATGCCCGATTAAGGGTATCTTCTTAAGCGACGTTCCACAAAACCATCCCTTTTTCTGCTTCCGTTTTTACATGGACTTTATCGTCCTTAAGAAACGATACTAAAATAGATTCTACAATCTCTTCATCAGGGGTTATCTCTTTACGTTTGAGCTGATCATAAGAATACTCTTTTGCCTCATCAAAGGTGTACATGTCGACCCAAGATGTTGCAAAAAAATCGCTCTCAAAAGGAATGTTTTTCTCTTTTAAAATTTCAATAAATTGATTGGCTTTGATACAGCCACCCGATGCACAATCCTCTTCTTCTTTTGTATGGGCTTTGACTAGAGCTTCAACCAATTTATTAATGCGGTATTTCCCCCAACCAACATAGATGCCTATCCCTTTTGTAGCTCCAAGCATTTTTTCAATTTTTTGTAGGTCACTAATCGCAGGGGTCATTGAAGCGATAACTATGTCATATTTTTGGTTTAATGGAAATGAATCCCAATCGCTTTGGTGCGTAGAAACTTTTGAGCTGAGTCCTTGTTCTTTTGCATCTTCATTGAGTGCTGCCAACATTCCTTCTGAAATATCCATAGCAGTTACCTGTGCCCCTTTTTGTGCTAAAGGAATGGCAATGGTTCCGGTTCCTGCTCCAATATCTAAAATAGAAGCACCCTCAAATGAAACATTTTTATTTTGGCACCAATTTAAAATATGATTGACGTCTTTGCTCATTGTTATATCGTTAAAGCGTGGGTAACGCTTTGCCATATTGTCCCAAAAATTAAATGCTGGTTCCATAAAACATCCTTTATACGTTATATACTTGGAACTATAACGAAATTTAACCATAAGTACAAGAGGGTACTGCTTAAATATGAAGCATCTTATGATATTGACTTGGTTTTGCGAAAGAACGATTAATCGAAGTGATGTTTAATGGCGTGTCGTAAAATTCCTGATAGAAGAATTTTGCTTCGTGTAAGACATCAAAATGATAGAGCTCGGGGTGTAGCATATTGGCAATGTGCATCAAACCCAAAATCCATCTTGGACTTCCAAAATCAAAGCAAGGGGCAAGATGCGTATAGATGCGTTTAGTCTTTACCGCATTGACAACAATGCCTTGCTCTTCACAGAAGGTGTAAAATTCTTCCAACGGACAATCCAAAAAAGAAGAGATAAAAATAACGTCTGGGTTGAGTGCATTGAGTGTTTCAACCGATATTTTTCGCCCAGGTCTTCCTTTTAAACCCAGCGTTTTATTGACACTAATGCCACCGGCCATCTCGACCAATTTATTTTCAAGTCGCTCCTCTTCAAGTGCAAATAAAGGTTTACCCATGACGTAATAAACACGGGGCTTTGTTATTACCTTTGGAAGTTCTTGCGCAATAATGGCAATTTTGTCTCGCATATAGGCTAGAAGTTTTTTGGCGGTAGTCTCTGTGTGGGTCATTTTGGCAAGATAATGAATGGTAGTGGCATAATCTTCAAAGTTTTGAATGTTTACATGTAAACGTTTTAGTCCATCCCCACGTAAAAGTTCTTCCCAACATGTCGTAACTTCTTTTTGATCTGTCACACCAAGTGTTGCGAGTGTTCCTTCGACAATTTCGAGTGCTCTAGTAAGTGGGTATCCGCCTTCAAAACCATCTTCATCAAAGACTTTTTGACAAGGGTTCCCTACGATAGGAAGTTTATGATGACAGTGTGAACAGGTATTGTTCTGATAGTTGTGGCTGATTGTTCTTAATTTTGAACCCATTGGGCCGTAAAAATCTCGCTCAAAAATGAGTGCACCACATTCTGGGCAGTAGGTGTTCAGGCACTCTGATCCTGGGGAGTTAAACAAGTAGACATAATCAAGGCGTGATGTGAGTTTTTTGTAAAGCATTTCCGAAGCTAAGATGGATGGCTCAAGGTTAATATTGGCATCATCAATAGGAATAAACCGCATGATCTGAAGCGGAATCTCTTTCGAAATCTTTGCTATAGTATCTGCAATAGCAAGAACTTCATCATCATTATCTTTTTTATGAATACACGCCACTTCGACATGAACGCCTTTTCGGTAAAAAAGTTCAATGTTACGTAAAACAGGTTTGTAACTGTTTGCGCCACAACTTTTGTAGATGTCATTGCACAAACCTTTAAGCCCAATGTTCACAAAATCCAAATGCGGAGCGAGCAGATTAAGCGATTCGGGTGTGAAATAGCCATTGGTGGAACAGCCTGTCAGCAGCCCACACTCTTTGGCTAAGGTGCAGATTTCAAGAAAGCTATAAAAAGAGGCGAGGGGATCGTTCATTAAAAAAGCGATACCATCGCACTCTTGCTCCAATGCTTTGTTGACAATTTGTATGGGAGAGAGTTTTTTAAGTGCAGGACTTTGCACATCCATCTCTTTAGCCACCACTGTTGAAATGCACCCCAAACAGTCAAAATTACACCCAGTGGTACTAATTTGCAAAAACTTTGCACGGGGATGAAAGTGAAGCACTGGCATCGTCTCAGCCGAAATGGGAGCTACCACAAGATACGAGTTTGGGAAGCGTTCGAGCATGGTATTGTTGTGACATTGATAACGTCCACATGCACCAACACTGTTCTCTTCAACACGGCATCTTCGTTCACAAATTGGGCAGATCATAGGGTATTCCTTTAATCAAAAGTAGGTTTCATTGCAAACCAGAGACTCTCTAAAAGGTTGATGAGAGAGTCTTAGTATTTAAAGATCAAAATAAGTTTTGAGATCTTCGTCACTCAGTGCGACACCAAAGAAGAGTTGATAAAACGCTCTCACTTTTTCTTGAATCTTAAAAGGGTAACGTGTTGGATAGAGTTTACTGGCAATCCAATGTGCCCCAATAATACGCATAAAGGAAGGTGGACGATCGGTCCAGTTAAAAGGAGATTTTGGTACTAAGTACACTCTTTTTGTTTGAACCGCTTTAAGCATAGCCCATTTTTTATCGGTAAAAATTGTTTTATAAAAAGCGGGGTTTTGCACAATAATGACATCGGGAGCATAGATGAGAACCTGCTCAAAACTGACTTCTTGCAGTCCGATAACACTATTTTGAACACATTTATGGACTAAATTTCCTCCCGCAAGCGTTAAAGGTTCAGAGTGAAATGAGACGTCACACTCTGTTTGAAGTCCGAAATCACCTTCTGCGTAATACACTTTGGTACGCTCTTGCTCAGGAACAGTCGCTACAAAATTTTTAAGCTCATCCAAATAATTTTGTGCCATATTTGCAAGCTGATTAGCACGATCTTCCTTGTGCATCACTTTTCCAAGATAGCGAAAGACTTCAGGATAATGACGTGAATCATCAATATTCACTTTGAGAGCTGGAATATTGATGCGTGCTAAATCTTTGGCCGTTTTTTCATTGAGAAGTGGCGTATCCCATGTCACAATGACATCGGGTTTTACTGCGATAATCGCCTCTAAGTTAGGGGTGTTGTTTCCATGCCAACCACCCAATACAGGAAGGCTCATAAAGTGTTTGCTTAAAAATTTCTCACCATCACTATTGTCTTTATTTGTCTGTGGAAAATTCACACCAATGAGTGGAGCATCATCGATGACATAAAGCATAAAAGTAATAGGAGGAGCTGAGCCATAAATACGTGTGACATGTTCAGGTAAGCTGATGTTTTTTCCTGAAATATCAGTAAATGTGCGTGTTGTATTGGCAAAAAGTGAACTAAAAAAAAGTAAAAAGAGAAGTAAATAGCGCATCAAAAATCCTTTGGGATTGTTTTTACATGTAAAGAGCGTTAAGCGTCAAAATAAGATTGAATACTCTCATAAGGGTAACGTTTGAGCATTTCCATACTGGTACGTCTATTGATCATACGCATTGAGATGGATTCAACCCAATTCCAAATTTCGGGTAAAAACTCTTTAGGAACATGCGCTTGTTTGAGTGCTTTTTTAAAACACATCAGCCAGATGTCACGCCCTGTTTCAGTGACTTCAAAGGGAAAATGACGTTCTCTGAGCTTTGGATGACCTTGTTTGGAGGTGTACAGATCAGCACCACCTAACATTTGTACAAAAAAATCTTCAATTTTTGTTGTGGCTGCAATAAAAGCAGCTTCCTCTTGAGGATAAAGATGACCGATTTTACTTTTACGCACGAGATCATGGTGCAACTTAACCACTTCACGAATTTTGGCTTCTCCAATCGCTAGATAGGTTTTGTTGGAAGGGAAGAAGACTTCGGGAAAGATCACATCAATCTTCGGGTGGGCACGTCTTAGATTTTCATCCGTTTGTGGGAAAGGGGCGTTGGGGTCACATTCACTAAAGAGTTGTACTTTAACACCATCAACCATAACTGGCATAGAGTCTCCTTGAACTATTAAAATAGATGATAATTTTTACTCGCATTCGTTATATAAATTAAAACATAATGGTAGCACGAAAAAAATCTATATGGCAAGAGTTTAAAGAGAGAAAAGGAGATAGGAGTTATTTTATGTGCAATAAAATGGTTACTATTTAAGCATTTTAAAAGAAAATGTGGTGGTGTTACCAAGAGCCCAAAAGAGGCGTTAAGATAGTCTTTAAACGCCTAAGATAACATTAGATGCTTTGAAAAATGCATAGGCCTCCGCATTGACTTTGAGGTTTAGTGGCTCAAATGCATCATTGGCAATGGTGGCAGTGATGGTACTTTTACTTTCAAGCTCCAATGTGACTTCTGTATTGGAGGTATCACTAAGAATTTGAATAATAGTCCCTTTGAGTAAATTTTCGCAGGCAATAGCGGGTTTACTCTTGGAAAGCAACACCGAACTTGCTTTAATGATAGCAATAGCATTCTCCCCTAGATGCAGACCGAGTTCTTGATAACTGTTTTTGGTGATGCTTGCGTAAATTTTATCAGCAGCTTTGATCGTAAGCTCAACGGCAACATTCACCGTATCTTCATTAATAGCACTAATAGTGCCTATCAGTTGGTTACGCGCGCTGAGTTTCAAAGAGAGGCGGCTAAGTGTTTGAACGATCGTGAGTAGATCTTCGCTGTTCGCAAAAAGATCTAAAAATTGTTGATGTTTTTCTTGTAAGTTGTGAAATGCTGCGATGACCTCTTCGCCTTTAGGTGTCAGAAGTGTTCCTCCGCCGCCTTTACCACCGCTTGTTTTTTGCACCAGTGGAATTTCAGAAAGGTTGTTCATCGCATCCACTGAATCCCAAGCAGCTTTGTAACTCATTTTCATCGCTTTAGCTGCTGCATGAATAGATCCATGTTCTCGAATGTGTTCTAAAAGCTCTATACGCCCTTTACCGAGATAATTTTTATCGCTTTTTTTCATCCAAAGTCGTGCTTCTAACATGGTATTCCTATCTATTTTAGAGGTGTAATTGTGGAATAAGTATAGCACAAAAGTCGAATGAAGCGCTCTTCGTGCATTCTTTTCATTATAGGATGCCTATTTTTTAAACAGAATGAACGCAGTAAAGTGTATATTTTACGTTGTATTTGCAAATATATTGCGATATAATGTTCTCGTTTCTTGTTGTCTGCTTTTTTTCGCTCAACCGTTATTATGTATAGTATATAGCGATTGAGCGAAAAGGGTTTTGCATTCGTTGATGTAAGGAGAAAAAATGCTCAGTGAAAAATTATTATCATTCGCTCTTGTGGGAATTGACCCTGTACTTTGGGTGTTGGTTTCTATGAGTGTCATCGCCGTTGGCGTGATGATCGAGCGTTTTTTGGCGTTTGGAGCCATTCAAAAAAACTATCAAAGTATTGATTATTATACATTACGTCTGAGTCTTGAAGCGCGTTTAGGTATTTTAGCCACATTTGGCAATAACGCCCCCTTTATAGGACTCTTTGGAACTGTTTTAGGAATTATTCAAGCATTTCATATGATAGGATCTTCCAATGCTTTTGATGTACAGCCCATTATGCAAGGCATCTCTGAAGCCTTGATTGCAACTGCTACGGGTCTTTTTGTTGCGATTCCATGTGTTATCGCCTATAACTATTTCACAAGACGCGTCAAAGTGGTTTTAACACAGAAGGAAGCACAACTCAATGAGGCGTGAACCTGTCTACGAGAGTGATATTGCCGAGATTAATATGACGCCTTTTGTTGATATTGTGCTGGTTATCTTGGTCATTTTTATGGTGACAGCTACCTTTGTAACACAAGGTAAGATTCCTCTGAATTTACCACAGGCCACGAACGCTGAAAATCATAAAGAGGATCAAAAGCCCATTACGCTCTCTTTGAGTGAAACGGGAGAACTGTATTACGATGATGTGGCACTCTCTATAGACGATTTAGATACAAAAATGGCACAGATAGGCGAAAAAGATCCTCATATTGTGCTTCGCAGCGACGCTAAAACACCGTTTGAATATGTTGTCAAAGTGATTGACATTTGCAAAAAACATCGCATTAGTACATTTGCAATTCAAACGACCAAGGCAGGTACGTGAAAGCATCGCATTTTTTTGCCGCCTCTTTGGGTACGCTGTTTTTACATGTAATGATTGCGTATGCTCTTTTTATGGGGAGTATGATGATTCCAAAGCCTGTTATTCGCGAGTTTGTGGTGACACAGGTGAGTTTTTTAGACGAGCCAAAACCCACACCAGCCGCTGAAGAAATCAAACATGAAGTTCCATTAGAACCTGTTAAACCTGAGCCGATAGTAGAAAAAAACCTGAAAAAAAAAGTTCAAAAAGAGCCTGTTAAAACAGTCCCTATTCAAAAACACATTCAAGAGCCTATTGTGTCATCAGCTCCTTCAAGTGACTCTTTTGTCGAACAAACGGCGGAAGCGCCCGCCAGTGCTAAAACACAAGAAAAAGCTTCCGTATCATCTTCGCACCAAAGCGATGATTTGCTCTCCATTTACCTTGCCAAAGTAAGGCATAAGATTCAAGAGAGCCTTCGTTATCCCTCTATGGCAAAAAAAATGGGATTGGAAGGTGAGGCGGTGGTGCAGTTTTTAATTCATTCCAATGGCATGGTAGATGCATCGTCCATTAAGATTGCAAAGTCCAGTGGCAAAGCGATTTTAGATCGCAATGCTATCGATGCTGTCTTAGATGCCATCCCTTTTGAGCTTCCACCCAAAGAGGAGTTGGAAATTGCAATACCCGTTGTGTTCAAGCTTAAATCCTAAGGAGATTTTATGTGTAATGGTCATCATTTTCTTCATAAACTAACGACTCCTAAAAAGAGTGAACCTCTTAAATGGAGTAGCTTTGATCTCAAAGCTTCATTGCCTCCGATCATTTTCCCAACGCCCAGTTTTTTAGGAAAAGTAGGCGCTGAAACCATTCCCAAAATTGTGCTACATCATCATCGTTTACTGCAAAAAAGTGCTATTGCGCAGATGTATCCAACGGATGATGCTCATTTTTTGGAAGGGGTTGCCAAAGCAAGTCATTTTCTTATTCAGGCCTTAGGGGGCGAGAAAACCTATACCTTTAGTTACGGTCCACCCTCTTTGTGCCGTACTCATGCTCCCTTTGCCATTGACGATGAGAGTAGGGAAGTATGGCTTATGATGTACAAGCAAACCCTCCATGATCTTAATTTTCCTAAAGAGTTGATCGAAGAGTTTTGGAACTGGATTGAGCCTTTTTCGATGCGCATGGTGAACCGTCGAAGTTTGACAACGCCCATGAAGCGTTTTTTATATAAAGATATGAAAGAGGAGTTTGGAATCGTATGAAATGGGGAATTTTTTGCCTCTTTGAGCGCTTTAATGTGAATGCCAACCAAGCGATTGAAAATCAGCTCAAACTGATTGAACTGGTCGATGCGATGCGATTTGATGAAGTTTGGCTGGGGGAACACCACTTTAATGATTTTAGTATTTGTCCTTCTCCGTCACTTCTTTTAGCGTACACTACGGCACGAACGAAGTATGTGAGGCTGGGATGTGCTGGTTTTTTAGCCCCCTTTTATGATGCTATTCGCTTAGCGGAAGAGGTTGCAACGCTAGATCACTTAAGTCAAGGTAGAATCAACCTAGGCTTTGCCAAAGGCGCTTTTGCACCCGATTCAAAGCATTTTAATGTCACAGTAGAAAACCTGCGCCCGATGATGTTTGAGTGTGTGGATGCTGTTACACAGCTTTTACATGTAAAGGATCAACCCGTTGGTTTTGAGGGTAAATTTATTCATTTTTCAGAAGTTGATATCGAGCCAAAACCGTTTCAAGCGAAGATTCCCACGTACATTGCAACGTTTGCCTCAGATGAAACCATCGCCTTTGCTGCCAAAAAAGGTTTTGGGCTGATGCTTTCGCAAGGGGTTGATTTAGACGAATGTGCACGTGTAAGCCAAGCATATGAAGCTATTGCTGGTTTTAAACCGCAGATCGTACTTTTGCGGACATTTTATGTTGCTAAAAGTGATGAAGAAGCAGCTTATAAAGCACGTCCTGCGATTGACCATTTTGCGAAGTCAATGCGTGCGGCCTCTTCATTTCATAAATCACCCCATTTTGATCAAAGCAGATACAAACAGCTTATAGCTGAGAGGAGTACCTTTTTTGATGGGCAGAAATTTTTTGATTGTGGCATTATCGGCGATGCAAAAACATGTATTGCTAAAATCAAAGCCATTCAAGCATGTTTAGAAAATGTCACGATAACGCTTAAACCACTTGGTGTTGATCTTTTTGAAAACATAACGCTTTTACGAACATTCAATGAAGCGGTACGCCCTTATTGCGATGAAAAAAAGGAATGGGAATGAAAAAAATAGTGTGGGCACTTTTGTGTTTACTATTAAGCCTAAGTGCGCGTGAAATTGTCGACATGGGTGGTAAAAAAGTTGAAATTCCCGATGTCATTACCAAAGTGTTTGGTACGTCACCGCCTTCAACTTACATGATCTATACGATTGATTCTTCACTAATTGTAGGGCTTAACTTTAACCATGCCCGTGGGAATAATGAGTCTTCCAATATGCTTGATCCTCGCTTTATGGCACTTCCTGTCGTAGGCGGTCTTCAAGGTGGAGGGAACAGCATGAACCGTGAAACCTTGCTCTCGTTGCATCCCGATGTTGTCTTTTTGTGGAATAACGATGCTTCTAGCCAATTGGCACAGTATCTCTTTGAGAGTAGCAAAATTCCAAGCATTGATGTTGATCTTGAAAGTGTAGAGAGTTTACCGAAAGCCTATCTCTTCTTTGGGGAGGTTTTAGGCAAAGAGCAACGAGCGAAGATACTCTCAGACTATGCAACAAAAGCACTTGAAAAAACAAAAGAGGTTGTCAAGACCAATGCCGCTACACGCCCTGTTGTCTATTACGCAGAGGGTGCGGATGGACTTGCTACGGAGTGTGATCAATCATTTCACTATGAAGCGATCAAATTTGCAGGGGGTATTAATCCCCATTTATGTACCACGAAAAGTGGTATGGGGCTTGAAAAAGTCTCTTTAGAACAGGTGATTTTGTATAACCCTGACATCATTGTGGCGCAAGAGCGAGAATTTGTGGAAAAAGTTAAAAGCGATGCAAGGTGGAACTCCATCAAAGCGGTTCGTGAGGGCAAGATCTTTTTAGTGCCCAAAGTGCCATTTAACTGGATCGACCGACCACCCTCATTTATGCGTCTTTTAGGGGTAAGATGGCTGACACATATCCTTTACAATACACCAAATTCAGAGCAATTTACACAAGAGATGCGTGAATTTTACAAACTCTTTTTAAACATTGATCTAAACGATACACAGCTTCATCACATTTTGGGGCGTGTATGAAAAACTCGCTTCTTTTTAGCATGATTATTGTGGCACTAGGTGCGAGTCTGCTTATTTCTTTGGCTTTGGGACGTTATGAAATTGATCTTAGAACATTAGGGCAACTTCTTTTATGGAAATTTTTTACCATAGGTAGTGCGCCTAACGAAGTAGCACTACTTTCAAATATCGTTTTTGACATACGCTTACCACGTATCTTAGCCGTTGTACTTGTGGGAGCAGCGTTATCGGTTTCAGGTGGAGCATTTCAAGCAATGTTTGTGAATCCTCTGGTCTCTCCTGGAATTTTAGGCGTGCTTGCGGGTGCCTCTTTTGGAGCAGCTCTGGGTATTATGATTTCTGATAGTTGGTTTGGGGTGCAACTTTTTTTCTTTCGTTTTTGGTTTGTGGCTGTTTTAGTGGCACTTGGCGTGGCAAAGATTTATGGTCGAAGTGGTTCACAGACCATTCTTTTAGTCTTAGGTGGTGTCATCTCTAGCTCACTTTTCTCTGCACTGCTTTCTACGGTGAAATATGTTGCCGACCCTTACAATAAACTTCCGACCATTGTTTACTGGCTGATGGGCTCTTTCAGTGCGGTAGATATGAAGATGGTTGCAAATGTCGCTTTCCCACTTCTGATAAGTACGATTATGCTCTGCTTGATGGGCAAATACCTGAACGTTTTAAGTCTTGGTGATGATGATGCCAAAGCTTTGGGTGTACGCGTTACATGGGTACGCAATGGTGCGATTTTATTGGCAACTCTTTTAAGTACCTTAACGGTTGTTGTCGCAGGGATGATTGGTTGGGTAGGGCTTATTATTCCCCATATTGCACGTTTTTTAGTCGGTGCGGATAACCGCATTTTACTTCCAATGTGTGCGCTGTTAGGTGCGACATTTTTAGTCATTGTCGATACGTTGTGTCGTACGTCTATGAGTGTTGAAATTCCCATTGGTATTGCAACATCACTCATTGGTATTCCTATTTTTGTTTTGGCGCTTCGTAATGCTAAAAAAGGGTTCGCATGAGTTTTTATCAAGCCAAAAATCTCTTCTTCTCTTACAATAATAAGCCTGTTTTGCAAGGGGTTAATCTTGCCATTGAAAAAGGTAGTATTGTCTCTCTTTTAGGTCCGAATGGAACGGGGAAAAGTACGTTGATGAAACTTTTTTTGGGACTTTTGACCCCTAAAAGTGGTGAAGTGATCTTAAAAGGTAAAGCATTACAGAGTTATTCCATCAAAGAACGCGCTTACCATGTAAGCTATGTTCCGCAAAGCACACAAGTGGCATTTGCATTTTTTGCGCTGGACATTGTCCTTATGGGTCGCATTGCTTTTGAGACATGGTTTAAAAAGCCAAGTCAGGCTGATATCCAATTAGCACGTGAGGCGATGGATCGGCTGGGTATTTTGCATTTGGAAAAGCGTACCTTTCAAACGCTGAGTGGAGGGGAAAAACAGTTGGTTCTAATCGCACGCTCTTTAGCGCAAGGTGCAAAAATCTTAGTGATGGACGAGCCTGTTTCGGGATTAGACTATGGCAATCAGCTACGCCTTTTAGAGACGATTATGAACCTCTCTCAGGAAGGCTATACGTTTTTAAAATCAACCCATTTCCCTGAACATGCTTTAATGCTCGGTGGTTATACCTATGCCCTAAAAGACGGGCATATCTTAGCGCATGGGCTTACATGTAAAACGATTACACAAGAGCTGATTAACGAACTTTACCATACGAATATTGAGCTCAAACAGACAGCGTGTGGTTATCCCGTCTGCATCCCTTCATTTATTCATACGAAACACTAGGAGGAGGTTAGTTTGTCTTTTCGGGTTAAACAGATCTATCGTTATATAAAATAAAATACTATGTTTGGTAAACATTTTAAAGGAGAAAACTATGAAATACAACGTCGGCTTGGCACTTTCATTGATCACCGCATCTGTGTTGATGGGTGAGACATTTGAACTGGGCAAAATTGAGGTAAGTGAATCAAAAGATATTAGTGCAAATCAGACGACAGAATTTGTAGATGCACAAACAATAAAAGATACAGAGAGTAAAACAGTTGCTCAAGCATTGGAAAACATTCCAGGTACGTATATTCAGCAAACAGGTGCACGAAATGATACGGGTATTCGTATCCGAGGCTTTAATCAAAGTCGTGTGCCTATCTATGTCGATGGTATCCCTGTTTATGTCCCTTACGATAAAACAACGGATTTAAGTCGTTTCACAACCTATGATATTGATGAGATTGATGTATCCAAAGGCTATGTTTCTCCAATGTATGGGGCAAATACAATGGGTGGAGCTGTTAATCTTATCACCAAAAAACCAACGAAAGAGTTTGAAGGCGAAGTGGGTGCGGGTGTTTTTAGCGGTAATGGGCAAGAAGAGTATTTAACCATGGGAACCAATCAAGGGAAATATTATGGGTTGATCTCTGTTTCAAATTACGAAAGAGATTATTTTAAATTATCAAATGATTATACTGCCAATGGGTATGAAAATGGCGGTAGACGAGAAAACTCAGATTCACAAGATCGAAAAATCAATATTAAAGTCGGTTATACGCCTAACGATACGGATGAATATGCTTTTAATTATATTGCACAACGAGGAGAAAAAGGGCAACCCTATTTTGCTAGCGATATAACGGCACCCGTTGCCATGGCAACAAATAGACATTGGTATTGGCCAGACTGGGACAAAACCAGTTATTATTTTCTGACAAAAACTGCACTCAATGATGCAATTATGTTAAAGACACGTTGGTACAGAGATGAGTTTTATAATAAGATAAATTGGTACAATAATTTGCCTTCAACAAGCTCTAAAATAACGGAAGTAACGGAGTATGATGATTATACATTAGGTGGTAATGCTGAGTTAGATTTTAAGTTAACAGAAGCCCAAATGTTAAAATTATCGGTTACGCAAAAAAAAGATTATCATAAAGACATTGATTCTGCTACACCAGGTGTTGATATAAAAGCTGAGGGAACAACAACTTCTTATGGACTCGAATATTCATTAAAAGTGACTGATCAACTTACATGGGTTACGGGCGCTTCTTATGATGAAAATAAAATTGATAAAGCAGAATATCGCAGTGGTAGTTCCATTAAAGAGTTTCCAAAGTATGATACGGATGCGTTCAATCCAGAAACAGCACTTTACTATAAGCTAAGTGATGCGACGACTCTCTATGGAAGTATTGCTAAAAAAAGCAATATGCCTACATTAAAAGATAGATACTCTACTAAGCTGGGTACGTATGTTCCCAATTCCGATTTAAAAGCGGAACGATCTATTAATTATGAAGTGGGTATTGACCAAAAATTAACAGATGCACACGTGGCGCATGTAGCTCTTTTCTTATCCGAATCGGATGATTATATCGCTTCCGTGAATGTTCCAAATGTCGTAGGCGTTTGCACAGGTGGTAAATGCAAGCAAAGTCAAAATATAGGGAAAGAAGAGCATAAAGGCGTTGAAGTCTCTTTAGACTCTTTTTGGGCTGAGTACGTAAGCAGTAGTGTATCGTATACCTATATTGATGCTGATATTAAAGATAATCCAGCCAATCCCTATGTGACGGATATACCAAAACATAGTTTTGCAGGACGTTTAAAATATTCTCCAATCGCCATGGTCGATATTATTCCTCAAGTACGTTATGAGAGTGAGCGCTATGTGAGCAATGATTACCGATATGGTGATTATCAAACCAAAGATTTTTTCTTAATGGATTTGAAAGTTGCTTATCGCCCAGTCAAAGCACTTGAACTCGCAGTTGGTGTTAAAAATATCTTTGATAAAGACTACTTCTATAGCTACGGTTATCCTCAAGAAGGTCGAAGTTACTACGCTAATGCACGCTATAGCTTCTAAAATATTTTACATGTAAAGAGAGTTCAGAGAGCTTTGATGCTCTCTGAACTTTACTATAACTCCTCTAAGTAATATGCATAATTTACATATTTAAGCAATTTTTAAGTTTATAAACTACATTTCTCCTTATAGAACAAAATTAATATTTCTATGTTACATTTCCGTAGTTTGGTAAACCATCGTTTACTAAATGGTAATTTATAACGTGTTGTTCATGATATGTGCTTACGTGTTAAGCATACATACGTATCGATGAAGGCCTATATTAACGTATATTTAGCGTTCCTTCTTTTATACCTCTGTGTTTTTTCCCTCTTATCATTAACGTCACTCTTAGGCGCATTTTAAATCGAGATAATAGATTTGAATTGCTCATTTTGTTTTGCATGTCTTTACATGTAAAAACATACGACCCAAGGAGGAGTGTATGACAAAGATGCGTCGCAGTTTTCTCAAAACTGCTGTGCTAGGCTCAGCTGTGGCAGCCATAGGTGTTTCACCATTGATTTCAGCTGAAAAAGCGCCCATCGCTTCAGGTGGTGTTGTCGTAGGTAAATCTAAAAAAAGAGAGATTACTTACAAAAAAAACGCAAGCATGGGAAGACTATTATAAGTCTGCTCTGTAAGAAAGGAGAGATCAGTGAGTGAAATAATAACTGCATTAAATGCAAAAGTAGGAAGAAGAAGTTTCCTTAAAATGGCAGCGATTGCGGGTGCTTTTGGCGCAACGGCTGGATTTGCCAGTGAAAAAGTAACGCGTGCTGCCACAGAAGAAGAGGTTAAAAATCCTTACCCTGGTTCTAAATTGGTTAAAACAATTTGTAACGTCTGCTCAGTCGGTTGTGGCGTTGTAGCTGAGGTTCACAATGGTGTATGGGTTCGTCAAGAAGTGGCACAAGATCATCCACTCAGCCTTGGTGGTCACTGCTGCAAAGGTGCGGGCATGATCGATATGATTCGCTCCGACGTACGTGTCAAATACCCAATGGAAAAAGTGGGTGGTCAATGGAAACGTATCTCTTGGGAAGATGCTTACACGAAAATTGGCACACAACTAAAAGCCATTCGCGAAAAACACGGCCCTGATGCGGCGATGTTCTTGGGTTCTGCCAAAATGAGCAATGAGCAAGCGTACTATCTTCGTAAATTTGCTGCATTTTACGGTACAAACAACATCGATCACCAAGCAAGGCTTTGCCACAGTTCCACCGTAACGGGAGTTGCGAACACGTTTGGTTATGGTGCGATGACCAACCAACTAGGAGACATTCAAAACTCTAAAGCGGTTCTCATCATGGGTGCAAACCCTGCCGTTGCGCATCCTGTTGGTTTCCAACATTTCTTAAAAGCCAAAGAGCGAAACAACACAAAGTTGATTGTTGTTGAACCGCGCTTTACCAAAACAGCGGCGAAAGCAGATATGTACGTGCGTTTACGTTCTGGTACGGACATTGCGTTTATCTACGGCATGATTCACCTCATTTTGAAAAACGGTTGGGAAGATAAAAAATATTTGCAAGACCGCGTGTATGGCTACGAAGATGTTTTCAAAGAATCTGAGAAATGGACACCGGATGTCGTTTCCAAAGTGACAGGCGTGAGCGAAGAAGAGCTTTACCAAGTGACTAAAACATTTGCAAGTACCAAACCAGGCTGTTTAGTCTGGACGATGGGTTGGACACAACACAGCGTTGGCACGGGAAATACTCGTGTAGGACCAATCTTGCAGATGATTTTGGGCAATATGGGTGTTGAAGGCGGCGGTTGTAACATTCTTCGTGGTCATGACAACGTTCAAGGCGCATCCGATATGGGCTGTTCTTCTGAGACATTACCAGGGTATTATGGATTGGCTGAACCAGCATGGAAACACTTTGCCAACGTCTGGAAAGTCGAGCCTGAGTATATTAAAGGTCGTTTCAAAAATGCTGAGATGATGACTAAAAATGGCTTTACGTTGGCGCGTTGGTCTGAGGGTGTCATGAAAAATGATGCGATTTACAATGGTGGAACCGATCTTAAAGCCCTTGTGGTTATGGGCTGTGGCATTACCTCTACCGCGCAACTTCAAGAGGTCAAAAAAGGACTCGATAACATCGAACTTCTTGTTATCACAGATCCTTTTATCAATGATGCGGCAATTTTGACCGATAGAAAAGATAATTTATTTATTCTCCCTGTGGCAACTCAGTTTGAAACCAGTGGTTCCGTAACCGCAACAGGAAGAAACGTCCAATGGCGAAGTAAAGTCGTTGAACCTCAGTATGAGTGTAAAACAGACCATGACATTATGTTTGAGTTTGCGAAACGTTTAGGCTTTTACGATGAATACACCAAAGCCTTAGGCGATGGTAAAGGTAAATTTGAATGGCCAGAAGATGCAACACGTGAGATTGCACGTGGTATTCGCTCCATCGGTATGGGCGGACATACACCGGAGCGTCTTAAAAAACACCAAGAGAATTGGCATATGTTTGAAGAGGTCAGCATCGCTGGAATGGGACCAATGAAAGGCGAATACTACGGACTTCCATGGCCATGTTGGAATGAAACCCACAGCGGTAGCCCGATTTTGTATAACGTGAACAAACCAGTCTCCGATGGCGGTATGGGATTCCGTCTGAATTGGGGTGTGGAAAAAGATGGCGTCACTCTTCTTGCAGGTGAGGGCAGTGCGCCAAAAGGTTCTGCGATTACGAAAGGTCATGGTCCATTAACTCTTGAAATGCTTGAAAAGGCAGGTGCAACGTTTAGCGAAGAAGAAAAAGCGATCGTTGCAGGTAAAAACTTTGCGACCGATTTGAGTGGAATCCTCATCAAAAAAGGTCTTGCTTTAGGGTTAACACCGTACGGCAATGGCAAAGCAAGAGCCAAAGCGTGGAATTTCCCAGATCAAATCCCTCTTCACAGAGAGCCTATTCACTCACCAAGCCAAGAGATGATCAAAGCATATCCGACCTATCCTGATAAAAAAGATCACTTTAGGGTTGATACAAAATACATCTCCGCACAAACCAGACAAGATTACACGAAAGAGTTCCCACTCATTATGATTACAGGTCGTTTGGTCACACACAGTGGAGCGGGAGCAGAAACAAGAGCTTCTAAATACCTCTCAAAACTCAATCCTGAAATGTTTGTGGATATTCATCCTAACACAGCACTCAATCTAGGCATTCGTAACGGTGAGATGGTATGGGTTTATGGTGTTGAGGGAACACGCATTCATGTGAAAGCGAAATTCTCACAAACGGTGGATGAAAAAACCATTTTTATGCCATTCCACTATATGGGTAAATTCCAAGGTAAAGATCTAAGTGCAAACTATCCAACAGGTACAAAACCTTACGCAACAGGCGAGTCGGCTAACACCGTGGTTGGTTACGGCTATGACATTATGACGCAAATTCCCGAGACAAAAACGGGTCTATGCCGCATCGAAAAAGCGTAGGGGGGAGAGAGATGGAATACGCAAGAATGAAATTTTACTGCGATGAGAGCAGATGTATCGAGTGTGATGGCTGTTCAGTCGCTTGTGCTGAGGCGCATGAGCTTCCAGTAGGTATTAGTAGACGTAAAGTTGTAACGATTAATGAAGGTATTCCTGGTAAGGAACTGATTATAGGCCCCAAAGTGTTTCCACACAGTGCAAAGAAATACTATGCCTTTAATCTCTATAATCGAATAATCCACCAAGTAGCCGCAATAAGCTTTTGGTGATTATACCCACAGGATTCATTATCGTTTTCGGTGACTTCTTTGGTGGTGGAACCTTTTGTAAGAAATGGCAAAAGAACCTCCATGGTATCTTTACCATACCTTTCACTATTGTCGTCATTCCTATGGCTCTGATGTGGCTTAAAGAAGCACTCTTTAACATGGATGATGTCAAATGGTTTATGATCCTAGGAGGTTACCTCTCTAAAGAGAAAAAACCCATCCTAGCAGGGAAGTTTAATGCTGGTCAAAAGATGTGGTACTGGGTAGCAATACTTGGTGGTATTACCATGATCTTAAGTGGTGCATTCATGTTCTTCCTAGACTTTAAAATGCAAATGTTGCATGATCTCACAGGTCTATCTCAAATAGATATGTTAAGAGCAGCAGCGATTATCCATAATGTGATGGGCTTTGCAATCGTTGCAATGTTTATCACCCATGTGTATATGTCCATGTTTGCTATTAAAGGAGCAGTGCATAGTATTATTACTGGGTATGTTGAAGAAGAAGAAGTCAAGATTCTTCATAGTACATGGTATAAGAAACTGAGAGATCAGGGTAAGTTTTAATTTGACACGCTTTACAAGCTAAGCTTGAAAAGCTACGTTAAATACTAGGTCACTGAAGCTTGCCTCTTGCGAGGCAGAGTAAGTACTTTACATGTAAAGAGCAAGAGCGTAAAATCTCTTGCTCTTTATTTATTTTTTAGTGCTACAATATGCGAAACAAGCACGTTAAGGGGAAGGTATGAAAGCTTACTTCTTGCATGGCAGAATTCTTTTACATGTAAAACAGTTCAGAGAGCTTTAATGTTCTCTGAACTATACTTTCCTCCGCTGCTATAACCCTCCAAGTAATATGCTTAATTTACATATTTAAGTTACTTTTAAGTTTTTAAACTACTCTTTTTTTACCATTTTCACCTAAGCAAATCTGTGGTAAATTTACTAGAAATCGGTAAACAGTTGTTTACTAAAATTATATAACGCATCGTAAAAAGAGGGTTTTGTTTCTATAAAGATACCGTGTTTTCCCTTGTTTTCGAGCTTTTTTATCTATTTCAATGAATTCAGACTATATCGGTCTACTTTTGTTGACTTTAAGAAATGAGGAACAAAGCCGTGATAAATAAAGAATCTGTTAATAAAGCCCGCTCACTCTACTATGGCTTCTTGAGCAAAATATTTGTTTTTACAACAAGTTTGGATCGTTACAAAGGTGTTTCAGAAGCACTTGATGTAATGATTGAAAATCCTATTGATGAAAATTCAGCAGAAGCACTCAAAGAAATTAAAGCATTTTTAACTGAAAAAGGTCAAAATGCACTGATTCAAGAGTACGATGATGTCTTCCATAATCCCGCCTACAAAGTCGTTCGCAATACCGCTTCCTATTACGATGAAGGTGTTGAGAGTGGACATCAACGCGTAGCTGTTAAAAATTTCTTAGCCAAAACCAAAATCAGACGCGATGAAGCTAATTTCAAAGAGAATGAAGACAGTGTTGGATTTATCTTTACCTTTATGCATGAACTCATTGAGCTCATTATGCATGGTGGAAAAGAGTATGAAAACATCCAACATTGCCTTTTTACGGAAGTTATAAACCCTTTTATGGATGAGTTTATTATCAACGTTTATGAACATCCAATGTCCAAAGCTTACCAATCTATTGCGATTGTGCTTAACGCATTTATGGCGTTTGAGCGTATGTATTTTGAAGTGGCAAAACCACCTCTTAAAGAAAAAGTTAGAGTTCAAAAACCTGTCGAAGTGATTTCGGGGGCAGAAGCAAGACGAAGAGCGGAAAATAAAGCTAAAAAGATGGCAGGGCTGGAAGCAAAAGTAGAGCGTACCCTACGCAAGTAACCTAAAGAGGTTGCTCAAGAAAATGGTGATTTTTTTGAGCAATCTCTTGCAAAAGGGATTAATGTATACAAGGAGCATTGCATGAATGAGAGCAGACGTGGCTTTGTTGCAAAAGCTGCACTTGTGGGTGCTGTCGCTGCCGTTGGCGTAGTGGGCGTACAAGCAAGTTCTTCTAGTTCAAAAGGTTCAAATGGCGTTGTTGTAGGTAAATCTAAAAAGAAAGAGATTACTTATAAGAAAACACAAGCATGGGAAGATTATTACAAATCTGCCCTATAAACGAGGAGGCATAGCGTTATGGAAAAAACAACCGAACGTGCTCTAACAACGACCGTAGGTCGAAGGTCATTCCTCAAAATGGCAGCCGTTGCTAGCGTATTTGGCGCTACTTCAGGGTTTGCTGGTGAGAATGTGACACGAGCCGCAACAGAGGAAGAGGTTAAAAACCCATTCCCAGGAAGCAAAAAAGTCAAAACCATCTGTACATCATGTTCAGTAGGGTGTGGTGTGATTGCAGAAGTTCAAAATGGAGTATGGGTTCGTCAAGAAGTTGCTCAAGACCACCCAATTAGCCTTGGAGGACACTGCTGTAAAGGTGCAGATATGATCGATATGGTCAGATCTGAAGTACGCCTAAAATATCCAATGGTCAAAGAAAATGGTCAATGGAAACGTCTTTCTTGGGAAGATGCGCTTAACCGTATTGCAACCAAATTGGCAGACCTTAAGAAAAAAGATGGAGCTGATTCTGTTCAGTTTTTAGGCTCCGCAAAAATGGGTAATGAGCAAGCGTATTATTTTAGAAAATTCGCTGCATTTTACGGAACCAATAACACAGATCACCAAGCAAGAATCTGACACTCTTCCACAGTCGCCGGTGTGGCGAATACATTTGGATATGGTGCTATGACAAACTCCCTTGGAGATATTCAAAAGTCTAAAGCAATTATTATTTTTGGCGCTAATCCAGCGGTAAACCATCCAGTTGGTTTCCAACATTTCTTAAAAGCAAAAGAGAGAAATAACGCTCAATTGATCGTTATTGATCCACGTTTTACCAAAACAGCGGCTAAAGCAGATATTTTTGCACAAATTCGCCCTGGTACGGACATTCCGTTTATGTACGGTATGCTTCACCTCATTTTTAAAAATGGTTGGGAAGATAAAGAGTATATTCATGATCGTGTTTACGGTATGGATGATATTCGAACAGAAGCTGCCAAATGGACACCTGAAGTGGTTGCTGATGTAACAGGAATTCCTGCTGAAAAATTGATTCAAATTACAACCTTGTATGCAAAAAATCGTCCTGGTACCTTGATTTGGGCGATGGGTTTAACACAACACAGTATTGGTACAAGTAATACACGTATGGCTCCGATTCTCCAACTTGCGCTTGGTAACATGGGTAAAGCGGGTGGCGGTACAAACATTCTTCGTGGGCACGATAACGTTCAAGGTGCTACCGATATGGGTTGTTTAGCAGATTCACTTCCTGGCTACTACGGTCTAGCGGCTGGTTCTTGGAAATACTTCGCAAAACAATGGGGTGTCGATTATGAGTACCTTGTGTCTCAGTTCAAAGATGCTTCATGGATGGAAAAAAATGGTTTTTCATTGGCTCGTTGGTGGGCAGGTGTTGAAGGCGTTAAAAGCGATGATAAAATTGAAAATGCAGGTACAACGCTAAAAGCTTTGGTTGTTCTGGGTAACGGAATTACGTCTATTGCACAACAAGCAAAAGTTAAAGAAGCTCTTGATAATTTGGAAATGATCGTTTTAGCCGATCCATTTGTCAATGAAGCGGCGATTTTAACTGATAAAAAAGACAATGTGTTCTTACTTCCTGCTGCAACGCAGTTTGAAACCAGTGGTTTGGTTGTTGCAACCAACAGAAGTGCTCAATGGAGATACAAAGTTGTTGAGCCTATGTATGAATGCAAACCCGATCAAGAGATTATGTTTGAACTCGCAAAACGTTTAGGTTTCTATGATCTTTATACCAAAGCCATGTTAATGGAAGAGACAAAAGACGGAAAACTAGCGATGAAAGATAAAAAAGATTTCCAATGGCCAGAAGATGCGACCAATGAAATCGCGCGTATCATCAAAACGATTGGTTTAACAGGCTGGACGGCTGAACGTGTTAAAAAACATACTGACAACTGGCATATGTTTGATGAAGTAACCGGTGCGGGAATGGGACCTATGAAAGGTGAGTTCTACGGACTTCCTTGGCCTTGTTGGACCAAAACACACGGTGGTTCTCCAAATCTTTATGATACCAGTATTCCTGTAAGTCAAGGCGGTATGGGCTTTAGAAATAACTTTGGTTTGGAAAAAGATGGTGTCAACCTCTTGGCTGAAAAAGGTTCTTTCCCTAAAGGTTCAAAAATCGAAGAGGGTTACCCTGAAATCACCAAAGAGAATATTGAGAAAGTGCTTGGCATTACATTGAGCGAAGAAGAAAAAGCAGCAATGGGTGCAAACTGGAAAGTGGATAATTCTAACTTAATCGTTCAAAAAGCATTAGAAGCGGGTCTTTGTCCGTATGGTAATGCAAAAGCAAGAGCGATTGTATGGAACTTCCCAGATAAAATTCCAATGCACAGAGAGCCATTGCATTCACAACGTCATGATTTGACACTTAAATATCCAGCGTATGCGGATAAGCCAAACCATTTCCGTGTTATGACGAAGTATATCTCTGTTCAAAGCGCGAAAGATTATAGTCAAGAGTTCCCAATTAACTTGATTACGGCACGTTTGGTCAATATGAATGGTGCGGGTGTTGAGAATCGTTCATCGAAATACTTAGCAGCCCTAACGCCTGAGATGTTCTGTAGCATTCACCCTGATTTAGCGCTTAAATATGGCATTAAAAATGGGGAGATGATGTGGATTCACTCACCAGAAGGTACTAAAATCAAAGTGAAAGCAAAGCATTCTTTAACCGTACTTCCTGATATGGTCTTTATGCCATTCCACTTTGCAGGCTACTTCCAAGGAACAGATAGAACGGGTAATTTCCCAGCAGGAACAAAACCGTATGCAAGCGGCGAGAGTGTCAATACCGTCACTAACTATGGTTACGACATCATTACTCAGATTCCTGAAACTAAGGGCGGCTTATGCCGCATCGAAAAAGCGTAGGGGGGAGAGAGATGGAATACGCAAGAATGAAATTTTACTGCGATGAGAGCAGATGTATCGAGTGTGATGGCTGTTCAGTCGCTTGTGCTGAGGCGCATGAGCTTCCAGTAGGTATTAGTAGACGTAAAGTTGTAACGATTATTTCAACCTCCATTGCTTGTATGCATTGTACTGACGCCCCTTGTGCGCAAGTGTGCCCAGTGGATTGTTTCTATATCAGAGAGGATGGAATCGTCCTTCATGATAAAAATAAATGTATCGGTTGTGGCTATTGTCTTTACGCGTGCCCATTTGGTGCGCCACAATTCCCAAGAGATGGTGCTTTCGGTGCCAAAGGTGCGATGGATAAATGTACCATGTGTGCAGGAGGTCCATTAGAGACAAACTCCGTTCATGAGAGAGAACTTTATGGTCAAAACAGAATCGCTGAAGGGAAAGTTCCTGTATGTGCAGCAATGTGTTCAACCAAAGCACTCTTAGTCGGTGACGCTGAATCAGTATCAAACGTCTTTAGAGCACGTGTGATGGCTCGTGGTGGAAAAGGCATTAACTCTCCTTACGGATGGGATAAAGCGTATAAAAACCAATGAAAGGAGCAGCAATGAGAAAGAATCTACTGATGATCATTGCAGCTCTGAGTTTGGCAACAGTGGCATTTGCCACTGAGAGCCAAATCTGGGGTGAGATGCGCATACAAAATATTTTAGAATACGGCAAAGAGGGCAGTACCCACTTAGGACCTTTGTTTACCCTGTTGCAAAATAAATACTTTGCATGGATATTCCTAGGAGTCTTAATCGGAGTTCCTTTAGCCTTCTATATCCATTACCTGATTATAGGCCCCAAAGTGTTTCCACACAGTGCAAAGAAATACTATGCCTTTAATCTCTATAATCGAATAATCCACCAAGTAGCCGCAATAAGCTTTTTGGTGATTATACCCACAGGATTCATTATCGTTTTCGGTGACTTCTTTGGTGGTGGAACCTTTGTAAGAATGGCAAAGAACCTCCATGGTATCTTTACCATACCTTTCACTATTGTCGTCATTCCTATGGCTCTGATGTGGCTTAAAGAAGCACTCTTTAACATGGATGATGTCAAATGGTTTATGATCCTAGGAGGTTACCTCTCTAAAGAGAAAAAACCCATCCTAGCAGGGAAGTTTAATGCTGGTCAAAAGATGTGGTACTGGGTAGCAATACTTGGTGGTATTACCATGATCTTAAGTGGTGCATTCATGTTCTTCCTAGACTTTAAAATGCAAATGTTGCATGATCTCACAGGTCTATCTCAAATAGATATGTTAAGAGCAGCAGCGATTATCCATAATGTGATGGGCTTTGCAATCGTTGCAATGTTTATCACCCATGTGTATATGTCCATGTTTGCTATTAAAGGAGCAGTGCATAGTATTATTACTGGGTATGTTGAAGAAGAAGAAGTCAAGATTCTTCATAGTACATGGTATAAGAAACTGAGAGATCAGGGTAAGTTTTAATTTGACACGCTTTACAAGCTAAGCTTGAAAAGCTACGTTAAATACTAGGTCACTGAAGCTTGCCTCTTGCGAGGCAGAGTAAGTACTTTACATGTAAAGAGCAAGAGCGTAAAATCTCTTGCTCTTTATTTATTTTTTAGTGCTACAATATGCGAAACAAGCACGTTAAGGGGAAGGTATGGAGCCAGTTTATTCAACCAAGATTACTAAAATTAAGGGCAAAGAGAAGTTTGAGCGAGACGATATACTTGTTCGTGAAATCAAGTTAGAAATTTATGTCAATGGCGAAAAAGTGGGTGCGGTTATGGCCACACCGGTTGATCAAGAAGCCCTTGCCATCGGTTATTTGATGAGTGAAAATATCATCGAAAAATTTAGTGATGTCACTTCACTCAAACTCCTCAATGATGGTATGCAGGTGCACATCGAAGCTAAAGTCAATGTAGCTAATATTAAAAAATTGAATGCCGAAGGTGTTGTTATCAGTGGATGTGGAAGAAGTATGACTGCCAACATTGATCCCGAAGCGATTGAAGCGAAAGTCATAAAAAGTGATTTTACACTCCGTGCGGATCTTCTTTGTAAAGAGATGGGACAGTTTTACACCGAGTGTCCTTTGTACGAACAAACAGGGTGCGTACATACTGCGAAGCTTTTTACTGATGCACATACATATTTCATTGGCGAAGATATCGCGCAGCACAATACGATTGATAAAGTGGTTGGAAAAGCGCAGATAGCAGGTGTTGATGTGCGTAATGCCTTTTTGATGGTGAGCGGTAGACTCTCTTCCGAGATGGTTGCCAAAGCCGTCATGCACCAAATTCCTATTTTGGCATCGCGTACGGCTTCAACGTGTTTAGGGCTTATGATCGCTGAGAAATTTGGATTAACGCTCATTGGATTTGTTAGGGGTGATACGATGAATGTTTACCGTAATCCACAGCGAATTATCGTTGAGGAGTAGAAAATGTCTGAGATGGAAGAACTGATCAAAAAATATTTGAATGAAAAAGGCAAACTAGACTGCACCGATGGCTTTAAAATCGCAGCAAAACTAAAGTGTTCTACCCTCGAAGTGGGTGCATGTGCCAAAGCAATGGATATACGCATCGACTCTTGTGAACTAGGACAGTTTGGGAAACTTGAAGGCGGTATCTACGACGCAGAGGCAGAGAATCGCCTCACGCCACTGTTAGATGAAAAGAATCGTGTTACATGTAAAGCTGCACGCGCTGCGGCAGCTGGTATTGGACTTAAAAAAAATTCGTGGCACATTGAAAGAAAAAACTACGATGTAACATTTTGTGAATTAGGATGTTTTAAAGAAAAAGCACGTCCACGTTTGTATGTCAAAACCAAAACATGGATCGAAAATGCTGAGGGTGAATTGCTTTTTGGCAAGGGTAAAACAGAAATCTTAGAGCTGATTGAGCAAGAGGGGTCTATCTCTAAAGCTTCTGAAAAGATCGGTATGAATTATAAAAAAGCATGGACACACATCAAAATCTTGCAAAAAAATATTAACGACACCATGGTTCAAACCAAGCAAGGGGGTGGCGAAGATGCAGGAACAACGCTTACTCCTGTAGCACGTGAATTTATGGACAATTACCGAAAGCTTCAAGCGGAGATTGAAACCTATGCCAATGAACGTTTTAAAGAGTTATTTCTAAAGCCGAGGAATAAAAAAGAGTTTGAAGACTAAATTGTAGTAAGCTATTTTGGTGCTATGAAGATTATGTAATATTTCATGTGTATTAGGATTTAGGGTTAAGTCTTAGCGTTCTTTTAAGTTCATATAGGTTGCCCTGTAAAGGGCAACCTTACGATTAGTTCTTGGCGCGAGTTTTAAAGTCTGGATAGAAGAGTTGTTTATCCATTAGTTTAAAGTTAGCGATTTCTGTTTGAATTTTGTCAGATGTGACCCACTCTATAAATTGTAGAGCACCTTTATAATCGGTATTGGCACATCTTTGTGGGTTAACAGCAATAACGGAGTAAAAGTTTTTAAGTGCATCAGCACCTTCATAGACGATAACCAAAGGTGGGTTACCTTTGTGATTTGCTTCGTATTTGATGTAAGTTCCACGATCTGTTAACGTAACACCTTTTTGTTCTGCTGCGATGTTGATCGTAGCGATCATGCCTTGCCCCGCTTCAAGATACCATGGTTGTTTTTCAGGTGTATGACCTAAAGCATCTTTCCAAACACCTTTTTCTTTATCATGTGTTCCTGATTTATCACCACGACTGACGAATTTAATCTTTTCCGTTTCAATAATTTTGAACACTTCTGAAATACTTTTACCCGCAAATTTGGCTTTCATGTCAGGTGTGCCAATAACAACAAAGTCATTGTACATGACAGGGGTTCGCTCAACGCCAAATCCTTTTTCCATGTATGTTTTTTCAGATGAAGGAGAGTGGACAAAAAGTACACTAACATCGCAGTTCTCACCTAGTTTTAAAGCGTTACCCGTTCCAACGGCGACCCATTTAAGATCAACACCTGTGTCGGCTTTATATTTAGGAACAAGGACATCTAAAAGACCAGTGTCACCTGTACTCGTGGTTGTTGCCATTTTAAGGTCAGCCGCACAGAGTAGCGAACTGAGGGCAAGAAGCGAGAAAAGCACTTTCCCTTTTAAGCGGTTCTTTACTGAAAACATTGAATAATCCTCCGAATATGTTTATTTAGCATGTTTGTAGTGTAGCGTATCTTTTTTTAAATTACATGTAAAAGTAGGGATAATTTTGGATTTTATTTTATCGGGCTTAAAAGAAGCTTTTTGGTTACTTGTTAACCTTGATCCTGAAACGATCTCGGCGGTTGATGTGACGCTAAAAAGTTCAACTCTTTCTATTATTTTTAGCATTGTTATTGGGTTGCCATTAGGGTTCTGTTTGGGCTTTTTTCAATTTCCTGGGCGAAAATTTTTCAAGCTTCTTTCCGACACCCTTCTTGCCATTCCAACGGTAGTGGTAGGTCTGATTGTTTACGCGTTTATCTCTAACCGTGGACCATTTGGAAGCTATGAACTGCTTTACACCTTACCGGGCATTGTGATTGGGCAAACACTTTTGGCATTGCCGATTATTGTCTCATTGAGTGCTACGGCTGTTGAAGGAATGGAGAAAAAACTTTACCTCACACTTGCCTCCTTTGGATTAACGATGGCACAAATGATTCGAAGCGTTGTTTGGGAGCTTCGTCATGCATTGATCGCCGTTGCTGTTGCTGCATATGGTCGTGTGGTAGCAGAAGTGGGCATAGCAATGATGATTGGCGGGAATATCAAGTGGTTTACCCGTACCATTACCACGGCGATCTCATTAGAAACTAACAAAGGCGAATTTGCCATGGGTATTTCACTTGGATTGGTATTGATGAGCATCGCTTTTTCGCTTAATTTTATGCTCTTCTTTTTGAAAAAACGCGCGAGAATCGTTGTATGAATACGGTCATGTATGAACTTAAAAATTTACGAACGTTGTATGGTGAAAAGCCTGTTTTGGACATTCAAACATTACAGGTATATGAAGGTGAAATTTTAGGACTCGTAGGTTCAAATGGTAGTGGCAAAAGTACGCTTTTACGCCACCTTGCCTTTTTAGAAGCAGCACAAAGTGGCACGCTTTGTTATCGTGGTTTTGATGCGAGTTCCATCCCTTTGTCCCTCAAGCGCGAAATTGGTATTTTATTGCCGGAACCTTACCTACTCAAACGTAGTGTACGAGAGAATCTTCTCTTTGGACTCAAAATCAGAGGAACCCTTGAAGATGCACCAGAGCGAATGAATGAAGCGTTAGAGTTAGTTGGACTTTTGCCTAAAAAATTTTTACATAGGGCATGGCATGAACTTTCCAGTGGAGAGACTCAACGTGTGGCATTGGCTTCACGACTCGTCCTTCATCCAAAGATGCTTTTACTTGATGAACCAACCAATAGTCTTGATTACAGCGGTGTTCCACAATTTACCGATGCTATTTTACATGCCAATCAAGTGTGGGGAACTACCATTGTCATTGCCAGTCATGATCTTTTGTGGCTCAATGAAATTGCTACACGTAAAGTTGGGCTTCATTTTGGACGTTTGATGGATTTTTCAACAACCAATCTCATCGTCGGTAAATGGCGTGAAAGTGGGGATGAGCGCTTTTTTGACTTTGATGAAAATCAAAGTATGTCATTACCAAAAAGCTATCGTATCGGCGAAAAACGAGGTGTGGCGATTAACCCACGTGATATTTCAGTCTCGATTGAACCTTTTACATGTAAAGATGATACGGTCTATTTGACAGGCATCATACGTGATGTGTTGCATGTCACCAAAACCAATGAGATTTCACTCAAAATTGTCATCGGCAATCATCTCTTAGAGTGTGTGGAGAGCTTTGAATACTTTAAGCGTTACCACTTTTACCCTTCTCAAAATGTGTATGTGAGTTTTGCCAAATCGGCGATAAAAGTGCCTTCTAAAGAAGCCTAGAGGAGTGTATTTCAGAGTCAAATCTTGAAGGAAAGGGTATTCAGGTATACTGTGGACTAACTGATGTTATTCAGTACTTCAAAGGCAGAAACCATGGCACAAAACTCTTTTTTACGTTGGCTCGGATGTGGCATTTTAGCACTGATTCTTTGGCTCTTTTTCCCATTTTTAAAAAGTTTTTTGTGTTGCCCTTTTGATGGCAATGGCCGTTTCTCCGCTACATCATCTTCTTGAGCGGTTTCTATCCAAATATGATGTACTTAAAAAGAGTGCATCTGTGCTTTCGGCAAGTATTGTCACGTTAGTTTTTTCACTGATTATTTTTGTGCCGATTACACTTTTTTTATTCAATCTTCTCAGTCATCCCTCTGATACGCTGGATATGATTCGCTCCATCGGCGATCAAATAGAAGAACAAAGTAAGCATCTGCCGAGTTATATGACATGGCTTGTGACTCCCATTGAAAGTCTTATTGAAATGTCAAAACTTCATAAAGACGAAATTATTGCTTTTTTAGCGAGCTGGCTTGGAAATGGTCTTAAAATGTTTATGTCCATGTTGATGGATATGGCAATAATAATCGTATTTTTCTTTTTCCTAAGCCTATACGGACGCAAAATCATCCTGTTTTTGTTCCCTATTATTCCGCTCAGTCGTTCTACCAAGCGGGATTTTTTAGAGGAGATGACAACGACTATGGCGGTGGTTTTTTACTCTCTTACGGGTGTGATGGTGGCACAAGGCATTGCCTTTGGTGTTTTCATTGCATTTTTTGATGGGTACAACGCTTTATTATTAGGGTTTTTAGCGGGGATTTCGTCGATTATTCCGATTGCAGGAACAGCGCTGGTGTGGATGCCGATTGCAGCAAATGAATACTTTCAAGGTAATACCTTTAATGCCATAGTGATTGCGGCGTATTCGTGGGCTATTTTGGCTTTTTTTATTGACAATATCGTCAAGTTGGTTCTTCTTAATTTTGTCAATAAAATACTCAGTAATGGCAAAAAACGCATCAATGAATTTATCATCTTTTTTGCGATTGTGGGTGGACTTGCTACATTTGGATTTTGGGGATTTATCTTAGGCCCTGCAATTATTGCACTGGCACTTACGACGCTTAGAGCCTTACGCAAAGCCAATCGCTCAAATCTTGGTCATGCGCAGGTCGGTGTCACAAAGGGTTAATTTTTAGTGAGAACTTGGATCTCTTTTTGAAGCTTATCAAGTTTTTTCATTAAGTGTTTGATTTCACTCCCTTTCATGACATCATCCATATCGGTGTTCATCGCTTTTTGAGTTGTCTCTTGAAAGGCTTGGCTTAATGCTTCAAATTTTGTTTTGGCTTTCTCAATCAAAACTTCGTAGTCATCGACTAATGTCTCTTCAAGGTCATTGAGTTTACATGTAAGCTCATCTTTGTTTTTATACACATAATAGGCACTAATACCTGTAATAGTCGCACCGAGTGCGAAACTGAGTAAATGGTTTTGATTCATTGTATCCTCTTTTTGGGTTGAATTTTTGTTAAATAGCTGCGAAAATGTTTTAATGGCAAGAGAGACATTGGTGAGTTGAGCGATACCACCAGAGGCCTTAAGTGCTAGGAAGTGACTTTTTTCTTCGAGTCCAGCTATGAGTTCGCTGACATCGTCTAGCATAAATGTGGCTTTTTGGCACAAAGTGCTCAGTTCATTTTGGCTAAGAGCGATAAACGCGGTTGCTTTGTGCATGGTTTGGATATGTTTGATGGTGAGCAAAACAATAGCGGTGGCAATAATGACCATGCACACCATAATAATCCCTACAAAAAGGGAGAGAAGCTGCTGATCGTTCATGTAAGAGCCTTTCAAACCTAGTATACTCTTGTTTATGAACATTACTGCTTGCTTTTAGGGTTGCCCTTTTAAACCAAGATTTAGGGTTGTATTATCTCCCATTTTGAATCTTTATAGATCAGTTTGAATATCTCTATGGTGTTTTCTTTAGTTGTATTGGTATCTTCATCAAAGATTCCATCACATTCAAGTTCAAAACTGAGCGTGTGATCATCTACCCATGCCGTGTGTTGCGTAATGCACTGCGCATGAAATTTGTGGGTAAAAACTTTGAGTATACGATCTTGCTCAAGGGTATAAACACTGATGCGGTGGGACTCTTCTGCTTCTGTTACAAAATAGTTTTGAGTAGGGCTGAGATAAGGCATGCCATCGAGTCTTATTCCCTTACCATCGCGTAAATCAAGGGCATAATAGGCTTCACTATCGGGCATAAAATCACTGTAGATAAGATATTTTTCTTTGAAAAAACAGCCTTTGAGCGTGTAAAGGAGTGTTTTGTACTCAGGGTCATCGCCCAGATATTCATCTTTAAATTCTAGGGTTTGTCCATTGAGCAGATGAATCGTTTTAACATCTTTCTCTTTTGTGAAAAAGGCCTTGCATTGTTCCAGTTGTGTACTATTGACATCACGCTCAAAATAGGCAAGATCCGCTAACAAAGTAGTTGTGATACATGCTAACACTATCCCGTAAACTTTCATGGTGCATTTCCTTTTGGATGCATGAAAATTCCCGCAGGGCAGGAACATACAAACGAAAAGCAATTTTTGATCCGCTTTTTGTTGGTAGTTACACTCCTTTTATTCGAAAGATAGTGTAGGCATTGCTAGAGTGCTTTTGTATGTTTTTTATTGGTATGGGTTATGAGCGCCAAAGACAAAAGTGATAAACAGGCTGCGACAAGATAAGGAATTTTAAGTCCCACCGTTTCACCGATAAACCCTGATGCGATGGGGGCGATAGCTGCACCCATCCAGCGTAAAAAATTATAGCCACCTGAGATAATATTGCGTTCAAAGTGTGATTCCATAACGTATGTTGTAAATAAAGAGTTATTGATTCCCGAAAGTAAACCGCTTAAAATGATGAAAATTGCCATAAATGTCAGTGAATTGACACTCATAAGTGCTACTAAAACAAGAGCAAAAAGAGACAAAACAACAGGGATGATCTCTTTAGCTTTCCACCTTCGTTCAAGCTGTGTACTCAGGACTACCGAACCAAGAGCCAATGCAAATCCCCATCCAAAAAAGAGCAGTCCAATCTTAATAGGTGTCATTTGAATCACTAAGGGTGAATACGCAAGTACCACAAAAAATCCATAGTAATAGAGCATAGCTGCTAATGAAATTTTGACGAATTTTGCATCGTGAAATAAGGCTTTAAGCTCTTGTAGACCAGCTGGTTTATGGGATTTCTTTTCTTTGGGGTTTTTAACAAAAATGACCACCAATAAAAAAGCGATAACGGTTAACGTACCTGTGACTAAAAAAGGGTAGCGCCATGAGTATTGCCCGACAAAGCCTCCTAAAAGAGGACCTGCTGCAATACCAAATCCGATAGAGCCTTCAAATAAGCCAATAGCTTTGTGGTGATCGCTTGAGAGTGCAATTAAAAGAATAAGCGCTGTTGCAAAAAAATGTGCATTCCCATATCCCCAGCCTGCTCGAAAAATCGCTAACATCGTAATATTTTGTGCCGTTGCGCACAAAAGGGCAGAAATAGCAACAATAGCAAGTCCCAAAGCCATGACGCGCTTATCTCCTAATTTACTGGCAAGCATTCCCGCAGGAATCATAATCAGTGCCATCATAAAAATATACGTTGTAAACAGAAGTTCGACTTGCCGGCTCGTTGCCCCAAGATGTTGTGCGATGTCCGGAAGGATGGGATCAACCACACCCATACCCATAAATGCGAGAAAAGTTGCGAAAACAGTGACTTTTTGTGCGAGATTATTGCTGTGTATTTGACTCATGAAATGCCTTAAGAGAGTTTGTCTAGAAGGGTAAAGAGCATTTTTCGCTCTTCATCGGTTAGCTTTTGGGCTAAAGTATTCCGAAATGCTAGTACACAGGCTTCCGTTCTTTCTAAAAGTGCTTGTCCTTGTGGCGTTACAGCAATAACATTAGCACGCTTATCGCCTTCAACTGATTTTTTAACAATCAACTCTTTTTTTTCCAGTGAATCGAGTGTTCGGCTGATGGTTGTGTGGCTTTTATTTAAAAGTGTTGCCAATGTTGTTTGATTAACTTTTTCACATGAGGTAAGAATTTCAAGTAAAATTCTCTGCTCAGGCGCAATGCCATATTCACTTAAAAGGGTATTGATGGTTTGGTTGATATGATTGGCAACACGTGCAACTCGAAAGCCGACTGTATTGTTAAGTGTTTCTTTCATAGGTACTCCAAATGTTTGCATATGCAAACTTATTGAAGTGTTAAAAAATTATAGTTAAGAAGAGGTCTTATAAAAGCAAATCTGATTGCGCCCTTTTTCTTTGGCTTGGTACATGGCAAGGTCAGCCTCTTTGAGAATCATCGTACTGTCTTTTTTAGGATCATTTCCAAAAATAGTACACCCAATACTTGCCCCCAGTTGATAATTCCCATGTGCTAAGGCATAAGGCTTGCATAAAAGTGAGAGAATTTTATGTGCAATATTTTCTGTTAGATGATTAGCACTACCGTGCTGTTTACCAATATCTTTGAGTAAGACAATAAACTCATCACCACCAAGTCGTGCAACAAGATCACTCTCCCTGATCGTCTCTTTAAGACGTGCTGCCGTTTGAATCAGAAGCATATCGCCTGCATCGTGTCCAAACGTATCATTGAGCTCTTTGAAGTAATCCAAATCAATAAAGAGCAATGCTCCTAAATGGCTCTCATAAAGACAATGTTTTAAGGTTTTGTGCAAAGATTCTTCTAATAAGCGACGGTTTGCCAGACGGGTTAGAGGATCATAGTAAGCCAGTTCTTGAATCTTTAGCTGTTCTACTTTATTGGTGGTTATGTCGTTAAAATTGGCGATAAAGTGGGTGATGGTACCTTGATCATTGCGAATAGAGGTAATGGTGATAAATTCTGCATAAATTTCGCCATTTTTTCGCTTATTCCAAAGTTCACCTTGCCAAAAACCTTCTTCAAGTAATGCTTTCCACATCGCTTGATAAAAAGCTTTATCGTGATAGCCTGAATGAAGGACTCGGGGTGTTTGGCCAAGGATTTCATTGTCACTATAGCCCGTAATACGTGTAAAAGCCTCATTTACCTTTAAAATTTTTTCTTTAACATCAGTGATAAGAATAGCCTCTTGTGTTTCAAATGCAACGGCGGAAAGGTGTAGTTGTTCAATTTTCTTCTGCGTGTCAATGTTAATATAAACACCTGTAAGCAGTAAAGGTTCATTTTGCTCTGAAAATTCAATGACTTTACCTCTTACTTGTATCCAGACCCATTCACCAGAAGCCATTTTCATTCGACGTTCAATTAGAAAGGTTGCTTGAGCAAGAATCTGATCTTGAATTGAGGGTAGCATATCCTGTGCATCATCAGGATGTGTTAGTTCGTAAATTTTATCCCAGGGTGTCTCAAAAGAGTGGGGTTGATAGCCAAGGAGTAAAAAGCATTGTGTATCCCACGTCACTTGATTTGTCTTTAGATTCCATGTCCAAAGACCAGTTTGTGTTGCTTCCATGGCAACACGAAACTGTTTTTCATAGGAAAGTTGTTCTCTTTGGCGACTGTTTTCATTGTAATAACGTACAATCAATGCTAGTGTTAGGCCACACGTCAGTGTCATAAGAAGTATGATGATACCCAGCATTTTTTGACGTTCTTTATCCCAATAACCAAGGGTATTGACCTCATTCGTTTGAATTTCTACAATAAAAGGAAAAATTTTAGCGAGGCGAAACACATCTAAAAGAGAATGTGTTTCATCTCGTAGGTGGGCAAAAAAGTCTTCGTTTTCTTGTTGCCAATGGCTCAAATTATAGTGTGAAGCACCAAGGTATAATTGGGGATTGGTTGAAACTAAGAGTGTGCCATCAAGTCTCCACAAAGAGACAGTGCCTTGATCTATGGGTAGGGTGTTTGTATAGCGATTGGTAAGATAATCAATGTTGATGTTGGCGATGATATAATACAGCCTATCTTCGAAAAAGACTTTTTTGAGCAGAGGCAAAAAGGTTATCTCTGAAGAAGGTATAGGTTTTTCAATACTACTAGAATGGGCATTATCAAAATCTCTTCCTGCCCATGGAACACCAATGCGTAACAAGGGCGTTTCTCCAAAAGGGATAGGCAAAAAAATTTTCTACGGGTACTTTTTTGCCAATATTGGCTTCATGAGAACTTGCGATGATAACACCTTCGTCATTTAAAAGAGAGAGTGAGCGTAAATAGGGTGCATTATGCAATAGTTCAGTAAAAACGGGAGCAAGAGCAACATCAGAGGTTGATTCATTACTTAAAAGTGGGATACGATCTATGGTGATACTAGCATGCTGAAGGATTTGAGAAAAATGTTCTTCAATTGTATAGGCATGAAGATTGGCAATATGACGATGTGTTTGGATGGCTTCTTGGCGTAAGCTTGAGAGTGCCATAATGATAAACCCAATAATTATCGCAAAAATGGCAATCGCTGCGATAATATACCGAGTGACCTTTCTCTCCTCCAACAAAAACTGTTTCATAGAATTACTCGAGCACGACAATAGGTTCTAAGTGGTGGCGTTTTGCAGCGCTTAACAGCCTACCATCATGTTTAATAGCCTGAATAAAGGCTTCAACTTTCTGCTCCAAAGAAGGCTCATTTTGTGCTATTGCCCAACCATAAGGGGTGATATGAAATGGTTTAGTCGGTTTGATTAGCTTTGCCCACTCTTGTTCTTCAAGCATATAAATACCAAAAGGGTAATCGGTCATAAAAACATCAGCACGTCCAGCTTCAACCTCTTGTTCTCTTGCGTGAAGAGAATCGACGATAAGCAGTTTGGCATTTTTGAGGGAATTTTGCATGAGTTTCACATGGTAAGTTCCCTTAGCAACCGCAACGACAACACCTTCTTTATCAATGTCATCCCATGTTTGAATACGGCGGTTACTTTTGGCAGCAATAGCATAGACATCGCTGGCAAGATGAGGTGTTGTAAGGGTAAGGTATTTTTTTCGCTCTTCCGTATGACCGATGGCAAACATGGCTATATCGCAATAATGTGTGTTTATGTCTTGAATGAGTGTTGCAAACGAGCTGGATTTAAACTCTACACTGACACCCAAATCTTTGGCAAACTCTTTAGCTAAATCAATGTCAATACCGGTGAGCTCTTGCGTTCTTGGATTGACATAAGAGATACCATAATACTCTGGCCAAATGCAAACACGTATTTTTTTTGTTTCAAAAATCGTCGAGAGCACATCTGCGCTGAGTATAGATGTTGATGTTAAGGTTATAAAAAAGATCCAAAATAGATGTGCCATAATTGTGACCTTTTCATGGTAAAAATATTTACATTCTAAAGTATAACACAAAACAATTTCCTAAATTCATAATTTACCAAAATCGTGCTAGAATAAAGCCAATAAAGATAAAGGAGTTTACAATGTTTGTGAAACTAAACGATAGAGTTTACCTCAATGCTGACCGTATTACACGTATCAAAATTGATGAGGTACAAGATGGTATTCGTGTTCGTTTTTACGAAGGTCAAAATCAAGTGGCAAAAAGTCAAAAATTTGACAGTGTAGAAAAAGCAAGTGCGTGGATTGAAAAAATAATGAATGCAAAATAAGAGAGGATTTTATCCTCTCTTCCCTCTTTTTTTAGGTCTAAGGTTTAGACTAACTTAATTATACTTACTGGAGAAAATCATGAAATTAGATTGTAGTGGCTTGGCATGCCCAGAACCCGTTTTACAAACAAAAAAAGCGTTGGAAACACTCCCAAATGATTCTGTTCTTGAAGTGACAGTGAGTTCATTGGCTTCCAAAGAAAACGTGACTCGTTTTGCACAAAATGGCGGATTTGACGTAAGAGTGCAAGATTTAGCGGAAGGCAAAACTCTTATTACGATCGTCAAAGGCTTTACATGTAATGTTGTAGCGGATGCTAAAGATGAGAAGTTTTTAGACAAAACCTTGTTTCTTAAAAGCGATAAAGTCGGTGAAGGCGAACTGGGTGCAAAATTGATTGTTGGCTTTTTAAAATCCACTTTAGAGCTTCCTAAACTACCTCGTCGCATTGTGTGTGTCAATCAAGCTGTCCTCTTAACAACCGCGGATGAGAGTGCGCCTATTATGGAAGTGCTTAAAGCGCTTGAAGCGAAAGGCGTTGAGATTTATTCTTGTGGCGTCTGCTTAGAGTTTTTTGGTGTGAGTGATAAGCTCAAAGTTGGAAAAATTGGTAATGCCTTTGGCACGATTGAGATGCTTTTTGGTGGAGAGGGTACAATATCATTATAATAACGCTTTCAAAGCAAAGCTTTTCAAACTACGTTAACACTGGGTTTTCCTCAGCGGAAGGCTCGCACTACTTCTTGATCATTTCATGGTCAAGAAGTTGAAATTAAGGTACTAAATGAACAACGAAGCAAAATTGACCAAATACGTCAAAGCTGCTGGTTGCGCTGCCAAGCTGGGTCCGGGAGACCTCACAGAAGCGTTGGGAGGGCTTTCCTGCACGCATGAGAATGTTTTGGTCGGAATGGATACCAGCGACGATGCGAGTGTTTATTATCTCGATGAAGAACGCGCACTCGTGCAAACCGTCGACATTATCACGCCTGTGGTGGATGACCCTTATGTGTACGGACAGATTGCAGCGGCAAATTCTTTGAGCGATGTTTTTGCCATGGGTGGCGAAGTGGCTACGGCGATGAACATTGTCGGATTTGATGGGTGTCATCAACCCCGCTCGATCTTAAAAGAGATTTTAGAAGGCGGGCAGAGTAAAGTTGTCGAGTGTGGCGGCATCATCATCGGCGGACATACCATCGAAGCGCCTGAAATGACCTATGGTATGAGCGTGACGGGTTTTGTGCATCCAAAGAAAATTTACCGCAACAATACACCACGCATTGGGGACATGCTGATTTTGACCAAACCTTTGGGGATGGGCATCTTAACAACGGCGATTAAAGCGGATATGCTAGAAAAGAGTGTTGTTGAAAAGGTCGCTTCCATCTTATCAACGCTCAACCATAAAGCTTCACGCATTATGCGCCAATACGATGTGAGTGCCTGTACCGATGTGACGGGATTTGGACTTTTTGGGCATGGGTATGAGATGAGTTTTAACCGTGTTACCATCGCGTTTGAGATGAAAAATATTCCGATTTTAGATGAAGCCAGAGCACTTGCTGATATGGGGATTATTCCTGCAGGTGCATATACGAACAAGAGTTATTTAAGCTCTAAAGTTCACGCCAAAGTACCGCATAAAGATGAGATTATTTTATACGATGCGCAAACCTCAGGTGGACTTTTGATGGCAGTGTCTCAAAACGATGCCCCAAAACTTCTGAAACATCTTCAGGATGAAGGGTTAACGTACAGCGCTATTATCGCGGAAATTTTGCCTTTGGGTGAAAAACCACTGCTTTACATGTAAAGAGATGAGATAACCCAAAAGGGTTATCTCTTGTGGGTTATGCCTTGAGATCAAGGTTTGACCCAATACCCTCTGATGCCAGCCCAGAGACTTGCGCTGATGCAGTGTCTGTTGGTTGAGGCAGAGATTCCAACATTTTTGAAACCATCTGTTCTTGAACCTTCATTGCTTGCTTCATTGCATAAATTTCTGTGCTTGACGGGATGCTACTATTGAGTGCGTCCATTATTTACTCCTTATTAAGAGCTAACTCTATATCGGCAAATTTCCATTTGAGTTAAAATTAATCTGGAACTTAAAATGCTTGAGTTAATATGTGATACACTATATCGCAAAAGCAGGGATCGTTTGTAAAGGATACTTTATGGAAGCCAAGCATTATCTCTTATGCCCTCTTTGTAGTTACGAAACAGAGCATATTACACTCGCACGAACGCATCGACATATTCGTTTGCAGAAAAAATGGATGGTCTGTCTTGATTGCAGACATCTCCAAGAAAAGCCACATCCCAAACGATTTTTGATTCAAGCATTTAAAGTTTTATGGTTACATGTAAAACAATTTGCTTTTAAAAAGCATACGCACAATCCATCCTCTCTTGTTCCAAAACTTTTGCATAAACCCAGTTGTCAGAAGTGTCATGGGCATCATTTATTAGAGTGGGATGGAAATTGTCCTAAATGTGGAAGCGCTTTTTTAAAAAAAGTAGTGTGAGCTTATTTGGTGTGCACTAAAAGCCACCCAATTACCCATGCACCGTCTTTAGCAAAATAGACTTTTTGATCAAAAAACTGCATTGCATCAATCGTCTCTTTTGCCAATAAAGCGCCTGCGACTAAATTTTTTGCCCCATAATACCCTCGTAAAAAGCATTGTGCACTATCATCATGACACTCTTTTTGTTCTTCGTGCGAAAAGAGAGCAATAACTTTCTCAAAATCTGCTTTTTCTAAACGAACAAACGGCTCTAACTGACCATTGGTTTTCAAATAGGCAGTTGCCCAAAAAATACCACCAGTGGCATAGAGTGCCTCTTTTGTGTGAGTTGTTTGAAGTGTAGAGAGCTCATTTTGAATCACACTGACACATTTTGCTTCAAAGGAAGTATTGGTGTCACGTAAGTCTGCTTGTTGGGTTAACGAAACTGTTCCGAGTGGAATTTCAAAAAAATCAATGGTATTTTGCGCATCCATCCAAGCTACTTTTGTGTTTCCTCCACCAATATCGATCATAGAAGCACTCAGCCATTGTGCTTTAGGAACAGAGCCATAAAAAGCGAACGTGCTCTCCTCTTTTTCATTGATAAAATAGAGCGAATGATGCGTCATTTTTTTGACTTTGGTCTCTAACGCTGGTCTATTTTTGATTTTATAGATAGCACTGCTAGCGATAATAAAGATGTTCTGTTCAGATATATTTTGGTCATGTAGAAGCATGTTTTGAAGTATTGCAATGTCAGAGCTGACATGTTGTATCATCTCTGGTGTCATTATGTGATGCTCTGTTATGCCGCTTTGTGGAGCGGTGTTAAGAGCATTTCGATAATTGATCTTGGTAAGAGTGTTATCTATCTCTATGACATAGGCTTTAACACCTTTTCCTCCTATTTCGATGGCGCCATACTGCTCACCAAAGAGGACAGCATGGCATAAAAAAATGCAGAGAAAAAGACGTGAGAAAAAACTTTTCTTAAAGGACAAGGCAGTAGCCTGCGATAATAGCGCCAATACCGCTTAAGACTAAAGAGCCCATCCAAAACTTTTTATTGCGAGTGAGTGCTGAAATAGAGGCAAGCGCAATCGAAATTTGTAAAAAGGTAATCGCAAAGCTAAGAATGTGATGAATGTGATAGTAGTGATCACTCTGTTCATTCCGTAATTCTTTCAGTCCTTCAATACGCTCCGCTTCGGCTTTAATCTCTTCTTGTTCTTTTTTGTAGACCGCTACTTTTTTCTTAAAATCTTCCGCTTTATCAGGGTAGATTTCCGCATTAACCGTGTAAATATGCGCCTTCACACTTTTAGCTTGGTAAAAATTCCACTGATCTGAGGCTTGACTTTGGTACAGTACCGCTTCGTTTTTGGTGAGGATCGTTTTGGATGTAATTTGTGATTCATACAAACCAACGAGGGCTGTCACAATGGCGATAATGGCAGTACTTAGCGAAATATATGAAAGCCAACCTTCTACTTCTTCCTCTTTATGTTCCACCTCAGCAATAGCTTCCTCAACTTGTTTTAAATGTTCTTCAATGGCATTACTTTCCATGGGTCATCCTCTTCTAAAATCTAAAAATGCGCGCGTATTTTATCAAAAAAATACTACTTTTGATCTACTTTTGTTTTTAATGTTTTTTCTGTAATGGTATGGAGGTAATAGTACGCCACACCGATAAGTAATCCAATAAGAGGAAGCGCGTAGTACCAGTGTGTTTTTGCCCATTTAATGACACCTAAAATTTCATTTCCGAAGTACCACACTGGGATAATAATCAATGCTGCCCAGCACCATGCCGCAAACAGGTTGATCACAGCATATTTTTTAGCGCTGTACCCAGTTAGTCCTATGGCAATAGGAATGATTGTGCGAAGCCCATATAAGTAGCGCTGTAAAAAAATGATCGGCCAACCATGTTTTTTAAGCAGGAGATGCGCTAGTGCAAATTTGCGTCGTTGCTTTTTGAGCGTGCGATGCACATAACTTTTATTAAATCTTCCAATGTAAAAATAGATTTGATCCCCTGCAAAACCACCCAGTCCTGCTACAAAGATAGCGATAAAAAGTTGCATGTCTCCTGTATGGCTAAAAAGTCCAGCCATTACCAGACCACTTTCACCTTCTAAAATACTCCAGAAAAAAAGAATAATGTACCCATACTCTTGCATACTTGAGATAAAAAAGTCTTCCATAATCTGCCTATTTAATTCTTGTGTCGCATGGAAGCGGCTGTTTGTTCTGCATTAAAATTTCGAGCGGCTGCTGCAACCTCTTTATCAACGATGGTTTGACCAATGGGAAAGAGCGAGATAGCGGCAAGTTTGAGGTGTTGGATGCCAAAAGGAATACCAATAATCGAGGCAAAACATGCAATCGCAGAGAAAACATGACCAAGAGCAAGCCAAATACCTGCAAAGAGAAACCAAATAACGTTACCCACGACCCCAAAGGAACTGGTTCCAATATCGTCTTTGTGCAGGAGCTCTTTACGACTGATGGCTTCTTTGCCAAATGGAAAAAAGGTAAATTGACCGATGATAAAACAGGCTTTTGCCCACGGAATGCCGATAATAGTGATAAATGCGAATATTCCTACAATCCACCAGCAGAGTCCCATAAAAACGCCACCTAAAATAAACCATAAAAAGTTGCCGATTGAACGCATACTGTTTCCTTAACTGTTTGAGTGTCGTATTCTACTTAAAAGTAAGGTTGATTTTGATTACAAAAGGTGAAATGTTAAAAAAAAGAGAAGGGCAAAGAGTAACGCTCAGACCGGGCAATCTGAGCGCATCTTTTAAAATGATTGAGTGTTTCACAAAAAGGAGGTTATTGACTTGGTAATGAAAGTATAGGAGAATAGATTAAACGTGTGATTAACCTTTTGTAAATAAAAAGTCAATGAGAAAATTTAACAACGTTATCACTTCTTTGACGTTCATTTCTTCAATACAGGATCCACATGGATCATAATATAAAGCACCGGATGTTTGGACATAACATTGGCTTTGACAGCTTTGGCTATGATGTGACCTTCCGCTACGGTAATGGAGCCATCAATATCCAAATGGACATCAGCCAAAATCAAATCACCTGCTTTACGTGTTTTTAACTGGTGAAATCCGATAACGCCTGGCGTTGCAGCAATTTCAGCAGCAATAGCAGCTACTTGATCTTCGCTGATGGATTTATCTAACAAATCTTGCGTTGCATCCCATAAAAACTTCCATCCCATTTTACTTACAACAAACCCAACAATCAAAGCTGCAATAGGATCAAGAATAGGAAAACCAGCAAGGTTTCCAATAATACCGATGGATACAACCAAAGACGATGCCGCATCCGATCTTGCATGCCAAGCGTTTGCAATCAACATACTTGATTTCACTTTTTGTGCAACCGCTAACATATAACGGAAGAGCAACTCTTTCGCCAGCAATGAACCAAGTGCTGTCCAAAGTGCTATCAGATGCACCGTTGGAATAGACTCAGGAGATTGTAGTTTATGCACCGCCGACCAGACCATGCCAATGCCCACTACTAAAAGTAATCCCCCTAAAATCATAGAAGCTAAGTTTTCATAGCGTTTATAACCATAATGGTAATGGGTATCTGCCTTTTTTTGGCTTTTCCATGCAGCCACAAGGGCGACAAAATCAGCGCCTAGATCTGATAAAGAGTGAATACCATCAGCAATCAAACCCTGTGAACCTGATACAATACCAATAATAACTTGGCAAATAGATAAACAGAGATTGACAAAAGCACTGACCCAAATACTTTTGTTAACAGCTCTTTTGGTCTTTGCGGTACTCTCTTCTTCCATCCCCATTTCTTCTGTAAAATTTCCCAATATAAACTCCTCTTTATACGCCCTGTTTTAAATTCTAGCAAATTTTTTGATGTAGTACATTTTAACACTTTGCGTTAAAAAAGATATACCCTATCATCATTACACCTAAAATACTCCAATACTCAGTAGGCAAGGCAACCAGTCCTAAGGATGCGGCAAATGGAGAAAAAGGTAACCAAATTCCCAAACACATAATGCTCGCCGTCATCAAGATAACCGGCAAACTTGCGGTACTTTGAAAAAATGGAATTTTGTCGGTTCGAATAATGTGCACAATCAGTGTTTGCGAGATGAGAGACTCCACAAACCACCCTGTTTGAAACAACGCCTCATTATGCCACGCATCAAAGATATAAATCATTACGCCAAACGTAATATAATCAAACACTGAACTCGTAGGTCCAACGATAAGCATAAAGTTTTTAATATCGGCAATATCCCATTTCTTGGGTCTTTTGATCAGTTCATCATCCACATGATCGGTGGGTGTAGTGGACTGAGAAAGATCGTATAAAAAGTTATTGGTGACGATTTGAATCGGGTGCATAGGAATAAACGGCAAAAGGGCACTGGCTCCGACCACACTAAACATATTGCCATAGTTTGAACTTGAGCCCATTTTGATGTATTTGATAATATTCGCAAACACTTTTCTTCCCAGCAACACCCCTTGCTCTAAAACGAGCAGACTGCGTTCGAGTAAGATGATGTCAGCAGTCTCTTTGGCAATATCTACGGCGGTATCGACAGAGATACCCACGTCAGCGAGTTTAAGGGCAGGGGCGTCATTGATACCATCACCCATAAACCCAACAGTGTGACCATTTTGTCTGAGTGCACTGACAATGCGCGCTTTATTGTCAGGGGAGAGTTTGGCAAAAACATTGGCTTTTTCAACAGCAAGTTTGAGCTCCTCTTCATTCATCGCATCAATGTCAGCTCCTTGGTAAATAGCGGTAATATCCAACCCCACATCTTTACAGATTTTTGTCGTGACACGTTCATTGTCACCGGTGAGAACTTTAACGCTGACGCCGTATTCATTTAACATTTTGATTGCTTTTTTTGCACTCTCTTTGGGAGGGTCAAGAAAGGACATAAACCCTGCCAAAATCATTTGGGATTCATCTTGGATTGCATAGGCTTGTTGAGAATTGGGTATGTTTTTGTAGGCGACGGCAATAACCCTAAAACCATCATTGTTGTATTCATTAACCAGATTAAAAATATCACTGTACATCGTAGTATCCAGTGGTAAAATCTCACCATTTTTTTCAACATGTGTGCAGACTTTAACCATCTCTTCGACAGCACCCTTGGTGATGAGAAGATGTGAATTGTCGGTTTTACCAACCACAACGGACATTCGTTTGCGGTTAAAATCAAAAGGAATTTCATCTACTTTATTGGGAAATTCATTAACTGCCAACCCTTCGATTTCAGAGTGCTCCAAAACAGCGACGTCCAGAAGATTTTTCAAGCCAGTTTGATGGAAACTGTTTAAGTAGGCTAATTCTAAAACATGGTTACATTTTTCACCATTGACGTTGACATGTTGTTCGAGGATAATTTTATCTTGGGTAAGTGTGCCTGTTTTATCGGTGCATAAAACATCCATCGCTCCAAAATTTTGAATGGCACTGAGCTTTTTAACAATGACTTTTTGCTTTGAGAGTGCAAAGGCACCTTTGCTTAAATTGACCGTGACGATCATCGGTAGCATTTCAGGAGCAAGCCCCACGGCAACAGAGAGTCCAAATAAAAAGGCACCCATCCAATCATGTTTTAAAAAGCCATTGACCAGCATCACTACAGGCACCATGACAAACATAAATCGAAGCATCAACCATGTAAATTTTTTGATGCCTATATCAAAGCTTGTTGGCTCCGCCGCACTCTCAATCACTTTGGCAATGGAGCCAAGATAGGTCTCTTTTCCTGTGGTACACACAACGCCAATCGCTGTTCCACTCTCAATACTAGAACCCATAAAACAGATATTATGTGCGCTTATCATGGATTCAATTTCATGCGGTTCATTGATGGCAACTTTTTCCACAGGCATCGCTTCACCTGTCAGCGAGGCTTGATTTAAAAAGAGATCTTTGGAGCTGATGATTCTCAGATCTGCGGGGATGATGTCACCTGCACTCAGATGGACAATGTCGCCAGGTACAATCTTTTTGATGGCTATTTCAATGGTTTGAGAGTGAGACTCATGGATTTTATAATTAGATTGGGTAGTGATTTCATCTGAACTGGGTTCATCATTTTGCCTGAGTACTGTTGCAGTTGATGAGACCATACTGCTGAGTTTTTCAGCCGCTTTGCTGGAACGAAATTCTTGCATGGAAGAGAGCGCAACACTCAGAAGTGTCATGCCTCCAACGACAACGGCAGTTCGTACATCGTCCATGTAAAGTGAAACAGTGGCAAGAACGATAAGCATGAGTGTCAATGGATTTTTAATATTTTCAAAAATAACCAGCAAAGGGTTGGCTTTTTTGTTTTCCGAAATGATATTCGCCCCAAATTTTAAAAGATGTTTGTGCGCCTCATGCTTGCTTAACCCTTTTTCAGAACTACCAAGCTTTTTAAAGAGTTCTTCTTTGGAACAGGTTGCAAGTTCTTTGAGTTTGTGGGTGCTAGACTGTGTACTGGCGATATTTTGCTTGGATGCTTTAAAGTTTTTTGGCAAAAATGCAGGCACTAAGGTGTGAAAAAAATAGTCATATTTGAACATAGCTCATTCCTTCTTATAATGTTAAGAAGGTGGTTTAGGGCTTAGAGTCGGCTGATTTAAAGTTTTGTGCAGGGCAAAAACAAACCACCTACAAAGGAGCAGACTTTACGAGAACTCGGGTGATCGTCCATGACTGCTCCTTTCTTTTTAGGTGGTTTTATTTGCGTAGAATTGTAGCTAAATTTTTTAAATAAATTGGTTACAAGAGATGAAAAATTTTGTGGCTACGTTGACGCAGTAAAAAATTTCATATAGAAATATTTTTGAGGCTTTTTTTGAAATTCGTCTATACTGTTTTTATCTTTACATGTAAAAAGGTTTTGCGTGATTATTCATCTGGATTTGGACTGTTTTTTTGTCTCTGCTGAACGAACGAGGACACCTTTTTTGAAAGGTAAGCCAGTTGTTGTGTGCAAAAGTAGTGATGCTAAAATCTTTAGTACGCTTGATAGTGAAAGCGTCATGACCGAGTCCGTGGGTGGTTTCAATGGACTCATTCAACATAAAAAAACATTTTCAAGCTTTGATAAAGAGGCGTGGAAAAGCGAGTTTATGGATGAAAAAGGGCGTGTTCATGGGATTGTGATTGCGAAGAGTTACGAAGCAAAGAAGTACGGCATCAAAACAGGCACTTCGCTTCGTGATGCACTCGCGATGTGCCCGAAGCTTCTCATTGTACCTAGTGACCATCTTTTTTATCAACTGCTTTCCACCAAACTCAAAGCTTTTTTACAGACCAAAATCCCCATCTTGGAGCAGTACAGCATTGATGAGTTTTGGGGCGATTTGAAAGGTTGGGTGAAAGAGGAGGAGACACACACTTTTATTGCCTCCTTGCAAAAAGAGATTTTAGAGAAATTTGATCTGCCCATTTCTATTGGAGCCTCAAGTTCCAAGTGGATCGCAAAACTTGCGACAGATTTTCGCAAACCCTATGGACTGACGTTAGTTCCTCAACATGAGATCGCTTCGTTTATCTCTTTGATGCCCATTGCAACCTTTCCTGGCATCGGGCGGGTGCTTCAGAAAAAGTTTGAAAGCTATGGTATTGCAACTTTAGGCGAAGTGTTGGAGCATCATAAGCTTGTTTCCGCGTGGGGCACCATCGGTAAAGACTTGCTTGCGCGCATCAGCGGGGTCGATAATGAACCCGTGGTGACCAAGCGAGATCGTCGTTCCATTGGCATTTCGCGCAATTTTCATGTCATTCATAACCGTGATGAGGTGTTGCGCCGTGCGATTATTCTCTCACGTCATCTCTCTTATACGATTGCGAAGCTGGATTTGCACCCAACGACTTATTATTTATATCTACGCTACGAAAATGGCATTTCCTCTAAAAGCTCCCAAACGCTTGATCGCTCTTTTAGCGAGGGTTTGTACCGTGAGTGGGTTGTTCAGATGTTTTCATCACTTGACACACACCCCCATTATGGGATTTTGCATCTAGGCTTGGCGCTTTCAAACTTCATCACGCCTTCACAAACCAAGACCTTTTCCCTTTTACATGTAGAGGAGGACGAGAAGTCAAAACGGTTGTCTGAGAAACTGACCAAACTACGTGATAAGTACGGTATAGATATTATAAGGAGTGGGGCTGAGAAACAGGAGAATGAAAAAGAATAAATCATGAATAGACTATTTAAAAAGGAACCCACTTCAAAATGAAGTGGGCTAAGAAAGAAAAAATTAGAATTTGTAGTTGGCTTTAAATCTCAACTGATCACCATCTTTGTCTTTACCTTTAGACTCAAACTCAGCACCTAATTTGAAGTTTTTCAAAGCACCGTCAAATTTGTAAGAAGCGTAAAGAGAGGTGTATGAACCTTTTGTGTTGTCATTGAAATCAGACTCTACATAACGGGCACCAACATTTGCTGCGGCTGTAATGTCGTAATTTAAATCAACAGCATACGTATCGGTATTTTTTTGATATCCTGGAGTAGAGAAAACAGGATCGGTATAAAGTAAGTCAGCACCATTCCCTAATCCAGAAATAATATTACCACTAGCTACATCGTCATTGCTCGTTTTAGAGTATGCTACATAACCATTTAGACCTTTAAAACTCAAACCTGCTTTAAGACCATATGCATTGATTGAATCATCTGCAAATCCTGCGGCATTTTTGAAGCTATTGTAATAGTCTTGAGCAGCAAGGGTATACCCAAAATCACCTGCTTTACCTGTATACAATGCTTCAACATATCCTAAATGGATACCATCTACATCTTCAACATCTGCATAGGCGTAAGCACCTGTTAATGTTAATCCAGGAATTGATTTGTTGATAACTACTAAGGTATAAGCACCATTGTCAAGATCAACAGCATCCGCAGAACCTGTTGCAAATGATTTTGTAAATTTACCAACATTACCCTTACCATCGGTTCTAGATTGGAATTTTTGAACATAACCAGCAATTAATGTTGTATTTGGTAGGTCTGTATTTACGACAGTAACACCTTCAAATGCTTCTTTCGTCATTCTTGAACCACTACTGCTTACAAGAGGTGTATCGATAAACATACGGCCAATTTGAGCAGTTGTTTTGCCGAGGGTATATGAAAGATATGCTTCTGAAAGAACAGCGCCCGTGCCGTATTCATCGCTATTAAATCTGACTTTGTCCGCATCCGTAGCAAATGGTGAAGCGTTACCTTGCGCTGTAAAATTAGCACCCAAACCATAGAATGTATCTGTTTTATAGTTAAGCAAAATACCTGTCGTGAAAAGATCTTCTCTATTGTTGCCCGCACTGTCAGTTTTACTAAAATAGTAAGCTCTAAGCTCACCACTTACTTTACCATTTTTAAATGCGTCCTCCAATGTTGTTGAAGCTGCAAATGCACTCGATGCAAGTCCAGCAACTACGATAGCCACCAAGCTAAGTTTAGCTAGTCTCATACTTTTCTCCTTTTAAAGTTTTATTTAAATGCTCCTTAATTTAACAGATGAAAACGACGTTAAAATGACTTTTATAAATTTTTTTATATTAATATTTAAAATTAAATATATACAGGAATAAATTTTTCTGTATTTGTAACAAAAGCAATGACGCTACTCTAAAAAATAGCAGAAGGGAAAATGGTGTTAAAAGTGGGGGAAAACTATGGTAAAGGTATGTGTTTAAGGTTTTTCTTTTGAATACAAAAGGACTCATAGGCTTCTTTGCCCACGTGTGCAGCCTCTTTATCGGGATGAGCATCAGCGATTTCATCTTCTTTTAGATGACTGATGCAAAAGCATTTTCGCGCTCCATCAAACCATGTGGTTGCAAATCGGTAGCCTTTTTTACTGACGGGACTGTGTGGGTCAACAAATCCCTCTTCTTGTGTGCAATGTGTTGCTTCTTTGAAGTAAAAAATTTCACTTTGACAGATTTTAAGTGCGTAATTAAGGGTAAAGCGAGCGATGCCTTTATCGCATACAACCACCAGTGTCGTGCGCAATAAATCTTTGAGTAATAGAACAATCATAAAGAAAAAGGGAAAAAACAAAGCACCGATAAGCCCATGCCACACATCTTCTTTTTGCCATCCGCTGTAAAGCATCACCAAAGAGATAGCGAAGCCAAAACCGCAAAAAAGAAGTTGCGCAATGCGCACACCAATCTCTGCGCGAATACGCTTTTTAATGTCAATAGATTGTACGTAAAGAATTTTGCCAAGGTCATGTGGAAGCTTGATGTTCATGTACTCTCTTTTACATGTAAAGTGTATCATGTGAGGGTTTGAAGAAGTAATGGCGGGTGTAGCTCCCGAACATGTGCCGTTTAAACGCTATTTTTAGGTATTTAAGCTTTGTTTGTAAATGCTAAACGTACACAAAAACGTACATAAAAAGCTTAGACTATTTGAACATTGATTATATCATTTTAGACAAAAGGGGTCAATCATGGGTAAAGGTAAGTTGGTAAAATTGGTAGAGCAACTGGAGGAAGATGTTGCTTTTTATAAAAGAGAGATGGAGAGTTATAAGGCAAAAGCTGATGACATCAAAGCGCTGCAGCTTGAAAATAAGGCATTAAAAAAGCAAGTGACCTCATTAACGGATCAAATCAGCAGAATGTCAGAGCCACTGGCACTTTATGAAAAGGTATCTCACTACGAAAAAGCACGTACCCAAATAGCTATCAATCATAATAACGTTTTAGAGGCAATGCACAGAGTATCATCACATTATAAAAAGATGGTGGATGATTTTATCCCATCGATGCAAAAATATAAAGATGATCTCATAACGCTTTCAGATGAGTTTACAATCCCTATGGATAAATTTGCTAATGAGGGATTGTTTGAGGTGAGAGATGAAGAACGAGTTTCGAAATGGGAAAGTAGGAGTCAAAAACTGACTGAGTAAAAAGAGCGGATCTTTCCGCTCACCTCAATGGTAATCTTAATCCAAAAATCTATCAAAAAAATTCAATTCTTAAACTTTTTTATTAGTTTTAGCTCATTTAATCTCAAATAACCTTAAATAATTTTAGCTTAATTTTGAAAGTGCCTATTTTAGGGCTTTTCTAAAAACATAGTATCCTGAAAAGTATAATTTTCAATAATTATATTCAACGCGCTTGAAATTCCTTAAATTTGAAGCTTAAGAGATCAGGGCAAACAATGAGCGGATTGTTCCGCTGTTTCCTCTTTAAAAATGGAAACATCTACCCAAAGCCTATCACGCCCATAATTTTGCATTTGATTTTTTTGATTGAGTGTGATGAGGTTTTGCTCATCTCCTCTTGCTATTTTGCGCATACATGCCACTACAGAGACAATCAAGAATAAGCGATCTATTGATTTACGCTTATAAGCCCACCCCCTCATGTTGGTTTCTGTGAAAAGATGTCGGCAGACTCGGTGTTGGGAGGCTTAAGGCTGTAGAGATTTGATGCCCCCTTCCTCCTGTAAAATGTTCACCAAACAAAAAAAGATAGAAAAGTTTAGCAAGTTGCATAGTCCAAAACTGCGTTATTGTCGAGGCTTGCACTACCCTTATCTGTGAATGCGTCAGAAGAACCTAATCTTTTTAATCTCATCATTGCTGCGCGTGGTCTTTGAAAGAGATTCAAATTTGAACGCTAAGAGCTTTTGACATACTCAGATAGCTTTGAAAGCCTGTTCGTTCAAATTTAGCCTCTTATGGCTTATTTATGAGCCGTATTCTCTTTTAAATTTTAGAGTATGTTACATCTCACTTTAACACGTAACCCTCTTTAAGCCGTGCACGTTTAGTTATTCTAATTCGTTTGAAAGCATTTGGAAACTTGTTTGAGGGTATTTTCTACGATCAAGGTTTGGGTTCTTTTTGAGTAGCTTATTCTTTGTTCTGCTAATAGTAGAAAGTTTGCTCATGTGTTGCGGCGTAAGTTCTGCGACGGTTGCATCAGGATAGAACTCTTTTAGGAACTCGAGCATGATCAGTGGATTAGAGGAAAATCCACCAAATTTCTTAGGGCTTTTGCTGATCTTCTCCAGTATCCATTCGTTTATAAATTCGCTCATTTATGTGCCCCTGGTATTTTCATTTGGGGTAATATCTGAATATCGCCTTTACATAGCAACTCACTAAATCGCTCTTTTGTAAGTATCAATGCATCATCACTTGTGCGGAGCAGTTCCGATTCTTTATCGTACCAACCCTCTAAAGGAAGCTGTTTGTCTTGTAGTTTTATGATAAGACGCAGTGCTAAATAGCTAATATGAGCATCATTGTGCATAAAGTTTGTAAGGTTAAAAGGCTTTTTGAAATTTTGAGGGTCTTTTACATGTAAAGCATAAGCGTATGCCATATCTTGTGGCTGTATATGTGGATATAGTCTTTTATATTCTTGGTAAGCAGTTTCTTTGTTGCCGATGAATTTATAAGATCTCCTTGCCATCATAAAAAGCTTTTCAAAGTTTTTATCATAGTCACTTTCGCGCGTATGCGCGTTATTATTATCTCTTAATATTATTACTTCGTCTCGCTCATTTTTGAAAATCGTCTCATTGTTTTTTTGGAGCTCCCTATTTGCCGATATTTTAGAGGTGTTTATCGTCTCATCACGTTCACAAAATCGTCTCACACTTTTTTGATCATTTTTTGTATTCCATAGCTCCAAAAATTTATGAATTTCATCTTTAAATTCTTGTAACCATCTCCCTGCTGTGGCTTTGCTTATGTGCCAAGAGGTAGCATAAAAAGAGACAGAGTTTTCATTACCTCTTTGCATGTCAAAAAAGTATTCAAAGAAAGCACGTGCTTTCTCTCGTTTTCCTCTCTTTTGAAGTGATGTGACATAGTGTGTAGGGGTGAATTGATAGCTCATTTCTTCATTCATGGTCTCTACCTCTATACTTTTGCACTTACTGCATGGCAATGTGAGTCATTAACGATTTGCCATGTTGCAAAGTAGATGCTGATTTGATTAGAAAACTCATTGATCCATTGTTGTGCTGTTTGTGGGTCAACATGCCACCGCTTCGCGTAAAAAGGGAAGCCATACCACTCGTCATCGTGCATATCAGCGAAGTAGGTCAAAAAAGCGTCCGCTTTATCGATCTGCCCTGATGCTCTTAGCTCTCTTACGTAATCGATCGGGACGAAGATGCTATTGGGTCGCTCGCTCATTTACTTACACCAGTTGAGGTTTTACCAGCAAAAAAAGCATTGACCTCATCACGGTCAAAAACGGTCACGCCGTCAGTGACACGGATAGGGTTAAGCTTACCAAGCTTTACATATCGCCAGACGGTACTAAGACCGATGGAGTTTTCTGAAGCCACTTGTTTGGCTCTAAGTCGTTGTGGGGGTGTTGGGTTTAGCATTGTGTTACTCCGTTGATAGTTTATGGGAGTATTTTAGAGCATTTTAAAAACTTAGTCTAACCATTGAAATGACTAAAAATTAATAATAGTAGTATTTTATAAATTATCTAATAGTTGCTTTTCCTCGTGTGACGCTTTTAATTTAAATTGTTTTCTGACCGTCATTAAAATTTCTCTAATTTTGTTTTTATTGGCTTTTGGTATAAAATAATTTAATTCATCGAATATCTCAAAACTTTTACTTTCTAAGTCCTTTATCATATCCGTTAAATTAAAATAAGTGTCAAATGATTTTTTATCTTTTTCTATATCTTCGAGAATATCAATTCTTTCGCTATCTTGGTGAATAGATATTGTTTCAAAATAAAGCTTGTTAAAATCTTCTCTATTGTAGCCAATAGGCATTTTGCAATCATGTAAAAAAAGGTATTTATGTATTATCTTATCAAGAATAAGTAAGCGTGCTTTTTCAAGTGTTTTAATGTCTCTTGAGATAATAGATGCAGGTGCAAGGGTTTTATTTTCTTTTGGTCGTTTAAATTCGTGGTTACAAAAGGTAGTTAATTCCAGTGAGTATGTGAAGATTTCATGAGATAATTCTTGAGCAATCGTAAAATGATAATTTGGTAGAATATCGTTGAGGTACTGTCCATAAATTGCAAATACTTCAAGCATTTTTTCAATCTTTTTTGACTGTTCATCGTTGCAAACATGGTCCATACAGTTGCTACTTAGTTTTTCAATAAAAGTCATTCTTACCCCTCCATCATCGCCAAAACATACCCACTCCACCAGTTCAAAAGAATAGTGATTTCTTTGAAGTGATCGGCTTTGTGGTTGTAGGCACGTTCCGTTTTTCCACCTACTGCGTGATCTAAGGCTTTCTCTTTTGCCTCATAGCTGCAATTGTGCTCTCTTTGGTAGGTGTCGGCGAGGCTTCTGAACGTACCTCTGAAGCTGTGAACGGTTTGTTTTCGTCCGTTTACCTCATCATTGAAACCTAAACGTTTCAGAGCCATTGTAGGGCTTTCTTTGTTGATGTGTGAGCCGTTGAGGTGGAAAACGTATTCAAGGTGTGATGTGAATAAATACTGCTCTTTTAAAATGGCTATGGCTTCATGTGTCAGCGGTAAAGTAAAATCTCTTGGATCTGCATTTTTGCTTTTCATTTCGGCACGCGGTATGGTTAAAGATCGATTTTCAAAGTCGATGTACGCCCATTTGAGCGTGACGAGGTTTGAGGCGCGCAATGGTACATGTAAAACGAATTTGAGCGCATTCTTGATGCTGACATGCCCACTATAACGGTAAATGGCATTGATAAGCTCTTTAAGTGGCTTTGGCTCAGTAATGATGGGGTAATGTTTGACTTTTGGCGTGGGTAAAGTGCTTCTTTTGTGAATGTTTGCAATGACATTAACTTCGCAGTATTCGCGGCTACATGCGTAACGCCAAAGATCATCAAAGTATTGGTACATTCTTCGCGCGGTTTCGGGATGTTGCTGCGCTTTGACTTCTAAGAGAATAGCGATCTCTTTATGGGTAATATCTGCAATATTTCGCTCTTGAAACACAGGCATGACAAAGTTTTCAAAGAGGGCTTGTTTGCGCTTAAATGTCTCTTTGCCTAAGCGGTACTCTTGTGCTTGAAGCCACCCATTGACAACATTTTGGAAGTTACTCTCATGTACTTTTTGATCTTCAATTTTTTGGGTACGTTTCTGATCGATGGGGTCAATGCCTTTACGAATCATTTTTAGGTACGTTTCTCTTTGTTCTCTTGCCTCTAATAGAGACGTTTGAGGGTACGTTCCAAAAGTGGTTTTTCGCCTTTTATGCTCTGTTGGGCTTTCATAGATGAATTCCCATACTTTCTTATCGGTTAAAATAAGCAGTCTTAACCCTTGCCCGTCCGTTACGATGTAGGGCTTCTCTTGTGGTTTGAGCTTCTTAACTTGCATATCCGTTAACGGTGGTACTTTACGTGGCATTTTAGCCCCTCATTTAGATACGTTTTTTTATCCGTTTTTGGCAGTTGTTTTGAAACGTACCTTTTAACGTACATAAAAATCATAAACTTATTTAGGTTATTTTAAACTGATAGAGATTAGAATTAGCTTTAAGTGTCTATTTTTAGGTGTTTTTGAATGTATTTAAGATTAGTTGGAATTGAAGTACGGCGAGAGGGTGTAGGAATCGAACCTACCAGCAAACGGTCAACCGCCCACCCAATCGGCTTTGAAGGCCGTGGTGCACACCAGAGTCACATACCCCCCGCAAAAGGTGAATTATTCTAACTAAGTCAAAGTAAAAAAGAGCTTTATAGGGGATTAATATGCTTGTATTTGGTGTTTTGTCAAACCATAATTAAGGAAATGTGTTTGAAAAAAGATATAATTAAAAAAATAAAATAGCGAAATGTTTGAGAGAAAAAGCAACAATACTGCAGACTCAATGGTAGTTATTCCAAATTATCCAACAAAACGCTTAAAAAATTAAAATTGAATGGAAAATTTTCGTGGAAAAATATGTAGAAATGTATTCGGACTTTATAACCAAAAATCATAAAATCGTTTTATCAATCCTGCTTTTAGCGACGCTGTTCCTTGGGTATTTTGCGGTGCATCTCAGTGTGGATGCCTCCGCTGAAACATTGCTCCTTGAAAACGATAAAGACCTTCAACTTACTAGAGAGATTCACAAACGATATACCAGTTCGGACTATCTTGTCATCTCCTTTTCGCCCAATGAGCCTATGCTTTCTGACAAGAGTCTAAATACAATCAGAAGTCTTAAAGAGGCACTTTTAAAAGTGGATAGCGTAAAAAGTGTCGTTAGTATTTTGGATGTTCCTCTGCTTGAGAGTCCACCACGATCCATCAAAGAGTTTATTGATGACATACGAACACTTGAAAGCAAAGATATTAACAAGACCATGGTGCAAGAAGAATTTACAACAAGTCCTATTTATAAAAACAATCTTGTCAGTGCGGATTTTAAAACAACGGCCATTCTGATCAATTTAAAAGATGATACAAAATACATGGAGTTTGTCAAAGCTCGCAACGCGCTTTTAGATAAACAAAAAGTAGAAAAACTCACTAAAGAGGAATCACTTCAACTTAAAAACATTCAAAAAGAGTTTAAAGACTATAGAGAGGTCGTCAAAGATGAATCTCACCGCGTGATTAAAGAGGTCAGAGACATTATCGATGTGCACAAAGACAGTGGACAGCTCTTTTTAGGCGGCGTCATGATGGTTGCGGATGACATGATTAGCTTTGTCAAAGATGACATCAAAACGTATGGTATCTCGGTTATTCTCATTATGATTTTAGTGCTTTGGATCATTTTTAGACAGTTACGTTATGTATTGATTCCCGTTACAGTAGCCTTTTCGGCGGTTGTGATTACGGCGGGACTCTACACGCTTTTTGGGTTAGAAGTCACCGTTATTTCTTCCAATTTTGTCTCCATGCAACTTATTATGGCAATCTCTTTATCCATTCACCTTGTATCCAATTACCGCGAAAACTACATCAAAAATCCCGAGTTATCGCAAAAAGAGATCATCGCCATTACGATGGAAAAAATGGTTTTACCGATGTCATTTGTTGTGTGTAGTTCAATCGTTGCGTATATGTCGCTCATCAGCAGTGGCATCCTTCCAGTTATGAATTTTGGATGGATGATGGCAGTGGCATCGTGTATTTCTTTCCTTTTTGCCATTGTATTTTCACCTGCAATGTTGATGGCTTTGAAGAAAAAAGCTCCTGTTTTAACGTATGACAAATTTACAAAATTAACATTGGCATGTGCCAATACCGTCAAAAAATATCCGAAAACAATTTATCTGGGCTCCCTTGCTGTTGTCATTTTTAGCATTGTTGGAACAACGCAGCTTGTCGTTGAAAATAGTATGATTAATTATTTTAGAGATAAAACAGAAATTTACCAAGGTATGAAAAAAATCGATGAAAACTTAGGTGGAACCACGCCACTTGAAGTGGTCGTAAGATTTCCCAAAAAACAGGCGTCTACGGAAAAAAGTTCAGACCCTAGCGGCGTGCTTGATAGTTTTGAAGAAGAGTTTAACAAACAAAGTGGTGAAGCGCAATATTGGTTTACTGACCAAAAAATGGAAGAGATATTGAAAATCCAAAAATTTCTTGAAAGCATGGATAATGTTGGAAATGTCTCGTCACTTGCAACACTTTTAAGGGTTGGAAAAATCATTAAAAATGGGCAAGGATTGGACAGCTTTGAGCTGGGGATTCTTTACAAAGCGCTTCCTGAAGAAGATAAAAACATGCTTTTAGATTCGTATATTAACATTGAAAACGATGAAGCACGATTTATCATACGTATCAAAGATTCTTCAAAAGATCTCAGGCGCGAAGAGTTAATCAACACTATAAGAGCAGGATTGGAAAGGGAAATTGGCTTAAAAGAGAGTGATTTTGATATTGTGGGGATGATGGTTTTATACAATAACATGCTCCAATCACTCTATCAGACTCAAATTTTAACCGTGGGCGAAACCATATCTATACTAGGATTGATGTTCTTATTTTTATTTAGGTCTGTTAAGATAGGGCTTATTGCGATTGTTGTCAATATTATCCCTATTGGTATTGTATTTGGTATTATGGGAATCTTTAAAATACCTCTGGATATTATGAATATCACGATTGCTGCCATTGCTTTTGATATGGCGATGAACAATACCGTTTATTATTATCTGCGGTTTAGAGCGGAACTTAAAAAAGATGGTGATTATGTTGCCACAATGATGAGATCCCATGCAAGTGTTGGTAATCCTATGTACTATTGCGCTGGCGTGACGGTGATAGGGTTTATGGTTTTGGTGACATCCAACTTCGTTCCAACCATTGTGTTTGGACTTTTGACTGTCGCCACAATCTTTGTTGCCATTGTTGCCGATCTTTTGCTTTCCCCGTTATTGCTGATAACCTTTAAAGCATTTGGAACGCCTAAAATAAAAGAACTTTAAGAAGAGGGCGGAATTTCGTAAAACATCTATTTAATCACTATTAAAACTATTGCGTTACTATTCCATTATTATATTATCCTCTAAAGGAATGTTGTCGTGAAAAAAATATTTGGATTTTTGACAGTTCTCATCTTCGTGGTGAGCTTCGCACAGGCTGAACCAACGATACACCAAGTTTATGAAGCAGCGCAAGCGGGTAAACTCAGTGAAGCACATACCATGGTTGAAGAGGTTTTAAAGGCACACCCACAAAGCGCTAAAGCGCACTTTGTCAATGCAGAAATCCTTTCTGCCCAAGGGCAAATTACGCAAGCGCGTTCAGAACTTAACGTGGCTGAGCAGTTAGAGCCAGGACTGCCATTTGCCAAACCACAAGCGGTTCAAACGCTTAAAGATAAACTTGGACTCATAGGGGCAGCTACCAAGTTTGTGTCCACTGAGCATCAAGGTGCAGCATCTTCTTCTAAACCTTTTCCTTGGACAACCGCATTGCTCTTTGGTGGTGGTGCACTTGTTTTTATTTTCCTCATTCGATCAGCCTTTAGCCGAAAGCCTACACCTTCCAACAATGGCTTGAATAGTGGAACGCCTCCAACTGCAACCTATCCTAATAACGCTCCTATGAACCCTGCTGGTCCACAAAGTGGTGGAATGGGAAGTGGCATCGCTTCTGGATTGGCGACAGGACTTGCCGCAGGTGTTGGTGTGGCTGCGGGTGAAGCGCTGTTTAACCACTTTGCCAATAATAACGCAACACCTCCGAGTGCAGGAGCGCATACGACGACACCTGTCGATACGACCCCGCAACCGTCTTCGTCTGATTTTGCAGATAACGACTTTGGTATCAATGATGACACTTCATGGGATGATAGTTCTTCGGGTGATAGTATGAGTGATTCCAGCAGCGATTCTTGGTAAAAAAATAGAGCAAGGAAAGTGGCAAGAAGCTACTTTCCTTACGGCTTTTTCACGTTACATGTAACATGAAAAACCGATTAGTCTTTCATCCGCTCTTCAAGCTTTTTCGCCCAAAAAGAAATAGGATAGGTGAGCATCAAATACCCAATGGCAAGGGGTATGTAACTCTCTAGCGTTGAGTAGGTGTAGGCATTGACCTCTTGGGCATTCATGGTAAACTCACTGATCGAGATGATGGAAAGCAAGGATGAGTCTTTGATGATAGAGGCAAATTGACCCGTAAGCGGCGGAATAATCCGTTTGTAAGCTTGGGGGAAAATGATATACCGATAGGTTTGAAACGGGGTAAATCCAAGGGATTGTGCGGATTCGTACTGACTTTTGTGAATGCTTCGTATGCCCGCTCTGATAATCTCACTCACATAAGCCCCCGAAAACAGCGCGAGAATGACGGTTCCCACGATGTAACGATTGTTAAAGCCCAAATTGTTGGCAAACACATAGAAAAAGATCAAAATTTGCACCAAAAGCGGCGTTCCTCTGATAAGCTCAATGTAAAACCTCGAAAAAAACCGCAAAAGAATGACTTTAGAATTTTGCCCATACGCGAAAAATACACCGATAAAAAGGCTTAAAATCAAAGCAAAAAAGGAGATGACGATGGTCATGAAAAAGCCATCGATAAACTTTTGTTTATACGTATAAATCGTATCCCAATGAAACTCATAGGAGACAGAGGTAAACATACCATAACAGATGGCGGTAATGATGCATGTAAGAACCACAAAGTTAAAAATATAAACGCTTTTGTGCGTTTTTACTCTCTCTTTTTGGTCAATCTCTTGGATGAAAAAATCGGTTACATGTAAAATGGTTTTGCCTTAAAAGAAAAATGGAATACCCAGTTTATCAAACGTCGCTCTCGCTTCCGTGAGATACTTTTTAGATAACGCATCAAACGTGCCGTCGCTTTTAGCCTGTTTGATAAACGCATTGACGCGCTCTCTTAATTCATCATTGCCTTTTTTAATTGCCATACCCCAATACTCAGGATTTTCCTGAAATGGTTTTAACAGAGCAACGGTTGTCTCTTTATGATTTGCCCAGTTTTTATAGATGGTCAGTTGGTCATACAAAAAGCCATCTGCCTTACCTTGAATCACTTCCAATACGGCGGCATTTTCTTTGTCAAAGACTAAAAGGTTAGCATTTTTGAGGTATTGGTTTGCATAAATATGCCCCGTTGTCCCTTTTTTCACAGCAATCTTTTTACCTTTTTGGTTTAACTCCTCGATGCTCTTCACACCACTTGTTTTGTTGGTCAAAATCGCCAAGTTAGTTTGCGCATAAGGAATCGAAAAATCGATCGTTTTTTGACGCTCATCGGTGATGGTCATCGAAGAAATGATAAGGTCAATTTTCCCAGTTTTCAACGAAGGAATCAGCCCATCCCACGCGATATTTTCGATTTTGACTTCGCGCCCAAGGTATTTTCCCAGAGCCTTTGCTAAGTCCACACTCACCCCACTGGGTGTTCCATCTTTGTCGCTCATCTCAAAAGGAGGATACTGTAACTCCATGCCAACGATGAGTGGTTTTTCTGCTGAATTTACAAACGTTGTAAAAAGACTGAGCCCGATGAAAATGTTGATAAGGTGCTTAAACATCGTCTTTCCTTTTTAAGAGATTTCTCTATTGTATTCAGAGTTTTCTTAGGTATCGGTTAGGGGAAAGAAAGAAAAAATGTCAGATGGTTTATGTTTAACCTTCTTTACATGTAAAAGGTTTTATACAGGTTTTGGCTAAAATTTAATGCAAGGAATTGGGCTAATAGGAAGAAGAAGTTAAAAATTTAGCCCTATTTGGATTTGTTAGTTAATCTCCCTGTAATACTATCTGTTTTTAAACTTTCAAAATCATATTTGTAAGAATTTGAATTCAATGTACGGTAAATTGTCTTAACCAGATGCACAAATGGTTTTTCATCATTATCGCCATAACATTCTAAGAGGTACTTTGCGAGAGTAGCACCCCATGCCTCGCCTTTTTTATAGGTGCTTCGAAAATCGGAATTTAACTGATACAAAACTTTAAAGAAGTCATCCGCTGAATTACATTCTGTCGTTTTCTCCAACAAGGTCTCCTTGGTAATATCATTAGTAGAAACAATCTGACATAATTCATTTGTTGATAAATTACCGTATTCGAAATCAGGGTTAGAGATAAGAAATTCACCAAAAAAATCTTCATTTTCAGCTGCTTTTTTGACAACTCTAAGATTATCTTCTTTATCCGCATCTAATACAACGAAGCTATATATCTGCATATCAATATCCTTTCGTAAACTTTCCCTAAATGCTAGGCCTTTCCCCTTTGCTTCTACAAAACTTCCTCGTAGATTGATGACAGCTACACGATTTTCATTGTTAAATACAAATTTTACGGCGCCGAATTCCGTTTCTCCCTCTACATAAACATTGATTTTGATCCCAAAATCTAGCCCTAAATTACGAATAAATAAATTTGATATTTTTTTATTACCATCTAAAATTCTAGTATGGCCATATATCTTTATTTTATGTTGTTGATTCACTGTTGTATAACCACAAGCATCTTCTTCTGGAAATTCTTTTTCATACATAAATTCCATGATTCTTCGAAAGCCTTCCGAAGCTTCTTTAAATTGCATGGCTGCTGCAATCTGCCCTTTTAAATGACTACGTATATTATTCCTCATTAAACGAATTAAGAGGTGTAAATTATTATTGCTATCTAGAGAAGCTGCCGTTTGACAAAACTCATTTTTGTAATATACAAGTCTATCTTCTCCAATTTCTTGAAGTAATTCAATCGTTTGGTTTCGAAGTTTTTCTAGCTCTAATGTAATTTGTTCAAAAGAATGGGGATAATTTATTGAAATATTTTCATAAACGATGCGATGTGTTATAGGCTCAATAATTGTGGATAAAGAAACTAAAGTGTTGAAATAACTCAGAATATCTTTTGAAATACTGTTTTGCATACTTTTTTCAAACCGTTCTAAGTGCCATTGAATCACTTGAGCGTAACCTTCAGCATTTTGCATTAAATATGATGGTACTGCCGCAGAATTAAAAAACTTAATAGCAAGTTCATACAGCACAAAGCATCTGTAAGGGTGAAAGTATAGCTTCATAGATTCGTTGTATTTAGGAATATTTTGAAAAGCACTCAAATATTTTTCTAAAACAACAGGCTTTCTACGATCAATATACACTTTTGAGTCATAATAATTATTTCCAATATATTCTATATCTGGAAGATTGATAGATGTTTTAGAGTAAATAGCATCTGCATTAATAAAGCCAAGACACCATAGATTGTAAATATCGGATTCAGAAAATGTAGGTAGGTTATAGTCATTCATCTTTGTAGATAGTGCCTTGGCATCCAATAGATTCAACTGTCTTAAATTATTAATTTCAATATAGCCATTGAGTGAAATTATTTTTTCGATAGTTTTTGGTTCTAAAAGATGCTTCATTCTACTCATACAATTCCTTTAAATAACTTCACGATCTTTCCGAAAAAGCATACACGGACTAAACTTTTAACCTTCTTTACATGTAAAGCTTTTTAATATCTCAAAAGAGGCACATATCTCCTTTCCTTAATTCTAAATCACCTGCATTTTTAACTCCGAATTTTAAAGATTCTAAACAAGAAATATTGATGTATAGTGTAGTAAAGACTGCGTTCTTTTAGCTCTTTTAAAGATAGGAGATTACCATGCAAAAAGGCTTTGGTGCTACAAAAATTATAGGTCTTGTTCTTGCCGTCGTGGGAATTGGTGTTGCGATATGGGGGTTTCAGTTATCAAGCTCTATCGGTTCACAAGTAACACAAGCTGTGACAGGTGCCGATACCGATAAAGTAATGACTTATTATATTTTTGGTGCTGTCAGTTTTGTTGTTGGATTGTATCTTTTCAGTAAAAAGTAAAAATACAGACATAGCGATCTTCCAATTGGCTTGAAAAATAGAGTAAAGTCTTACAGAATGAGGTTTTTCGGGAGAATATCCCATGAAAACCCTACTAACATTATGGAGAAATAGTATGAGCACAATAGAAACATACAAACAAGAAATTGAAACTGAGTTGGATCATGCACGGGAAAAACTAGATGTACTGAAAGCCAAGATAAGAGGTTTTTCGGATGTAGAGCGTATTCAATCTTTCAAAGATATTGAAGAACTAGAGAAGATGGTGAGTGACATGAAGACTCAGATACGAGAGCTCAATGTTGAGATGGACGATTCTTGGAATCAAATCAAAGGTGACATTGACAGCTCTCGAAAGACAATAGACGATGCCTTTGCAAAGTTAGACAGGGCATTGGTCTAGGATTTTCTGCCTCGAAAGAGGCTAGTTTTAGTGCCACAGCGGCATAGTGTGAGCTTTTAGGCTTTACCTAAAAGGCGTGATAAGAAAGTGTTGCAAAACTCTATGAGAAAATCGTTAGAATTGATTTAAATGCCATAATAGAAAGCACTATTCTTAATGCAAAGAATAATTTTTTACCATCGATCTTATTTCTCAATTTTGTACCTACATATGAGCCTAAAATAGAGCAGGCAATCATAAAGAAAATCATTCCAAGATAGTCAGCAAAAATAAATCCAAAATTGAGATAGACGAGCGCTTTTAAACTATGTGTAATGCTCATAAGCACCGCAGAGGTAGCAACGACTTTATCATTATCTTCAAACTCTTTAATGAGTTTTGTTATGACAAGTGGACCCGTTGTGCCGACAACAACAGAAAGTCCTGATTGAAAAAATCCAATGACGTAGTAGCTTTCATATTTTTTTATTTTGTCATTAAAAGTTTGAGACCATAAGGATAATAAGATATACGTTCCGATAAATAAAGGGATATATTTGATCGTAATAAGATGGAGTAAAAGAGCAAAAATACCAACACCGACAAGAGAGCCAATCAAGAATTTGGGGACAACGCTGTACTGAATATCTTTATGTCCAAAATAGGCTCTTGATACATTGCTCGATATTTGCGTTAGTCCATGAACGGGGATAAGCGCATTGAGTGGTAAAAAAGATGGAAGAATAGCGATCAACAATAAGCCACCGCCCATCCCTACAGCACCTGTGAGGACGGATGTGAGAAAAGTGATCAATCCTAAAATAAATTCATTCATCAATGCGTAACTCCTTGATCATCGAAAAATTATACAAAAAATTTACTAAGCCACTCAAAATATCTTTACATGTAAAGATTGCTGTAACGATTTTAACTTCAAAAAGTTATGCAATACCTCTTTCCTCAACCAACCGTTTGAGCTCTTTTTTGTCGATGATGTGATGTGCTCCACCGTAAAGATTGGCTTCGAGTTTGGTCAAAATTTCCGCGATCAACGCATCTTTTTTAGCATAAGGAAGCAAAAGATCAAACAAGGCTTTATCATTTTTGGCTTTATCAATCGCTATGGCTAAAGCGTGCGTCGGGGATACTGGATGCATTTTTTGTTTTTGGACGAGCCATGCCCCAAAGATGAGAGCCAAAAGAATGCCCAGTGTTGCGTAAAGAGCGTTCATGTACGGTTGAATGGAAAAGGGCTTTTTCTGCTCCTCGGATGTTACTGGCACAGCCGTTGGCTCACTGCTTTTGTTCTTCTCCAAGGTAGGCGCACTTGTAGCCACCGCACCGATGATGTGAATGGGTATGGCGTTCGTTTTTTGCGTTACCACCGTATGCGTTTTGGCATCAAAATAGGAGAGTTCAAAAGAGGGAATCGTGAAATCTTTATCGGAGACAAACGCGATATGCTCGCTAAATTCGCCTTCATAATCCTCTTTGTTTAACGAAGCCTCCACTTTGGGCGCATCGGCATACAGTGCGACATCATTGATCGAAGGATTAAACGGGGCGATGTCATCGATGTTTCCTTTGCCTTTAATATGAATGGTGAGATTAATGGGCTTATTAGGCTCGGTGGACGTTTTATCCACACGCGCTTCGATGGAAAAATCACCATAAAGATAGGTGTTGGCAGGTAAAGGTTTCACGTTTACATGTAACGCGTTGGAAAAAACCTGTTTCCATTTGATTTGCATGGGGGCGAAAAGCGAATCATTGAAAAAACTATCGAGTCCACCGCCTGCTCCCATATCTGATTTGACGGCGGTACCGACACGTGAAAAGATGGCGGGAATCTCAATGTCGCCTGCTTTTTTAGGAAACAGCACATAATCATACTGTTTGGTGACATACTCGCCTTCAACGTTTTGATGGAGAGTATCTTCTTTCTTGACCCAAAAGTCTTTCAGTGAAAGCTCACTGACTTCAACTTTATCGGCTTTTGCACCCACCTGTTGTTTGAAAATCATGCTGAGTTTGATCGGCTCGCCCACATACGCACTCTTTTTATCGGCTTTGAGCTCTACGACAAAAGGCTCACCCGATTTGCTGGCTTGTGGCGTTAAAACGGTGATTTTTTGAGGCTCTGTGGTGTACGCTTTACCCGCGATTTTCACGCTAAAGGAAGGAATCGTGACATCGTGTGTTGGCGAAAAGGTGTAACTGCGTGAAATATTTCGGGTTGTATTGCCATTGATCATCTGAATGCTACTGGCGCTGGATGTGCCTAAAATGGGAAACTCATCCACTGAACCAATGCTCGGAAACGTGACATCACTTCCCTCTGCGCTGAGTGTAAAGGTCACGGTGTCGCCTGGGTACAACGCCATTTTATCGACACGAATCGACGCGTCCGCAAAAAGTGAAGCGCAGAAGCAGATGCAAAGAAGCGCTATTTTACCAAGGTTTTGAAGTATCATCTTTTTCTCCTTTGTTGCTCAGTGGCAACATCAACGTGTTCACCCCTCTTTGGTTCAACATTTTATCCCATTGCCGCTCTTCATGGTTGCTAATAGGCGCATTGGGGTCTTCTGCTTGCACCGCTTGCTCTTGTTGAGCCTGTTGTTCGCTCCTCTTCTCAGCTTCTTTTTGAGCCTCATGTTCCTTGGATGAAGGTTTTTCTTCAGGTTTGGAAGGGGTGGGTTGTTGCTGCGCCGAAGAGGTAGCATCTTGAGCATTTTTAGGCTCATTTTGAGAAGGTTTGTCGCTTTGCTGAGGCTCAGAATTGCCTGCGTTATTTGACGCATTAGCATCTTTGGGTTGCTGCTCTTTAGAAGACGATTTTTGCTGTTTGTCTTGATTTTGATTGTTCTGAGAAGATTTGTCTTGGTTTGGTTCTTGTTGTTTTTGTTCTTTTTTCAAGAGCTCTAAATTGAACCGTGTGTCTTCGTCTTCTTTGAGTTTGAGCGCGGATTCATACGCCGCGATTGCTTTATCATTTTGGTGCAATTGCGCATAGGAATTTCCCATATTGTGCAAGGTTTGAGGCAAAAGTTTTGGGTCTTTAACGTGTTGATACGCCTCTAAAGCTTTGTCATACGCCTTTTCTTTGTAATAGGCATTGCCCAAATTGTACGCGGCATTATCGTTAGTCTGATCTAAGCTTTGATACAGCGATGAGGCCTTGGGGTAATCGCCCTTTGCATACGCCTCTTTTGCTTGACTCGCATTCCAAAAATCAAGCAGACCCGCTTGCATAACACCCATCAAACAGACGAGTAAAAGGAGTGATTTAACCATGAACTCTCCTTTGTGGTAAAGAAATGAGACTGAGGAGTAGAAACAAAATTGCTAGCATCAAGGGGTAGTAAAACAGCTCTTGGTAGGCATGAATCGTGTCGCTTTTACGGGTATGACTTTTGAATTTAGAGCGAATGTCTTCCACCATTGCTTTGATGTCATCATGACGCAACGAGTAGCGCAAGTACGCGCCATCGTTTTGCAGCGCGAGCTGTTTTATCGACTCGTTGAGATGGGTGATGACGACATTGCCTTTATCATCGGTAAGCATGCCACTCTCCGTCTTAATCGCGCCGCCTTTTTCTGTACCGATGGCATAAACATAGACTTTTATGCCGTGTGTCTTCGCGTAGGCGATCTCCTTGTCAAACGTCTGCGTATCACCACCATCCGTGAGTAAAATCAATGCTTTGTGCGTGCCCTCTTTCATTAAGTTTTCAGCGCTTTGAAGGGCTGAGAGAATGTTGGTTCCTTTTTGCGATATGGAGTGGGCATTCATATGTTCGACCAAAAAGCGCAAGGTGTGAAAATCACGACTCAAAGGAGCGACCAAAAAGCCTTGTGAACTAAATCCGATCACCGCGACATTGGCTTCAGAAAAGACATTCAAAAAGTCATCAAATTTTTGCTGAGCGAGTGCAAAACGGCTTGGGTAAACGTCATCGCTGAACATGGAAGCAGAGAGATCAAAGCCCACAACGACATCGATGGATGTTGTATCGACAGTGACTTCGCCCTCTTTGAGAACGGGGCGAGCAAGGGCAATGATGACGAAGCTCATCGCTAAAAGCATCAGCACATTGCGCGAACGCCGTGAGAGACTTTGACGTGAAAAGCTCATTTTGGCAAAGATTTCAGGGGCAAAGAGTGACTCTAGGCTACTGCTGCGTCGTGTGAGAAAATAGCTTAAGGGGAGCAGTGCTAAGAGTGCCCAAAACGCTTCTGGATTTAAAAATTCCACACCTTACTCCTTGTTGGAAAGTATCATATAAAGTCCCATAGACACAAGGGCTGAGAGAAGAAAATACTGAAAAAAGTACTCTTTTTTGACGTACTTATCGGCGGTAATTTCACTCTTTTCAAGGCTGTCAATTTGATGGTAAATCTCCTCCAAACGTTGTTTGGAATTGGCTTCAAAAAAGATGCCACCTGTCTCTTTAGCGATGGTTTGCAAGACGTTTGGATTGTAATCGTTGGAGCCTCCAACGCCGATGGTGTAGACTTTAATATGGTATTTTTGCGCCGTTTTAATGGCGACATCCATGGGAACTGTGCCAGCATTATCCATACCATCGGTCAGTAAAATCGCAATTTTATTTGGAGAAGTCGAGGTTTTAAAGATGTTACTGCTCAAATAAAGCGCTTCATAGAGTGCCGTTTGATGCACACCCGCAACCCCCGCATCGAGGCGACTGAGGAGGTCGAGCAAACTATGCTTATCAAAGGTCAGTGGTACGGCAACGTAGGCAAAATCACCAAAGACACTGAGGGCGAGTTTGTCGTCTTTGCGCGCTTCAATGAACTCTTGCACGATGGATTTGACGATGCCTATTTTATTGCTCTCATGCATTGAACCGCTCACATCTAAAATCAAAGAGAGCTCGTACCCTTTGCCATGCTGAAGAATGGTTTCATCTTTAATCACAGGCGAAGCAAGTGCTGTAACGAGCGAGAAAATCGCTAAATACTTGCTAAGAAGCCGTGCAAAACCGCCTTTGTGTTCCACTTGGTGCAGGAGTGGTACATTGGGAAAAATCAAAACCGAACTTCGCATTTTCAACCACTTAAAAGAGGCGAAAAAGAGCAATAAAAGCGCAAACGCGTAAGGGTATTCAAAACTAAACATGGGAAACCTCATGAATAAACGCTTGCATACGTGTTATCATCGCTTCATCCAAGGAAGGAACTTCTTTTTTAAATTTGTACGCTTCTAAGTCATGAACGATCGCTTCGTAATGCTTTACATGTAAAGCATTTTCACCTAGAACTAGATAGCCATTGTGGGTAAAACAGTATGCTGCTTCTTTGGCATCGCTAAAGTCCATCTGCTTCAAAACGATCAGCGCTTTTGCTCTTACACTGTGTGCTTTTTTACGCTGCCTAGAACGGTACCAAAGATACGCTCCAAGAGCAAGAAGGCACACCACGACAAGACCGCCGATGATGAGCCAGAGAGTGGGAAAAGGGATCTCAACCAAGCCTTTGATATCACGTAATTGCTCCATCTTAACCCCTAAAAAGTTCAAACAATTTCTCATACGGCTCTTCGTCCGTATAGAGTTTGATGTGTTTGATTTTATGTTTTTTAAAATGCGCGATGGTGTGAGCGTCTTGCTCTTCCAACCGTTTGGCGTAGGCTTTGAGTTGAGAACCACTGAGTGAAAAAGAGCTCTGACGCATCGTACTTGGGTCAATGAGCGTGTGTTCGCCTTGCAGTTTAGGAAACTCCTCAAAGTGGTCGCGCACCATAATGGCATAGACTTCGTTGCGTGCCACTATCGCACTCAAATCCACATCGCCGTAAAAATCACCAATGACAAAAATGAGCGATTTGCGTTTGATGCGGTTCATTATGTAATGATTGAGCGCTGTGTAATTCACTATTTTGGAAAGGGGATTGAGCGTTAGTGCCACATCCAAAAGGCGTTCCAACGAGCCCATTTGCTTGGTAGGCGCATGAAAAAACTCCTCTTTGTCACTAAAAAAGAGCGTGCTTAAGTAGTCACTCTGATGCAGTGTTGCATAAGAAAGGGCAGACAACACTTCTGCCATGCTCTCTTGTTTGAGTTTTTGCGTTCCAAAGTAGATGCTTCCACTCATTAAAAAAACGACCAAAACATTTAACGAGCGCTCTTCATTGAAGCGGTTGACATAGGGACTTTGTTCGCGTGCGGTCACTTTCCAGTTGATTTTACGTATTTCATCGCCAAAGGTGTACTCTTTGATCTCTCTAAAATCAATCCCGCGCGATTCAAAGATGGAGGGGTGATTGCCTGAATGAAGTGCGAAAATCTTCCGCTTGGTTTTAACCAAGATGGCTTTTTGAGTCTGCATCATGATACCCTTAAGGTACTTTGATCGTCTGCATGATTTTTTTGATGATGAAATCCACGCTGATATCTTCCGCTTCAGCTTGGTAATTTAAGATAATGCGGTGACGCAATACACCAGAGACAACCTCTGCCACATCATACGGAGAGACATAATCTTTGCCACGAATGAGTGCTAAAGCTTTGGAGGCTTTAAGCAGATCAATGGAGGCTCTTGGACTTGCCCCGAAATGGATGTAGGCTTCTAAGGATTCCAGCCCATACGCTTTAGGGGAACGTGTGGCAAAGATGATTTGCAGCATGTATTTTTGCAACGCTTCATCGATGTGAATGGTGGAGAGTTGCTGTTGAAGACGTAGAATATCTTGTGTATCAGCGACCTTTACAATGCTCTCAAAGCCTCGTTGTACGACACGATTGACCACTTCCATCTCTTCTTCAAAACTATTATACCCTACGATGATTTTCATCAAAAAACGATCCAGTTGCGCTTCGGGTAAGCGGTACGTTCCTTCGTGTTCGAGCGGATTTTGCGTTGCCATAACTAAAAAAGGAAGGGAAATGGCAAAACTCTCATCGCCAATGGTGACTTGCTTTTCTTGCATCGCTTCTAAAAGGGCGGATTGTACTTTAGCAGGGGCGCGGTTAATCTCATCGGCTAAGAGTAGATTGGTAAAAATGGGGCCATGTTTGATTTTAAAATCGCCGTTTTTTTGATCGTAAATTTCTGTGCCTATCACATCGGCTGGCAATAGATCAGGGGTAAATTGTACCCGTTTGAAATCCAGCCCCAAGGCTTTGGAAAGTGCATTAATCGCCGTCGTTTTGGCAAGCCCTGGCACACCCTCGACCAAAATATGCCCACCACTGAGCAAACCTATAAGCATGGCATCTACAAGCTCTTCTTGTCCAACGATAACCTTTTTAACTTCTTGTTTAATAGCTTGAAGTGTGTTTTCCACATTATCACCTTTTTTTGATTTTTTTTCTTAACCGTAGTCTATAGGATCAAAATTAATATTTTTTAAATACTACCTTAATGAAACCGATAAAAATTTATAAAATCTAATACCTTTGATGTGCGTTACACAGGTCTAAAAGAGTGGCAAGGGCGCAAAAAAAGAGTCTTTATAGAGAATAAAGTTTGCTTCATTTATAATGAAACAAACTTTAGAAAAAGAGGAGGCTTAAAATGTTACGCATGATTGTACTAACCCTTTTTCCTCTTTTTTTATGGGCAGCACAGCCTGCATCAGGCGAAAATATTTGGGTGAAAGTGGGGCAAATTTACGGCATTGAGCCACGTCTTTTGTACTCCATTGCCAAAGTCGAAAGTGACCTTGATCGTTATGTGGTAGCCTTTAGCGCCAATAAAATGACCCCGCAGCAAGCGCAAGAGCTCAGTACCTTTTTAAGACAAAAAGGGATTGAAAGTAAACAGTATTCTCAAGTCATCGCGATTAAGAGCAAAAATAAGTATGAAGCCAGTCATGTGGTGCATTTTCTCTACACCCATAACTATCCACGCTTTGACATGGGCATCATGCAGATCAATTCGATTCATAAGCCACTTTTAGACAAAGCCAATATTTCACTCTACGATCTTTTTGACCCAAAAATTAACATTCAAGTGGGTGCGTACATTTTAGCAACCTGTTTTGCGAGACACAAAAACAACAAAGATGCCATTAACGCGTACAATGGAAAGATTGATGATAATCCTTATTCGGCTAAAGTGTTTAAAGAGTTTCAAAAATTGTATAGCTCATACCAGAAAGACAAAACGAAACTTTATTACCGCGATCCATCATAGTTCACCCAAGCGATACCCCACCTCTTTAATCATCTCTATTGCTCCATCCGGTAATTTTCTACGTAAACGTTTGATGAGGGCTCGCATGTTAAGGATACTCGTCTCTTCTCCTTCCCAAACATACTCTTCCAGTTCATTAAACGTAATGACACGGTGCCTATCTTTGATAAAAAGGTCTAAAAATTTCCCCTCTTTTTTAGCCAATTTTATCTCTTCATTGTTTGGGTCAAACAAGCGATGATTGACATAGTCGTAGGTATACCCAATCCATAGCTGAAGGGTAGAAGAGGGTTTGTGACAGAGTTTTTTCACCTTCTGTACCAATTCGTAGATAAAGAAAGGTTTTTTGAGATAATCATCACAGCCTATTTCATACGAAGCTTGTATTTTCTCCAGATCGTGGTTCGAACTCATGATGATGGCAGGAATCTCTTTATGGTAGATGCGCACCGTCTCTAAGATAGAGAGTCCATCGATGGAAGGGACATTAATATCTAAAATAAAGCAATGGTAGCCATTGTTGAGTGCATCCAGCGCTTTTTCGCCATCCAGAAAAAGATCGACATGATAGCCTTCTTTAATAAGGACACTTTTGATGACATTGGCAAGGCGTTCGTTATCTTCAAGAACCAGTATTTTCATGTTGCATTTCCTAAGGTAATTGTAAAGCAAGCACCATCATCTATGTTACTCGCTTGTATCTTTCCGCCCATTTTATCTTCGATAATGAGCTTTGACATATAAAGTCCGATGCCATGTCCATGATCTTTGGTGGTAAAGTAGGCATCAAAAACATTCGCAATACATTCAATGGGAATACCCCCAGCATTGTCGTGGATTTCAATAATAACATTTTTTGCATGGTTGTAAATGATAATTCGAATAGCACCTCGTTGAATATGTTTGGCATCTCTGCTTTCTTTGATCTGATCTTTGGCATTGTTCACAACATTGAGCAAGGTTTGCATAAACTCATTCTTATAACCACTGACCATGAGATTCGTCGCATGGCTTATGTCGATGCTAACATCAATATAGTTATATTTGATATTGTGATTGATAATTTTGAGCATGGTATCAATAGCTTCACTCACATCAAAGACTGTTTTTGTGGATGAGGGCATAATAAATTTTTGAAAGTCATTAATAGTGTCAGTCATATAGCGTACTTGCACCATAATGTCATGTACATATTGATTATTCTGCTCGTCTCCTACATCTTCATAGTTATAAAAATGCTCTTGCGTAATGGTGGCAATCTCTACCAGTGGATTTTTCCATTGGTGGGCAATGGAAGAAAAAACTTCTCCAATTTCGGCTAATTTAGATTGTTGAATGATGAATTGCTGATGTTTGTTTTTTTGGAGTTCAATGGCTTTGAGCTCTTTTTCACTGCGTACGCGCATGTAAATATTGTGGATAAGACCTAAAATGAGAAAGAGCAGAAAAGGAGAGATTAAAAAAACAGCATCAATAAATTTACGGTGTTTATCAAAAAAGGTCAGTGGTGCATTGACCAGTTCAAAATCTTTGACTGCTGCATTGGGATAGACTTCAAACTGTTTGATTTTTTGGACATCAAATTGATAAATATAATCTACCATCGTCATTACATGTAAAGGAGGAATTTTTTTATCTAAAACATCAATGGACATTTCACCTGTAGCAATACCAACATTTTTAACAGGAACAAGTTTACCGCCCAATGCTCCTTTGCCGATAAAAAGAGTATCGGTAATAAAAACAGGTAAAGCGCTTTTGTTTATCATGGATGCGATTTGGCTGTTTTTATACAGATTGCCATATTTATCATTATAAAAGCGAACAAAAAAGACTGCTTCATCTTTGTTGGGCTTGGAAAAGCGTTCTTCGAGTTCTTCAAGTGTTGATTGACGGATATACTCGATCTCAAATTGATTATGGTGCTCACTCATTGCCTGTTGAATAAACGGCTCAGAGTCATCGCCATTGGCACTCGCATCGTTAATAATGTAAAGTTTTTTAAGATTGGGCATCATGTGTGCGATCATGGGAATGCTCTCAGGAATGGAGCGTTTTTCTAAAATACCGTAGATGCGATCATCAAGTCCTTGTTTTTGGACATCTTCGACAACAAATTGTTCAAGCCCTGTAAAGACGATGGGTTCATTTGTAAAAAGTTCATGGTAGTATTTAATCAAAAAATCATAGGCAAATTTATCAACAGCAACGATGAGGTCATATTTTTGGTTTTTGAGTTGGAGTTTATAAAGCTCTCTTAGTTTTGCGTAGTATTCTTCGGAGCTCACACGCTTAGAGTCCATGTATAAAATATTGATAGTAATCTCAGGATGGTTGTAAAAGACCTCTTCCATGCCAGAGAGGACATCATCGCTCCACTGAAAACCTTTATGATAGGAATTGATAACAAGAATTTTTTTTATCGTGTGCAAAGAGAGAAGATTGGCTAAGGAAAAGAAGAACAGAAAAAAATAGTATGAATTTTTTCATCGGTCTATGTTCTCTTTTTTATAGATATTATAACATACATGTAAAGTTCTCCACCCCTCCGCCAAGAGAGATGGAGTAACTTCTTAGTACTCTAAGAACATTTTTTTGAAGTGCTTTTTTATCATTGGTTTTAGTTAAACCTAACATCAAAAGAACACGTGCTTTTTGCGCGTTGAGGCTATCAACTGCGATAAAACCTAGTTTTGCATCATCCACTTCGCCTTCAAGGGTGGTACTACCTGTTGGTACACGTGAGCTTCTAGCTACAACAATACCTTTTTTAACGGCTTCAGCAAGGGCAACTTCCGTTGTTGGGAATGGATTTCCATTACCCATACCTGCATGGATAATACCTTTAGCACCAGCAGCAACAGCAGCTTTAACTAAAGTATCTGTATCTTCTGGGTGCGCAAAAAGAATGTCAACACGTGGTAGATCTTCAAGTTTACTAATGTCAAACTCAGAGTTTACAGTGTGTTTACGAGTTGGTTGCATCAAATATTTCACATCGCCATAGTAAACGGTACCAATTTTACCTGCATTTGGAGAGGCAAATGCATTCACAGAACTAGTATTGACTTTGGTTACTTCTCTTGCACTGTGGATTTCATCATTCATAACAACCACAACACCTTTGCCAGTAGTATCTTTATTGGTAGCAACATTCACAGCATTCAAAAGGTTCATAGGACCATCTGCACTCATAGAAGTACCTGAGCGCATTGCACCGACTAAAACAACCGGTTTTTTACTTTTAACCGTTAGGTCTAGGAAGTAAGCAGTCTCTTCCATTGTATCGGTACCATGAGTGATAACAACACCATCAATGTCAGATTGTGCAAGAAGTTCATTCACTCTTTTTGCGAGTTTTAACCAAACTTTGTTGTTCATCTCTTGAGAACCAATGCTTGAGATTTGCTCGCCTTTAACCGTTGCTATATCGTTAATAGCTGGTACTGCTGCAAGCAGTTTATCAACCGTAACGGCACCTGCTGAATAGCTGCTTTTAATCTCAGAGGTACCAGCACCCGCAATGGTACCTCCCGTTGCTAAAATGGCAATAGTGGGTTTTGCCATTAAACATGTTGTTGCGCCAACCAGTGCCAACGCTACGATAGATTTACTCAAAAAATTCATACCATACTCCTTATAAAAGTTGTTTTACATGTAAACATAATCGGCTCTTTAAGAGCCGATAAGAAGGCAAAAAATTATAAGATCATACCGCCGATAACAAAGGCAAAAATAACAGAAAGAGCAATAGCAATAACGCCAGGAATAACGAATGGGTGGTTAAAGACATATTTACCAATACGGGTTGATCCTGTATCATCCATCTCAACCGCTGCAATCAGTGTTGGGTAAGTAGGAAGGACGAAAAGCGCGCTAACGGCGGCAAAAGATGCAACAATCGTTAAAGGTGAAACACCGAGTAAGATCGCACTTGGAATCAATGCTTTTGCCGTAGATGCTTGAGAATAAAGAAGGGTACTTGCAAAGAACAGAACCACTGCGAGTAGCCAAGGATAGACGTTAAGTAAATCACCTGCAATTGCTTTAATCTCTTTGATGTGATTCACAACAAAGGTATCACCAAGCCATGCAACACCCAGAACACAAATACAAGCACTCATACCTGATTTAAACGTTGCAGAGTTAAGCACTTGGGCTGCATCAATTTTGGTAAAGAAAGAGATAAACGTTGCTGCTGCAAACATGAAAAGCATAATGGCTTCATTACGTGGTAAAACAGGGTTTTTGATTACGCCTATTTTGTCACTAATTAAGGTTGCATAGGTAACAACGGCTAAAATAGAGACTAAAAAGATAGCTACAGAGAGTTTCGCACCGGGTTTAAGTTCAAGTTTGGTAGCGCCTCTGGTTTTGACTAAGCCTTTTGCAAGTCTGTCTTGATAGATTGGATCATCTTTAAGATCTTTGCCCAAAAAGTTAGCCACAAATGCCGCACACATACAGGCAAGAAATGAAGAAGGAATTAAAATCGCAAGCAATTCTAAATATCCAATACCTTGTTTTTCCATAACACCGCTTAAAAAGACAACGGCAGCAGAAATTGGAGAAGCAGTGATGGCAACTTGAGAAGCAACAACAGCAATGCTCAGTGGACGAGAAGGGCGAATGCCTTGCTCTTTTGCCACTTCGGCAATAACTGGAAGCGTAGAAAATGCTGTATGACCCGTACCTGCAAAAAACGTCATAACATACGTTACGATCGGTGCAAGAATAGTGATTTGTTTAGGGTTTTTACGCAAGATTTTCTCAGCGATACTGACCATATAGTCAAGTCCACCCGCTACTTGCATCGCACCAATGGCTGCAATAACAGACATAATGATCAAAATAACATCGATAGGAATCGATCCTAATTTTAGTCCAAGACCTAGTGTCAAAACTAAAACACCCAATCCTCCCGCATATCCGATACCAATACTACCTAGTCTTGCACCAAAAAAGATGGCGGCAAGAACGACGATAACTTCTAACCATAACATGGTAACTCCTTTTAATATATCTTCTTAGTAAACTTCTTTCATCGCTTTTGTAAAGTAATCAGAGAAATCAGGTGCCACAAGGAAGTGAGTAATGAGTGAAAGGAAGTTGCCTTCCTTGTGGCACGGAAAAACTATTTATGAGAGTTTTTACAAAACTCTCAATACGTTTTCAAAGCAAAGCTCTAAAAACTACGTTAACACTGGGTTTTTCTCGGCGAAAAGCCCGCGCACCGTAGGTGCTTTTATTTTTTATCGTAATTACGAGGTTTAATCATGTTCTCTGGTTTGATGATGTCATCCAGTTCTGCTTTGGCTAAAAGACCACGTGCTAGAACGATGTCATAGACTGAACCACCTGTTTCTAACGCTTCTTTAGCGACAGAGGTTGAGTTTTCATAACCGATAAATGGATTAAGTGCTGTAACAAGTCCAATACTTTTAAGTACAAGTTCTTTACATCTCTCAGGATTTGCTGTAATGCCATCAACACATGTATAAGCCAGTGTCTCAAATGCGTTTTTCATCATGTTGACAGAAGTGAAAAGGTTGTATGCAATAACAGGCTCAAAAACGTTTAGTTGGAGTTGTCCCGCTTCACATGCCATCGTAACAGAAACATCGGTACCAATGACTTGGAAACAGACTTGGTTTACAACTTCAGGGATAACAGGATTGACTTTACCTGGCATGATAGAACTACCTGGTTGCATTGCTGGGAGGTTGATTTCGCCAAATCCAGTTCTAGGACCAGAGCTTAGTAAACGAAGGTCATTACAAATTTTTGACATTTTGGTGGCTACACGTTTAAGAACACCAGAGATTTGTACATAAGCGCCTGTATCTTGGGTTGCTTCAACAAGATCACCCGCAGTTACAAAAGGACGCCCTGTTACTTCTTGAAGTTTGGCTTCGACTATTTTTGAATAGTTAGGATGTGCGTTGATACCTGTACCAATCGCTGTTGCACCAAGGTTCATCTCACGTACTAACTGTTGTGCTTCAATCACACGTTGAATATCTTCACCGATCATAACGGCATAGGTTCGAAACTCTTGCTCTAAGGTCATAGGTACAGCATCTTGAAGTTGAGTACGACCCATTTTAATGACATCTTTAAACTCAAGTGCTTTTTTTGCAAATGAATTTTTGATGATGCTCATAGAAACGGTAAGTTCACCGAGTTTTTCAAAAAGAGCAACACGAAGTGCCGTTGGGTAGGCATCATTTGTAGATTGAGACAAGTTAACATCATTATTTGGATGAAGGTATTTGTATTCACCTTTTTTGTGACCTAGTTTTTCAAGTCCAATATTTGCAATAACTTCGTTTGCATTCATATTTGTTGATGTACCTGCTCCACCTTGGAACATGTCGACAACAAATTGGTTATGGTATTGACCACCAATAATCTCATCACATGCTTCACAAATGACATTCTTTTTGTTTTCCGCAAGAAGTCCAAGCTCATGGTTTGCAAGAGCTGCTGCTTTTTTAACTTTTGCTAGGCATGTAATAAAGGTTGGGAATTTTTCAAGTGTAATTCCTGTAATGTGAAAGTTCTCAGCTGCACGTGCAGTTTGAACGCCATAATAACACTCATTTGATATTTCTTTATCACCGATTAGATCGTGTTCGATTCTAGTTGACATTTTGTCTCCTTAAGATTTAAAGGTAGTGGAAGTTTAAACCTCTAAAGAGACTTGAAAATGACTTTTTGAAAAAAAATTGAAAGAATAATACTAATTGAAATATATAAAGATTAAGTGTATAAAAAGGTTACATGTAAAGAGGGCAAAGTGCCCTCAAACTTAAATTTTATTAAATTTACTTTTTTCGGAAAGCCCGAAATTGTGGGGTTGGATCATATTTTCTGGTTTGATAATTTCATCGAGTTGTTCTTTGTCTAGTAGACCTTTTTCTAAAACGATGTCATAGACAGAACCGCCTGTCTCTAACGCCTCTTTGGCAACGATGGTGGAGTTTTCGTAGCCTAAATAGGGATTGAGTGCAGTGACCAAACCGATGCTATTAAGCACCAACGCTTTGCAGCGCTCCTTGTTTGCGGTAATGCCATCCACACACGTGTATGCAAGTGCTTCAAAGGCATTTTTCATCATATTGACCGAGTTGAAGAGGTTGTAAGCAATCAGTGGCTCAAAGACATTGAGTTGCAGTTGTCCTGCTTCACACGCCATCGTCACGGCAATGTCCGTACCGATGACTTGAAAACAGACTTGGTTGACGACTTCTGGGATGACAGGATTGACTTTACCGGGCATAATGGAGCTTCCTGGTTGCATCGCAGGTAGATTGATCTCGCCAAAACCTGTTCTTGGTCCCGAGCTTAGAAGTCTGAGATCATTGCAGATTTTGGACATTTTGGTTGCTACTCGTTTTAAAACGCCTGAGATTTGCACGTAAGCACCTGTATCTTGCGTCGCTTCGATAAGATCGCCTGCTGTGACAAACGGTCGTCCCGTCACCTCTTGGAGTTTGGCTTCAACTGTCTTGGCATAATCAGGATGCGCATTAATGCCTGTTCCAATCGCCGTTGCGCCCATGTTGATCTCACGTACCAACTGCCGTGCTTCATGCACCCTTTGCATGTCTTCACCGATCATGACAGCGTAGGTTCTAAACTCTTGCTCCAGCGTCATTGGTACGGCATCTTGGAGCTGGGTTCGACCCATCTTGATGACATCTTTGAACTCACTCGCTTTTTTAGCAAACGAGTTTTTGATGATGCCCATGGACTCCGTTAGCTCTCCTAATTTTTCATAGAGTGCGACACGAAGTGCTGTGGGGTAAGCATCATTGGTCGATTGTGAGAGGTTAACATCGTTGTTAGGATGCAGATATTTGTATTCACCTTTTTGGTGCCCTAGAATCTCCAAACCAATGTTGGCGATAACTTCATTGGCATTCATATTGGTCGAAGTTCCAGCGCCTCCTTGGATCATATCGACCACAAATTGGTCGTGGAATTTACCTGCGATGATGGCATCGCACGCCTCAACAATTGCATTTTTTTTAGCTTCACTCAGAAGGTTTAACTCATAATTGGCTAAAGCCGCCGCTTTTTTGACTTTGGCAATGGATTCAAGAAAGGTAGGGAAACTCCCTAGTGTGACCCCTGTGATGTGAAAGTTCTCCATAGCTCGCGCTGTTTGAACACCATAGTAACATTCGTTGGAAATCTCTTTATTGCCGATAAGATCATGTTCGATTCGAGTACGCACGCATTGGCTCCTTGAGTTTAAGTCTCATTTTATAGACTCATTATAGCATTCGCTGGTTGCAATATCTTTACATGTAAAGGTTAATTATTTCGTTCATCTCTTTTAAAGCAAGTGATTAAATTTTTATTCATTTTTGTGATATTTTTATAAACAATTAATATGCATTTAACGCATATTTAAGTGATTTTAGAGTTAAATATGCGTTATATATTTTGAAGAATAACGAAAAGGATGGATGAATTTATGAGCAATAAAAGGCTAAATTTAAGCGTCATGGCAGCCATAGTGGTATTCCCATTGGCTTTGCATGCGGATGTGTATAAGCTAGATGCAGTCGAAACGACGGCAATACAAGCCAGTATGGTAAACAACGATGGTATTTCGGATGGTTTCTTAGATAAAAACGTCACTGTTGGACCATTGGGCAAGAAAAAAGCGATTGATACACCGTATCAAATCAATACGATTCCTAAAGAATTGAGTGAAAATGGTCAAGCCATGGGCTTGGAAGATGTGGTGAAGTACATTCCTTCTGCACAAATAGAGTACCGTGGCGGAGCAGATTTAGGTCGTCCCCAAACCAGAGGAATGCGAGGAGAAGTTGTTGCAAATAGCTTTTGGGATGGGTTGCATATCGTTTCTACTACCGCTACGGCTATGGAAATGTTTGATGATGTACAAATTATCAACGGGCTTGCGGGTGCTCTTTACGGTCCAACAGCCCCCTCTGGAATTTATAGTTTTACACGTAAACGTCCTACAGCGGATTATGAAAATACTGTAAAAATGACCTATGGTTATAAAGGATACGGCGAAGCGATGGCAGATGTAGGTGGCATGGCAAATGATGCCATTGGCTACCGAGCCGTTGTTATTGGGGGGGACGGTGAAGGTTATGTCGACAATAGTGCTTTACGAAGAAAGCTTGTCTCTTTAGGACTGGACTTTCATCTAACAGATCGTTTGACATTAGAGACAAACTTTAGTTATTACAACTATATTAAAGAGGGCTATTCAGGCTCATATCTCATGCCTTATACCGCTCTTGGCGTAGCAAAATACACGCTTCCAGATGCCTTTGATGCTACCGATAAAAAGTATGGACCAAACAATGGAGGTCGAGAGATAACGACGACGACCTACAGCACCAAGCTCAAATACGAGATAGCCGATAATTGGCATGCGGAGGCAGGTTATCTGAACCAAAGAGCAGATAGGGATATGTACATTAGTTCAAGTACGTTTAATTCTAATGCAGGTACTTACACGCCAGCCGTAGTTAAGGTATCGCCTATGGCAGCACGATTTGATCTTGATAGTTGGATGGGATATGTGACAACGGAGCAAAACTTTTTGGGTTTAGAACATGACCTTGCCCTAGGTGGTAACGGTTATCGTTGGGATATTTATGGTGCAGATGGCTCTAGACGCTATGTCTCTTCAACAACCGATGTAGAAAGTTTGACATTAGCGGATACGATTAAGCTTAACGATCAGTGGCAGACGGTTCTTTCCACAAGTAAAAGCTGGATTGATAAAGATGCGTATGCTACCACAGGCGCTACAACCAGTGAAATCGATAATGATGGCTACAGTTATGCGGCAAGTTTGATCTACAAACCATTGAAAAATCTTAGTTTTTATGTTACGTATGCCGACAGCTTACAACAGTTTGATCCCGTGACGTATTTAAATAAAACGTTTATTCTTGATCCGTACCGTAGCAAACAGTATGAGATAGGTTCTAAACTCTCTTTAGACCGTGTTGATCTCTCCGCGGCTCTTTTTTCAAATCAAACGTCCAACGGCTTATCTAGGGTATGATGGTATTTATGAAATACAAGGCGACCAAACCAACCAAGGTGTTGAGTTTATGGCTTCTGGAAAAGTTGCTGAATCCGTCGCATTATTTGGTGGCGTTACCTATACGGATACCGACATAACGGGGGCGAAAATAGCCAATGTTGATAATAAACAAGCCATTGGTATGCCAGAATGGCAAGCAAATCTTTTGGCAGAATATACTGTGCCAAGTTTTAAAGAGTTAGTATTGAGTAGTAATTTTCACTATACGGGTAAAAGAGCGATTGACCCTGCCAATACACAATGGGCAGATTCATACTTTACAACAGATCTAGGCGCGAGGTATATTACGAAGCAATTATTTGGGGACAAAACCATTTTAAGGCTTTCTGTCAATAATATTACCAATGAAAAATATTGGGCAGGTGTTTACGCTGGTAATGTCGCAGGTTTAGATGGTGACGCAGCAGCAGGTACGACAACACTGTTTTTAGGGGATGGCCGAAATGTTACCGCTTCGATAGAAGTCAAGTTTTAAGTTAAGTAACAATGAAATGATTTAACACTTCGATAGCTTTACATGTAAAGCTATCGAACATCAATAAACTGCGCTGTACTAGAGGATACTTCACAAATTTACCTCATTTACGACGATGATACGTTATTTAAGTTTTCGAAGTATGTGTCAAAAAAAAGTGATTCACTTTTGGATTACATGTAAAAAACTAATTCACCACTTCAAACCCCGAAAGTGCCGCACCCACAGCACCGATGAGTTGCGGATGTTCAGGCACGAGAATTTTGCGTTCAAGTTTAAGTTCTAACATGTGATGTAAAAAAGGGTTGAGTGCTCCACCACCAGTAAAGACGATGCAGTCATTTTCTTTGACGACAAATTTTTTAGCCATCGAAGCCAAACGTGAGGCGATGGATTCGTGGACGCCGTAGCAGATGTTGGCTAAACTCTCTTTTTTAGCGATGAGTGAGATGACCTCCGACTCGGCAAAAACGGCGCACATACTTGATATAGTCAGCTCTTTGTCGTGCTCAAACCCTGCGTTGGCGAAGGTTTGCATATCAAGCCCTAAACGATTCGCAGCAATTTCGAGAAATTTTCCTGTACCTGCCGCACACTTATCGTTCATGCGAAAGTCAGTAAATCCACCATTGTCACCCATTTTGATGACTTTGCTGTCTTGTCCGCCAAGGTCGATGACGGTCTTGACTTCATTGTGAAAGAAGTACGCCCCTTTGGCGTGGGCTTTGATCTCGGAGATGACGGGAGCGCCATGTGAGTCTCCTAGCATATGCCGCCCATAACCCGTGGCGACGAGCATTTTGACCTCTTTGTCAGCCAAATACTCACCTACGATGACGTCTTGGTTAAAAATGGTCGGGATCACCACATGATGGGTGATCTCCTTCTCTCTTCCGATTCCGATAATTTTTGTATAGGTTGAGCCTATATCTACGCCCCAAAACATTATTTGTTTGCGAACGCTTCGGCTTTTTGTTTAAACGTGATGCTCTCCAAAAAGGCTTCAACGCGGGTTTTGATCTGCCCTGCATCTTCAGGTGAATAATCAGACTCGATGACGAGGCACGGGATACCTTCTTTGGCGAGTGCTTCAGTCACAAGGTGGGACTCAACATTGTACGTATGGCAAAATGAGAGGGTGTAGTAGATGACACCATCGGCTTTGCGGTCTTTGTACATTTGAACGATTTTATCGGTTCTGCCTGTGTTTGGAGTGAAACACGCACAGTCGATTTTAGAATAGCGTTGCATCAAACGGGCATAGAGTTCGTCTTCGCTTTGTACTCCTTCAATGTCCACATTGTCTTTAAAGTAACGATGACCGATGCAGCCTTCTTCATTGATGATGCATGCACCTGAGCCTTCAACCGCCGTGTGAAGTTTCCAGTTTGGTGGCGCGATAGGCGTACCCAAAACCATGATGCGAGGGGTGTTTTCAGGGAAAACGCTCACTTTTTCTTTGATGCGCTCATCAAGTTCATCACAGAGTTCATTCACTTTCTGTGTAAAGCGTTTCGGGTCATCTAAGAAGCTCATTTGGCTGATGAAAAGTGCGTCTTTACCGCTGATAGGCATGATGTCTGGATGCATACCGCGAAGCGTGTCAAGGCGTTTCATCGCGTCACGTTTTGCGTTGATAAGTTTGACACCGTTTAACATCTCTTGAAGGCTAAGTTTTTTCTCCGTCACCTCTTCGATGTGCTCTTTAAACTCTTTGATCTCTTCTTGCCACATTTTAAGATCTTTCTCGCGTTTCATGTGTGGAATGTTCATGACATGCACAGGGTGATGTTTTCCCAAAAGTTCCCATGTCTTTTTCTTCGCTTCACAGGTGGTTTCACCGTAGATAAAATCGGCTGATTGGGTATACGCACAGGTGTGTTGGAGTTTAAAGCCGTAGGCTGATTTGATGAGAGGGCAGATGTTACGAGGCAGTTCGGTTTCGGCATCAGCGATGGGAGGATTGGCTCCGCCACACAGCCCAAAACACGCTCCGCCAGCACCTACAACAATCTCTTCAGGAACGAAGATACAAAACGTTCCCACCGCAGGTTTTTTTTGCGCTTTGAGCGCATTAATCTCAGCAATGCGTTCTGCTTGGATTTCGCTCATAAACCAGTCAAAATAGGCCATCGCTTTGGGGCGATTGGGTTGGCTCATGAAACCCGCTTGATAGCCTGCAAGTCCCATACCCATCATCTTTGCATGACGCTCAACGTCAACACCAATACTGCTTAATAAATCTTTGTGGAGTTCAACACCCATGATCTTTCCTTGTGTGAAAAATGTGTGCTGTGAGGTTTACATGTAAAGCGGTAAGCAGGAAAAAAGAGGTGCTACTTCATGTATGTCTAATCCTTAGACTAACAGCAATTATGAATGTATTGTAATCGACTCGACATTAAAAAAAAGTTTAACCTTTAAAAATTATTTTTATTTAAGTTTATAATACGAGCGAGCCATCCACTAAAAATTTTGAACCCACGCGTCCCACGTTGTCCAGTTTTACATGTAACGCTTCATCGATGATTTCATCGGCATAATAAGCATGCTCCACTAGTAGCAAACAAGGTGTCGTTTCGCTTCCTTCAATGGATATCGTTTTGACAAAACGACAGAAAAATGCGGCCTTGGTACCTTTGACCATTTTGGGGTAGTTGTTAAGCGGTATTTCACTTTTTATCTCAAATGTTTCAAATTCACTTTGCTCGTAAGGAAGGCTGGCGGCACTTTGGCTCATCACATCTTTGAGCTCTTTGGAGACAAAATTAATCGTGGCTTTTGAGCCATTCAAAACGTTAGCCAGCGTGTCTTTGGGGCTACCATCTTCTTTTTTTCCAATAGAGACGATGAGCATCGGAGGCTCAGAGGAGAGCGGTATAAAATAGCTAAAAGGAGCAAGGTTGGTGATGCCGTTATGTTCGGTGCTGATCCATGCAATAGGACGTGGCGTAACGGTGTTGGAGATGAGTTTGTAAATGCTCGTTGCATCCAGTTTTGAGAAGTCTAAAAGCATCGGGTTTCCTTTACATGTAAAAAGTTTTACGGATCAAAAAGGATTATAACATTGCTTATGTTACAATCCTTTTTTATTTTACATGTAGGATTTTTCGTGGATATTTTGCAATCAATTATTATGGGAATCGTAGAGGGTTTCACTGAGTTTTTGCCTGTTTCTTCAACGGGGCATATGATTATTGTTGGCGATTGGCTGGGTGTTAAACAAGACAATTTCATCAAAGCGTATGAAATTATCATTCAGTTTGCGGCGATTTTAGCCGTGGTTTTAAACTATAAAGAGAAGTTTTCCCCTAAAAAAATAGACCTTTGGATGAAACTGGCCGTAGCCTTTTTCCCCCTTGGTCTTGTAGGATTTATTTTTGCGAAGCAAGTCAAAGAACTCTTTAGCATCGAAATTGTCGCCATCATGTTTATCATTGGGGGTGTTATTTTCTTGATGGTGGAGAAGTATTATAAGCCTAAAGAGCATTTTATCGACGATGTGGAAAAGGTGAGTTATAAACAAGCTTTTTGGATCGGTATTGCTCAAATTTTTGCGCTCATTCCAGGTACCAGTCGCGCAGGTTCTACCATCATTGGAGCGATGCTTGTAGGCTTGACGCGTAAAGCCAGCGCAGAGTTTTCGTTTTTACTTGCGTTTCCTGTCATGTGTGCGACGACGGGATATGACATCGTTAAACACCGCCATGAACTCTTTACAGACACTAATTTTACGGTTTTAGCCATTGGTTTTGTCGTCTCTTTTATCGTGGCGTATGGGACGATTAAGCTCTTTTTACAATTTTTGCAGAAGTTTACGTTCGTGAGTTTTGGCATCTACCGCATCATTTTTGGAGTGGCTCTTTTAGCGTATTATGCGCAATAAAAGTGTTTGTTACTTTTCAGTTACTATTGTTGCTGTAAAATAATATAAAAGTTTTAATGGCAGTAAAGAGGAGTTTAATATGACAATTGGCAATAGTCTTACATCGTCTTATAGCAGTAATGTCCATAGTCAAAGCAGTGCAAGTAGCATGTCTTCATCATCACAGGATTTTGGTAATGTGATGAGCCAAATGGCATCATCACTGATGACGTCAATGGATACCAACAATAACAACAGCATTGATAAGTCCGAATTTCAACAAGCTATTGATTCATTATCGGGTAATTCAAGTAACTCTAGCAGTTCAAGTAGTGCCGATAAAATCTTTAGTGCCCTTGATACCAATAAAGATGGAACGATCAGTTCAGATGAGCTTTTAAGTGCTTTAAAACAAGCTCAGTCATCGGATGATGCTTCTGCAACACAAACATCCACTAAAAAATCAATTGAAGATTTGCAATCAAGTTTATTACAAAAGATTTTGGCAGCATACGGCAGTACCGATACAACCACAAGTAGTAACGCAAGTCTTATCGCTTAAAACTAAGCACGGTGTATATTGCCCATTTTTCAGCTTTTACAACACCGTGTGAACTTCAGTTCGATGTAGCCACCAAAGAAGAGGGTGATCACATTCTTGCTTCTTTGGTGACAGATGTCAAATACCTGCAAAAACAGTACAGTTTTTTTGAATCTACCTCCGAAATTTATGCCATCAACCACCGCCAAAGCGATACGCTCACTCTTAGTAAAGAGCTTTCTGCCCTTTTAGCGTTGGCGTTATTTTATGCTCGTGTAACGCAAGGTGCTTTTGATATTGCTCTTGCTGGAACACTCAAACAAGCGCAAAAAGCAATTTCATTGCACGAATACCAAGCGATCTGTACTAAATTAACACCCTTTGCTAGCTTTACAGCATTAAGTCTTGAAGGTGAGAGACTCCATTTTTCAAATCCTTATACGCAGATTGATTTGGGCGGTGTTGTCAAAGAGTATGCGGTAGATCAGACCATCATGCGACTTCAAACGATGGGGATTAGCTCAGCCTTGGTGAATTTTGGAGGGGATATTGCAGCGTATGGAATGTGCCATGATGAGCCTTGGTGTGTTGGTATTCAAGACCCCAAAAACCCTGATGTGAATGTCTCAACGGTAATGTTAAGAGATGCATCGCTGTGCACGTCGGGACATTCTAAACGTTACACTTCCATTGAGCAACACCGCTTTTCACATATTATCTCACCGCATAGCGAGCAGAGGTATGCTCAAATGAGTATCATCGCTCCGACAACGGTGGATGCGGGCATTTGGTGTACGGCACTTTTAGTGAACCCTGCGTTACTTTTACCCAAACATATCACTAAAGCGTTTGTACTTTAAGATCCAAACAGAGAATGTGCTCATGGTTATCTAAGACAAATTTTTGGGCAAAAGTTCGACACATACGTCCCGATGCACGGGAAATATACTTTTGACTGAGATAATTGCCTCGTTTTGATTCTTTGGTAATGTAAAAATACTCTTTGAGCGCATGATTGTCGCCGTCTCGTGCGGGTTGGAAAAACTCGTTGGTATCGGTACTGATAAAAAAGGTATTGCCCTCTTGTATACCCGTGTTAGCATTAATGCAATAAATGGCTTCAATGATGTCAAATTCTTCCAGAAAATCAAAAAGATCTGTTTTATGGGTTGTTTTAATCGATTCAATAATCGTATGCGTATAGGCTTTAGCACTTTCGATTAAAAATTCTTTGTGTTGCATGGAGGCTTTAACATTTTGAGTATGCTTCGCTCCAATGTAGGTAATCTTCTCATCTAAAAGGGCTTTGTCACACATTGAGGCACTTGGTCTGGCAAACCAAAAGCCTTGAAAGAGGTCAATATCAAGTTTTAAAGAGCGTAGTATCTCCTCTTCTTCCTCAACGCCTTCGGCTAAGACAAGTGCGCCGATGTTAAAGCACATATTGGCGATGGATTTTAAAATCTCTTTATGAATGAAATTGTTATGTACATTATAAACGATGGAGCGATCGACTTTGACAATATGGGGGCGAACCGTAGAAATACGGTCAAAGTTGGCATTGCCTGCGCCAAAATCATCAAGGGCGATCAGAAAGCCATGGTCTTTATAAAAATCACAGAACTGTTTGAGACGTTCGCTGTCTTTGATTTGGTACTCTTTGATCTCAATTACAATACGCGAAGGAGGAATGCCAAGATCATTGGCAAGGGTGTAAAAAGCGAAGTCGGCAAAGCTAATATTGCTATCAAGCAGGTGAGATTCAAAGTTAAGAAATAATAGCACTTCGTTATTGACTTCTAAAATCGATTTAAAACGCTCCAATGCTTTAATACGGGCGTACTTATCAAGTTCGAACGTGAGGTTTTCGCTTTTGGCTTGGTCAAAAACAAAGATAGGAGAAAGGGGCTCATTATTTTCATCAAAGGCGCGCATCAGTGCTTCATACCCAATGACTTTGGCACTGCGGATAGAGACAATCGGTTGAAAATGGATATGAATACGGTTGTCTTGTATAAGCTTATAAACCACGCATAATTCCTTCAATAATGTGTATTTTATTATAACATGGGGCTGATTAAAAAAATCAAAGATACTATTTATATTTTGAGAATGCTCCATTCGTGTAAGAGTTTTTCAAATGAAAAGGCAGCATTGGCAGGGCTGGTGGATGGAAGTTTAATGATGTTGATGCCTGTGGCGGTTTCACAGTATTTTTGGAAGAGTTTAAACGCAGTAGCTCCATTGGCATAAATGTGGGTTATAGATGTGTGGTGGAGTATATTTGAAAAATCCATTGGCACCACATTTTTAATACTACTATCACTTGAGCCAGTGATATCACAACTTTCAATCACATCCCAAAGTGCAATGCCATGATTTAACAGCATTGCTTTTTTTTCTTCAATACTGATTGGCAGTGGTGTGTGGGTTAATGCGGCAATCACTTTCCAAAAACGGTTTTGTGGATGTCCATAATAAAAGTTTTGTTCACGTGACTTAACAGAGGGAAAAGTGCCTAAAATAAGCACTTTTGAGTTGGTATCGTAAACAGGTTCAAAAGAGTGTTTCATCCGTTTTTTACTTTACATGTAAAGATCAAAAAGTATAGCACAAACCTAGTGCAAGATGTCTAGGTTTGGCTTGTACTCGCTTGTTTTGATCTCAAAAAGACCTAAGAGCGTGTGAAAGAAATTATCTTGTGAAAAGCGTTCATTGGCTTTTACATGTAAAGATTCACGCTTTGTTTTATCGCCGAAATAGAAAAGGGCAGGCACGTGTTTTTGCGCTTCGGGTGCTATCATATAAGGAAGCCCGTGCAAGTAAACACCATTTTCACCGAGTGACTCGCCATGGTCTGAAAAATAGATCAGTGTAATGTCGTACTTGTCTTGATTGGCTTTGAGCAGGTTAATGGTTTCATTGACAATGTAATCGGTATAGAGAATGGTATTGTTATAGGTGTTGACGATTTGGTCATGGCTACATTTATCGAGTTCTTGCGTGTCACAGGTTGGTGTAAATTTTTTAAAAGAGTCTGGGTAGCGTTTAAAGTAGGTTGGTCCATGACTTCCTTCTTGATGAAGTACGATAAACGTGTCTTCATAGCGTGCATCGATATTGGCTTGAAAATCTTTGAGCAATACTTCATCAAAACCTTGACCACCGTACTGAACAACATCGCTCATGCGTTTCGCGATCTCTTTGTCGCCACCAGAGTTATTGTCTCTCCAAATGATACGAACACCTGTTTTTGCCAGTACATCGACAGCATTTTCGAAGTATTCTTTGTCATCACCCCAATCATTTCTTCCAAATTTTGAAAACAGACACGGCACTGAAATAGCAGTTGCTGTACCACATGAGGCGAAGTTTGGTAAGTAGACAATGTCATCTCGTTTTGATAAAAGTGGGTTAGTTGGAACATCATAACCACTCAGTGAAAAGTTTTGAGCACGCGCCGTTTCGCCTAAAACAAAGACAACCAGTTTTTTCTTCTCTTTATTTTGGCGTGTTGCATCGGTAGCAATCGCTTTAAATTCAGGTTTTGGTTTGAATTTGGCATAGACAAATTTTGAAAAAGAGGCGATAGGGTAAGCGGGATTGAGGTACATTTTGAGTTCATGGTGATTTCGAAAAAAAGAGCTGTATGACTTACTCACCATCATATAAAGCCCTGCAACCATCAGCAGTGAAAGAACCCCTACAAGGGCTTTTTGTGCAAACTCTTTCGCGTAACTTGAAAATGAGATGGGTGCTTTAAACAGTACCCAAAACGAGAGAGCACTAGCGCAAGTTAAATAGATGATAAGTTTAGGCGTAAAAAGATCAAGCACTTCAGCACTGTCGGTTTGCATGACATTAATGAACATATTTTTATCGATAACCGTTCCAAATGTATCGATAAAATAACTGGACATCGCGCCTGTAACAATCAAGATGGAAACGACCATTCTAAAAGCTTTTTTGTGTGTCAGCAGTAGAAGAAAGTTGAGGATACAAATGAACATAAGCATCAGAATGAAAGGTGCACTGAGGGCAATAAAATAGTTTTTTTCCTCCATCGCAAACGTAAAAATTTTTGAAAAGAAAGTAATGTTGTAGAGCGAAACCATGCCCAAAGAGAGCAGTAAAATGGTTCGTTGACTGTGCGATGCAAAAAATTTAAAAGGCATACGTATTATCCTTACTGCTGAAGTTGATGGATGCATTTTAGTATAAATAGATGAATGTAAGATGAATTAGAATGTAATCAATATCTGTGTGCCAACGCCTTCTTGGCTGTGAACGGTAATACCAAAATCATGCAGATCAAGAATATTTTTGACAATAGCAAGCCCAAGCCCGCTTCCTTGGGTACTTTGCTTACTGGTATTGCCTCGGTAAAACTGTTCAAAAATATGTGCTAACTCTTCTTCTTTAATGCCCAACCCTTCATCTTTAATCTGAAGTTCATGTGGAAAAAGAGCGATCTCAATGGTTGCTGGAGTGGTTGTGTATTTGATGGCATTATCGATGAGATTGGCAATGGCAATCTTTAAAAGAGCAGCATTGCCTAAGACACTGACCGCTTCTAATGTGTTTACATGTAATGTTAGATTTTTCTGCTCACTTAAAGGTCGTTTTTCTTCGATGGCATCCAGTAAAACCTCGTCTAAATAGACTTCACTAAAATGGTTTTTGAGATCATTTTTAGTGGTACTGGACAAAAAGAGAATTTTTTCAATGACCGCATGAAGGGTACTGACCTCTTTAGCAACTTTTTGCAAAATACGTTGGTACTCTTCAATGGTGCGTTCTTTACGAAGTCCTATGTCAACTTCCCCTTGAATAATCGTGAGCGGGGTTTTGAGTTCGTGGGAAGCATTTTGACCAAACTGCTTGACTTGGGCATATGCATTTTGAAGTTCATTGAGAAGGGTGTTAAATGTGGCAATGAGGTCATCAATCTCATATGCAATATGGGTTTGAGGAATTGTAGAATGCAAATCCTGCGTACTGATTTCTTTAGCCGTATTGGTCACCTTTTGGACATTTTGAAGTGATTTTGAGATTAAAATAGAGGCCAAGACTAAAATGATGATCAGTAATGAAGAAAGTCCCACCCACAGGGTAGATGTCATCTCTTTGACTTGGGGTGTATGCTTGTCATAGGGCATAGCACACTGTAAAAAGAGTATTTGGTCCTCATTTTGCGTTAAAAGTAGTGTCCCAATATAGATTTTTTGGTGTGTTAGGATGGAATCGGACATGGTTGAAAAGACAATTTCATTTGGGCGTTCAAATATTTGTTGAATAATGTTAGGTTCTATTTTCAGTGTTCTTTCTTTAAGGTCATTCGAGCGCTGAATGATGGTAGGCGTATTGGATAAGCTGTCATACGCGATCACTTGTGCGTATAAGATGGGCATATTAAATTCTTGTTTATTGTCATTGAAAATGATCTCTTTGACGGGATCTAAATTAAAATCATGCTTAATATCTTTAAGCACTGCAAAAAGCGTTGCTTCGGATGTTTGTTGATAAGAGCTTTCGAGCGAATGCACAACAATGTACCCAAAGCCATAAAAAAGTGCAAATAAAACAGTACCAAGCGTTGCAAGAAGTCTGAACTTGAGGTTTTTAAAGCGTTGCATCACTGATCGTGTATCCTTGGTTGCGATAAGTTTTAATAAGTTTGAGCTCAAAATTTTTATCAATTTTGGTGCGCAAGCGGTACATGTAAACATTAAGTATATTACTTTGGATACTCTGTTCCATGCTAAAAATTTGTTCTTCTAAAAGGCGTTCTTCAATGATGGCATTTTTATGGCGCATCAGGTATTCTAAAAGGACATACTCTTTAGCCGTCAAAGTAATCGCCTCACCCCCACGTGTTACGGTTTTGGTAAGAGGGTTAAGTAGAAGATCGCCTACGCTAAGAAGCAGTTCTTTGTGATCATGCTTTCGGAGCTGTACATGAATGCGTGCGAGTAGTTCGTCAAAGCTAAAAGGTTTGGTGAGATAATCATCCGCTCCCAAGTTGAGCAGGCTGACTTTGTCACTGATCGTACTTTTAGCACTGAGCATAATGATGGGAATGGCAATTTTTTGCTCTCGTAATTTTTGACATACTTGATCACCTTGTAGCCCTTTGATCATAATATCTAAGATGATGACATCATAGGCATTCATCCCTGATAAATAGATGGCATCTTCGCCATTATCGCAGATATCAACACAAAAATACTCTTCCTCTAACCCTTTTTTTAAAAAAGCGGCGATTTTAGTATCATCTTCTACGATCAAAACTTTCATTTAGACCTCTTTGGTACGTCTCTTTTTTAGGTATCCATCTATGCTAAAGATAGCCAGTGCAATCCAAATGAGCACAAAACTGGTGAGTTTTTCTGGAACTAAAATCTCATCATAAACAAAAATAGCTAACAAAAAGGAAACGGTAGGGCTAATGTACTGGAAAAAGCCCAAGTGAATGAGTGAGATGCGTGTAGCGGCTGCGTTAAACCACAAAAGTGGAACAACAGTGATAAAACCAGCTAAGAGTAAAAGCCATGAAATCGCATTGGGAGGAAAGACAAACGCATTTTGATTGGTTGATACTAAATACCCAAAATAGAGCAATGCCAAAGGGAGCAAAATCAATGTTTCGATATACAGTCCTGTCATAGCAGGAAGATTAATCTGTTTACGAATCAATCCGTAAAAGCCAAAACTAAATGCTAAGACCAATGAAACAATAGGGATGGATCCAAGGGTGATCGCTTGGTATGCAATGGCACTGAAAGCTAGGGCAATAGCAATTTTTTGCCAAAACGTAGGGCGGTCTTTAAAAAAGAGAATGCCCAAGGCAAAATTAACCAGCGGATTGATGTAATAGCCAAGACTGGATTCTGCGATCATATTATGGCTGACTGCCCAAATGAATACCAACCAGTTGAGTGAAACTAAAAGGGCAGAGAGTACGAGGTATTTGATCTTGTGAATATCTCGTACAAGAAGGGTAAATGCACCAAATTGACGACTCACAATAATCATGCCAAAGAGCAGTACCACAGACCAAATAATACGGTGTGCGAGTATTTCTGCGGCGGACACAGAAGCGATCAGTTTAAAATAGATCGGGATTAAGCCCCAAAAAACAAACGCTAAAAGAGCGTAAATGTAGCCTTGTGCCTCTTTCGAGAGATTGTTCATATGTTCCAACTTTGCTGTGAAGAGTATTCATTATTATAGGATAAAGATACTTATAGGTCTAAATTAAAACCATTTCTTGATTTTTATTTGTTACGTATAATTGTTATAATGTTCAAAACGAGAAATATAAGGAAGCGCAAATGCGTATAAAAGGGAAACTATTTATTTTTATGCTAGCGCTGTTTCTTTTTTTCTCTCTGTGCGTTTGGTTTTACACGGAAATATTATTTGATAAGGTCAATGAGAAATGGGCTGAGCGGTTTATTAAAAAACAGATTATTTTTGATAAAAATCGCACCCTTCTTCCTTTATTGCAAGAGCATAAGATTATTCAAGAAATGGCGAATGAACCCGCTATTCTTGCAATGGCACTGGATGATACCAATGAAAGCAAACGCAAAAATGGTTTAGCCATTTTAGAATCGTATCGGCAAAAATTTCAAAGTAAAAGTTATTTTGCTGCTTTTATTAACAGTGAAAACTACTATTTTAATGATGCAAAAAATAGTTATGCCGGCAAAGAACTTCAGTACAAACTCTCACCTTCTTCAAGCAATGATGCTTGGTTTTATAATGTTATTGCCGATAATCAAGCGTATCGCATTAATGTAGATACGGATGAGGTGCTTAACCACACCTATATCTGGCTTAACCATGATTTGACAATCAATAATAAAGTGGTTGGCATCGTTGGAACGGGACTTGATTTTACCCGTTTTGTACGAGAGTCTGTTGGTCTTGAGCAAGAGGGAATTCAAAACTTTTTTATCAATCGTTATTTGGATATTCAATTGGAGCGAGATACCAAGCTCAGTGATTATATGAGCCACACAACAACTAAGGGAACGCATAAAAAGATAGATGCATTGTTTGTTCGTCAACAAGATAGAGCTGCTATCCATGAAGCGATACGTTATTTAAGTACCCACCCCGATGAAATACGTACCATTTGGGTAGAGTATGACGGTGTCAAAAAGCTTTTAGGATTGACGTATCTTCAAGAGATTGATTGGTTTAGCTTAACACTTATTGATGCAAAAGAGCTTGATGCGGTTAAAGATTTTTCCATCTTTCCTTTTCTCAGTGCGCTTTTTTTAATTGCATTGATTGCCGTTGGCTCCCAGCTACGCACTTTGATTCTTAACCCTTTAAATCAGCTAAAGACGAACATGCAAGCCATTGAACATGGTCATTACGAGATTGATCTTCGTCCTGTCGGGAGCGCTGAAATTAAAGACCTTTCTCAACAGTTTAGTACGATGATAGAGTATGTACGCTCCAATAATAGAGAGCTAGAAGAAAAAATACAAGAACGCACATTAGGATTGATGCAAAGTGAAGCGAAACTCAATACGATTTTAGAGAGTCTTGAAGCGTTTATCTACATTAAAGATACACAGTATTGTTATATTTATGCTAACCGAAAGCATTGTGATTTAATTGAAGTTGTTGGAAAGACAGATGAAGATTTTTTTGATGAGCCAACGGTTCAAGCTCTTCGCAAAGCAGATAAAGAAGTCATCGAATACGGACGCAAAGTGACGATTGAAGAGCACATCACCAGCAAGCATACAGGAAAGGCAATAACCTGTCTTTCAACGAAAATTCCACTGCTACGTGAAGATGGAAGTGTCTACGCATTGTGTGGTATCTCTACGGACATTACAGAGCGCAAAAAAACAGAAGAGCTCATTCGTAGTCTTGCTTATCATGATTCTTTAACACAGTTACCCAATCGACGATTGTTTCATGAACGCTTTACGATGATGCTGTCACACGCAAAGCGAATAAAACAGTATGGGGCTCTTTTGGTACTTGATCTGGATAATTTTAAACCACTCAATGATGCTTTTGGGCATAAAGCGGGAGACGTGCTCCTCGTTGACGTAGCTAAGCGTTTGAAAGCCTGTGTGCGTGAAGTGGATGTCGTTGCTCGTTTTGGTGGAGATGAATTCTTAATTGCAGTAGAAAATTTAAGTCTAGAAGAGTATATTGCCCAAGAAGAGGCTATAAAAATTGCGTCTTCTATTCTTTTACATGTAAGCGCCCCGTATGTGATTGCATTACGGGAAGAAGCGGATGAAACAGTCATTCATCATCAATGTACAGCGAGTATCGGAATTACGTTGTTTAGTGATAAAAAACAGCATCAAGAAACTATTTTTAGTGAAGCGGATAAAGCAATGTATCAAGCCAAACAAAAAGGGCGAAATTGCATAGAATTTTATAAGGAGAATATATGATTAAAGTCTATGGCATCACTACCTGTGGTAGTGTCAAAAAAGCAATTGCTTTTTTTAAAGCGAAGGTTGTTCCTTATACTTTTGTTGATCTTAAAAGCACGCAGATCAGTGAAGCAAAACTTAAAGAGTGGCTCAGTAAGCAACCCATGTCGGTGATCTTCAATACCAAAGGAACGAAGTTTAAAACTTTGGGCTTGAGTAAAGAGATCAGTGAGGAAGAGAAAAAAATGTGGCTTTTAAGAGAGCAACTGCTTTTTAAACGCCCCATCGTTGAGTGTGAAGATGGAGCGCTTTTGGTTGGCTTTGATGAAGAAGTGTACGCAAATAAATTTGCTTAAGCACGTTTTGCCGTTGAGATAAAAAAGGCTGCAAGAAGCAAAAAAGCTCCTGTAAGGCGGTTTTGAATCTTGATGGCACGAATGGATTTGATGACGTTTTTAAGTTTGGAAGCGAGCGAACTATAGCCTGTCATGACGATGATGTCCACACAAATGAGCGTTGCACAGATAATGGCAAACTGTCCAAGAAGTGGTTTGTCTGGGTTTAAAAACTGTGGAATGAACGCTACCAAAAAGACCGTTGCTTTAATGTTGGTCAGGTTAATCAGAGTGGCTTGAATAAACGCTTTTGAAGCGGAAAAGGCTTTGATTTTAGCGGTGTCATCTGGCAAGTGTGGCTTTTCAATGAACTTCATTACCCCTAAAAAGATCAAATAGACGACACCAATCCACTTAATGATATTAAAAAGTAGCAGTGAACTCATGATGAGAGAGCCCAACCCTATGACGACAATAAACGTTTGCACAAAAAGACCCACCTGAAGCCCCATAATAGCAGCGTAAGAGCGTTTCAGTCCGTATTTGAGTCCATAGTTCATGGAAACAACGGCTCCAGCACCGGGAGAGACACTAATAAGAATAGAGGCAACGAGCATCGTTAGCCAAATATCGAGTTGCATAAAACGTCCTTAGCATAAGCTTTTTAGAAAAGGTATTGTAATCCAAAATGCCTTAGAGGGTATTGATAAAAGAGCGCTCATGTGGTACAATCTTCGCTTAGGTTAGAGGAGATGCGATGGTCACGCGAGTCACATTTTTAACACTATTTATCACGCTTTGCGTCACGATAATGGCACAGCTATTATACTTCTCCAACACACAAGGACTCACGCTTTCCAAAATTACATGTAAAGAAGAATTGGTTGCTTTGGTAGGTTTACCAGACCTTGCCTTAGTCAGTGAAGCGCACTATGTGCGTCACCGAAGTCTGAGTGATGTTTTCTCCTATTTTAATGAATCGCCCGAACTGTTAGAGTATTTCCCCTCCACGTTTGTCTACCACTATGCCCCTAACGCTCAGCCTTCGAGGATTGAACGTGTCTTTTAAACTCAATTTTTTATTGCTAGATTACGCCATTCGTTCGCTCCTTCGTCGTGCAGGTAAGAGCTTTTTCATCTTTTTGATCTTAAGTCTGCTCATCTTCTTGCTCTCTTCGGTGTTGATGATCGCAGACGCCATTAAACTGGAACTGAACACAACCCTTAAAACCTTACCGCAGATTACCTTGCAACGCTTTATTGCAGGAAAGCAGAGTGATGTACCCATCAGTCGTGTGGATGCCCTTTTGGATATCGAAGGTATCAGCTCTATGACGCCTCGCATTTGGGGATATTACTACTTTAAACCCGCAGGTGTGAATTTCTCGGTGGTTGGCATTGATGCGTATGAAGAGCAATACTCCCAAACACTTTCGAAACTCACACAGCAGTTTGATCCCAAACTGCTTGAGAGCGAACATGCAATGATCATCGGAGCTGGGGTAAAGAAAGTCTTGAGTGAGAATTACTACACCGACTTTTTTAACTTTGTCACCAGTGAGGGAAAATGGCAAAAGGTTTCCATTGCAGGTATTTTTAACTCAGATCTCACCTTAGAATCCAATGATCTTATCCTTGTACCTAAAAAGCTTGCGTACGCCATTTTCGGTATGGATGAGAGCAAAGCCACGGACATTGTGGTTAAAGTAGCCAATGTCAAAGAGATCCCCACCATTGTGCAAAAAATCACTGAACGCTTCCCTGATCTGCGTGCCATTACCCAAGATGACATTAGAGTCAGTTACCAGAATCTTTTTGATTATAAAAGTGGTTTCTTCCTCTCCCTCTTTAGTGTCTGTGCCTTTGCCTTTTTTATCATTATCTACGATAAAACCAGTGGCTTGAGTTCAGAAGAGAAAAAGGAAATCGGCATTTTAAAAGCGATTGGCTGGAGCAGTGACGACATCTTGAAAGAGAAGTTTTACGAGAGCTTTACACTCGCTATGGGTGCTTTTTTAGTCGGCATTGCATTCTCTCTTTTTTACGTCTATGGCATGCAAGCACCCCTGTTACGCAATGTTTTTATGGGTTACTCCGAACTCAAACCTTCGTTCGTACTTCCCTTTAGTGTAGATAGCTCGATGTTCGTTTTACTCTTTTTACTCTCTGTGCCTATTTACATTGCAGCAACCCTGATTCCAGCATGGCGAGCTTCCAGTTTAGATGCTGAGGAGGTGATGCGATGATCGTGCTTGAAGCGGTGAGTAAAAGCTTTATTCAAGGCGATGAGAGCATTCCTGCCCTTGCCAATATATCTTTACATGTAAAGCGTGGGGAGTGTGTGGTACTCAAGGGACCCAGTGGTAGTGGTAAGAGCACACTGCTCTCTTTAATCGCAGGACTGATGCAACCCAGTCAAGGCGAAGTACGTGTGGATGGTAAAGAGATTTCCAAACTCCCTGAGCATTTTAGTGCCGCCATTCGTCGCCAGAAAATCGGATTTATCTTCCAAAAGTATCACCTCATAGTCCATCTCAGTGTTCTTGAGAATGTTATGACGCCTTTGATTCCTGAGAATCTTCCTTTACATGTATTGGAGATGAAAGCTAAAGCCGTGATGGAGCAGTGTGGCATAGCGCATAAAGCAAAGATGCGGGTCAATCGCCTCTCAGGAGGTGAGCAACAACGTGTCGCCATTGCCCGTGCTTTGATCAACGATCCGTTAATCGTCTTAGCCGATGAGCCAACCGCTAATCTGGATGAAAAACTTTCACGTGCTCTCATTGATGAGCTTGCAATCCTTAAAGAAAAAGGTGTGACCCTACTTATTGCAACCCATGATCCACTCTTCTTTGATCTGGGATGTGTGGATAAGATCATTGAAATACATAATGGCGAGATTATCGTATGAGTTTAACGCCTGAGATTATCGCACTGCTTATTTTGGATGCCATTTTTCTCTTCTTTGGGGTGATTGCCTTGGTGATTGGCTTTCGTATTGCCTTCAAATGGGATAATCAAGCGACCACGCCCCTTCAATACACCCTATCCAAACAGAGCGCTTTGGTTTCGACCATTATCAAATACATTTTTATGCTCAAACTGCCTTTGTTTGCTTTTTTCATCTATACCTGCGATAAGCTCTCCACCATCATCACGGGTGCTATGTGTGCAAGTGGTGTGGTCAATTCAGTGGACTTTGGGTTGTATTTGACGTTGTTTAAACTTTTAAATCTGTATCTCTTTGGCTTTTGGCTATTGCTTCACTCTGCTGATATTCATGATGAGAAACTACCTTTTACCAAGCTCAAATTTATCCTGTTTGTTCTTTTCTCGGCTCCTCTCTTTGCAGAGATTGGGTTGGAGATAGCGTTTTTTGCAGGGCTGAATATCAGTAAGATCGTTAGCTGTTGTGGCACCCTGTTTTCTGCCTCAAGCAGTTCATACATCTCTTTGTTATTTGCGGTCGATGCTTCCTTATGGGTTTGGCTTTTCTATGGCTTCTTTGGACTGATTGTGTTTGCTTTTTGGTTAAAACATATGCCTTTGATGATTTTTGCCAATGGTATGTTTTTAATTTTTTCGATCATTGCATTGATTGTCTTTTTTAGTCCGTATGTGTATGAACTTCCCACTCATCGTTGTCCGTTTTGCCTTTTGCAGAGGGATTATTATTTTGTGGGGTATGCGCTTTATACCCTTTTATTTGCAGGAACGTTTTTATGGCATGGGTGGAGGTATTTTAGCGCTACTGACCAAGAAGACTCAACTCTCTTTGATGAAAGCTTCGGTGAATTTAAATATGCTCTACCTCTTAATAATTTCGTCTTATCCTTTAATCTATTACGTCAAAAATGGAGTATGGCTGTGAAAAATAAAGTGATGATGGTTGTGCTTATTTTACTACCTCTGCTAGCATTAGCAGGGCTCTTTTGGTTTTTACATGTAAAGCATCAATTGCCAACCGATAGAGCCAATAGTGCCAAAGTCGCCTTGGAATTTAAGGACAACACGATTCAATGCCCTGAGTGTCATATGTACCTTGTGGGTCAAAAGCATACGGCACAAATCATTACAGGAGATTCTAAAACACACTTCTTTGATGATGTGGGGTGTGCTATTTTATGGCTCAAAGAGCAGAAAATTGAACCACAAAGTGTTACGATGTGGGTGTACAGCAATGACACAAACCATTACATTGATGCGTTTAAAGCCTCTTATGCGATCAATGATGAGACACCGATGCATTATGGCTTTGGGGCATATGAGAGTCCAAAAGAAGGCATGATCGACTTTAATGAAATGCGCCTTCGCATGCTCAGAGGCGAAAATATGAGCGACCCTAAAATAAAACACCATCTACAAGGACACTAAATGAAAGTAGCCATCAGCGGAGCGAGCGGTTTTGTTGCGAATGCACTCAAAAAAAGATTTCCCAATTTTGTGGTGATTGAACGCAAAGATGATGTGGAAGCGATTCATCAAAAACTAGAAGGGGTAGACGCGGTTTTTAATCTCTCGGGTGCACCCATTGTTGCAAGATGGAATGAGGCGTATAAAAAAGTGCTTTACTCAAGTCGTATTGATACGACAAAAAAATTGGTCGAGGCAATCAATCAAAGCGAAGTGGAGCATTTTATCTCTACCTCTGCGGTGGGTATTTATCCGAATAATGTACCGTGTGATGAGAGTACACGCATACTTGGAGATGATTTTTTAGGAAAATTGGCGCAGGATTGGGAAGCGGAAGCTTTAAAATGTACGAAATGCACGACCATTTTACGTTTTGGTGTCGTACTAGGCCCCGACGGTGGTGCACTTGCAAAAATGTTACCCGCCTTTAAACTGGGACTGGGAGGTATCATTGGTGATGGATGGATGATGACCAGCTGGATTGATCTTGATGATCTTGTCGCTATTTACGCGTTTGTATTAGAGCAAAAATACGAGGGCATCTATAATGCTACTGCTCCACAGCCACTGAGCAACTACGACTTTACGAAAATTTTGGGCAAAGTGTTGCATCGCCCCACCTTTTTACCCGTGCCTGTTTTTATGATTAAACTGCTTTTTGGCGAGGGCTCAACCGTTTTACTGGACAGCAAAGAGGTCTACCCTAAAGCATTGCTTGAAAAAGGATTTGTGTTTCAATACCCCGATTTAGAATGTTCGCTCCGAAAGATTTTGGCTTAGCGTTTTTCTAAAAAAAGCGTAATGCCAAGCGCTATCATAACCGTTCCTGAGATAGCATCTAAGCTTTGACGTACGCTTTTTTTTCGTGATAAAGCCATTAGCTGAGACAATGGTATAGACCAAAATAGCCTGCCAAATGGTTCCGATAACAAAGTGTAACAGTGCTAAAAAGAGCGATTGTCCAAGGACGGAGCTCTCATGTGAAATAAATTGTGGTAGAAATGCCATATAAAAAATAATGGCTTTGGGATTGAGAACATTGGATAAAAACCCTTCTTGTAATGAAACTAAAAAACGAAAGGGTTTTGGAGCAATATGCTTTTGATGAACGCCTTTTGCAGTCCAAAATGATTTGAATGAGTTAAATCCTAGCCAGAGTAAGTAGAGCGCTCCCACGCTTTTTAAAACCGTAAAAGCCGTTGCAGAGTAGAGCAAAATCGCTGAAATACCCACTGCTGAGAGTGTTGCATGCACAAAAAGACCCGAACAAATTCCCAAACTTGAAACAAGCCCATCTTTGGCCCCGCCACGAAGTGTGTTACGAATGACGATCATCGTATCAGCCCCAGGTGTCATTGTAAGCAAGGTAATAGCAATTAAAAATGTCCAAAGATCGAGTGGCATAGCAAGTTCCTTTCAAAAAATATATTTTACATCGAAAAGAATAAAAAGATATTGACTTATTATTTGAAAACGGTTATCATTATGTAAAATAAAAAAAGGTAAAAAAATGTCTGAAGTGTATTCAACCCTAAATGAAATAAGCCGTCGTTTTGATAAAGACGATTTGGTGTTGCTTGCAAAACATCCTGATCTTTGTTTTACGATCAATAGTTACGAACTGTTTTCGCACCATGTTTTTAATCGTGTGAAACGTCAAAATCCTGATAAGGAAATTAAGCAAGAGGAAAAGTGCATTGTTATTCAAAGTGAAGAGAGTGCTGAGTCATTGCACTTATATCCGACATGGAAAACGATTGAGAAACGCGCAGATCTTGAAGCACGTGAAGAGATCAACCATGCGATTGATTTACTTGCATCATGTGAGTGCAAGCACATTTATCTGCTTTTTCCACGAAGTGAAAACTTTAGAAAACATGTACTTATCCGCAGTGAAAAACTTGATGATTTAGGCATAGAATACACTCTAAAATTGGTACCTTATACCATTTATTAAACGATCTGAAGGAGAAAAAATTATGAAAATAGCTATTTTTTATGGAAGCACCAATGGTAATACTGCCGATGTTGCTTTGAAAATTCAAAAAACGTTTAAATACAGATATTTACGATGTGGGTAAGCTCAAAAATGGAGATGACCTTGCCAAATATGATCTGCTCATTTTAGGCACATCAACATGGTATGATGGCGATTTACAAGATGATTGGGACAGCTTTATGAGCCATTTAAAAGTAGCCGACCTTCGTGGTAAAACCGTAGCGCTTTTTGGTTTAGGTGATCAGGAAAGCTATGGTAGTGATTATGTCAGTGGTATGCGCCTAATTTACGATATGGTTGTTGAAAAAGGCGCTAACGTCATTGGCTCATGGGAAGATGAGGGTTATTCGTATGAGAGTTCGGCTTCTGTTATGGATGGAAAATTTGTGGGACTCGCACTCGATGAAGAAAATCAAAATGAACTCACCGATGGGCGCATAGAAACATGGTGCGATCAATTAGAAACTTCTTTGAAGGTGAGTGCATGAGTATCCCTTGCCCAAAGCCCGATGTAAAGGTACATTCAAAGCCTCAAACGGTTAAACCTACGGAAGAAAAGCATGAAAAAAGCGCGAAAGAGCGTCTGCTGTTTTGCAAATGTACATGCTAAATGACAAAGGGAAGGGTACTCCTTCTCTTTGTCATTATTCTTGAACCATTACCTTATAAGCGTAGTAAAAATCAGCATCATACCCCTCTATTTTACACGAAATTGGTTCTTTACATGTAAGCCATTCATTTTTTAAAATGAGCGCTACATACATCTCTGCATCGTAAAAACGAAGTTCATATTTTTTCAGTTTTGGCTTGGGAATGGCAAAGGTATAGATGAGTTTTTTGTTTTCAAAAGAGGCTGTAAATTCGATGATGCGTTTAAGATCAAACTCATCTTTCCCATCGGACATATGGATAAAATAACTGTAAGGCTCTAGCGTTCTAAAATGATCTTTTTCCATAAAAGCAACTTCATCAGGATCGAGCTTTTTATTTTTATTTTTATCATAATCATCCATGAGCATGGCAGAAGTCATCTCATCAAAGCTCCATGTAATAACGATTTTTTCAGGCAAAACGTGCACTTTAGTGTCGATAAAGATATGTGGATGTGCCACTAAAAAAAGTGTTAAGACAACAGATGAAAAAAATCAAGCGAGTAAACACAACCACTCCTTAGGCGATCAGTAAAATAAAACCAAGAATCAGCATAATACCAAGACTGATGCTCTCACTGTAAATGAGGATTTTTGGGCTTTTGGTTTGAAAACGATTTTTGGTAAAGACCGAAGCAATCGCTGTTATGGCAATGACACTGCTCATTCCTAAACTCATGCTAAGGGCTGCTAAAAACCCTAAAAGATACGCTCCCGTATTAAGTGCAAAAATAAAGATCGTAATCGTTCCAGGGCACGGAATCACCCCAGCGCTTAAAACTACGCCCCAGTCGGTACTTTGCGACTTTGGTGAACAGGCGGAGCATTTACATGTAAAAGGGTGTTCGGAAAAAGAGACGATTTTTTGGGTCTGTTTAAAGGTTCTCATTGCTTTGATTTTTTGCCACCCCAAATAGCCTGCAATGGCAATAATAATCAGTGCCGAGAGTTTTGTTGCGTAGTAGGTCACGTTGGTAAAAAAGGCGTTAAAAAAGAGATCAAAGAGTCCGTAAATGATGAGTGTGAGTAAAAAGGCGGCAAATGTATGAACAATGCCAATGAGTGCAGCCATGCTCAGTGCTTTGGTGTAGCGATGATCTGAGGCAAAAAGATAAGAGCTGACCAACGCTTTACCGTGTCCTGGACCCGCGGCATGAAGCAGGCCGTATAAAAAAGATGTGCCTAAGAAAAGGGCATAGGCTAAAAGTGTTCCTTTCTCTGTGAGATTGGTGATGGCTTCTTGAATATTCTGCTGCATATGGCTTAATCGTGATTGAAGCCATGACATAGGCGTTGGAAGCGGTTGCTCTACCACAGGAGATGTTGGCGCTTCTTTAGGCATGATGGGAGCGGTAATGTTTGCCTCCGCTGGCATGCCCGTGGTGATTTTGGTAAAAGCAATATGGTTAAAAATATTGAATTCCATTGCAAAAGGTTTTTCGATCGTATAAGTCACATTGTGGACTAAAAATTTAAAATACTCTTCCTTGTCTTCGGTCACAAAGGAGAGTTCATCACCTGTTGTCACTTCTTGATTGACCTCGGTGGTGAAATGAAAAATGAGCGTGTCACCTTCTAAAAAGAGATTTTTTGTTTTTACATGTAAAGGTATTTTTTTCACATCGTCTTGGTTCGGACGTGCTGCACTGAGGTATTCAATGGTAGTAAGGTAATGACGCTTGGCTATGTAGTTTTCCAAAATAATTTTGATGCGTTCTAACTCTTTAGGGTCTAGTTTATTGTTGTGGTTTTCATCGTAACGCGCCAAGAGGGTGTTGATAAAATCCTGTGTAAATGTCCATTCAAAGGTAATGGTTTCAACTTTTGAAGGCGTTCCATTCATGGTGATGACAACGGTAGCCGATGGCGTGTATAAAGCACACAACGCACAGGCAAAAAGGTTATAAGGAAAGGCAAGCATAAAAAAGGCTAAAAGAAATTTTCGAAGCATTGTTTAAAAAGCCCTTGTTGAGACAGGATTTGCCAAAAAGAAAAGTCCGAGTCCTATCACAATGAATACTCCCACAAGTCGTAATGCCCAAAACCAACGTGGTTGAGCGATAACAGGTTTTGTTTTTTGCATGACATTCACCAAAAGACCTGCTAGTGAGATGGTAAGGCCCATGCCAAGACTCATAAATACCGCAGCAATCATCCCTATGGTGATATGCCCTAAAGTAATCGCAAAAAAGCAGAGAGTAATGACACCAGGGCAGGGCACAACACCGGCTAATACAACAACGCCAAAACGGCTTTTTTGTGGACGAACACTCTCTTTGGTCATTTTTCGTGAACGCCAAACATCGTAAAGCAACCAACATCCCATAAGGACAATGAGTGCGCCTGAAATTTGAAACAGAGGTGGATTGACTTGACGGAAAAATTTCATTGCACTGATTTGAATCAGATACGTTGCCGCCAGTGTCACTACAAGAGCTGAGAGGGCATGAACGATGGCGATTAAAAAGCCTATCTGAAAAACATGCGCACGTTTGGTTGGGTTGGCTAAAAGATAACCCGCAACAAGTGCTTTACCGTGACCAGGTCCAATGGCATGTACGACACCATACCCAAAAGAGAGCAGAAAAATAAGCAGCATAGGTGCGACATTACCATCGTCAATGGCACGAAAATGTGAAGAGAGTTCGGTGTTGAAATAGCGATTTGCTTCAGCAAAACTGATAGCGAGGGATGAAAGCATGTGAGTCTCCAAAATAAGTAAATGTTATTGTACAGAAGCGTCATTGTTAAAAAGATAAATAAGATTTTTTAGTTCATTATTTGATATTTATTATCAAATTTAAAAGAAATTAAGCAAAGGTATTCTATTATTTCAATAATAATTATCAAAAAGGAGAAAAGATGTCAGTGCTTGTCATAGGTGGAGATAAAATTGATTCGATAGCGTCGGTATTGCAAGATTTCTCTTTTGAAAAAATCACACATTGGGATGCAAGGAACCCTTCGGTTGTGAAAAAAGACATTCCGCAAGATGTACATTTGGTCATCATGTTGACGAATTTTCTAAACCACAATGCTATGAATAAATTTAAAAGCGAGGCTAAACGAAAAGGCAATTGAATTTATCTGTGCAAAGCGCAGTGAAAGTTCTGTTTTTTGTGAGCTTTGTAAAAAATACAGTCCAAATGGTTGTATGTTCGACAAATAAAAAGGAGTTAATAGATGCAGTTACGCTATTCACATATGATTATGGCGATGGTTTTAGGAAGTAGTTTAAGTATAGCAAGCGATGCTACCAATTTGGAAGAAGTTTTTACGCAAGGTAAAATCGAGGGTACACTTGGTTGGTTTGGGCAATCTAATAATGCCAAAGGTGCTACTGCGGATAGTGGTTTCTCAAATGGGTATTTAAATGTGGGGTTTGAGACAGCACCATTATATGGCATTAGTTTAGGTTTTTCTGGGTGGGGTAGTGTTAAGACTAGTGAAAAAAATGACGGTGATTATAACAATGCTATAGCCGACCAAAGTGTCCTTTCTCAAGCTTATATCAAGATTGAGCATGAAGGTATGGGGAAAGTCGTTCTTGGGCGTCAAGCGGTGGATTTTAACTGGCTAACCGACTATATTGAGGGTGCGACATTTGAATTTAAAGGCGTTGAAAATCTTGTTTTAAATATGGCATGGGCACGTAAATACTCTGTTGTAGATATTGATGAAATTTCTGAAGAATTTAGTAAACTCAATGGTAACAAAGGTATCTATATGCTCGATGCCAAATATACTCCAATCGAAGCGCTGGAATTTAATCCTTATATCTACTATGGCGACAACCTTTTGAGTGCCTACGGTCTTAAAACGACCCTAACTTTACAGCCAAGTGAGGAGCTTAAAACGATCACCATGGCACACTATGTAACGATCAATAGCGATGTTGAAGGCACTTCGGATGGTTCATTTGCACAAGTAGAACAAGGTGTTGACTTTTTGGGTGCGAAATTAGCGCTTGGGTATATTAAAGTGAATAAAAATGGCATGGCAGGGCTTGGAGCGTTTGGTGATCAATTACCGTTTGAAGAGCACAATCATACGTTTGATAAAGATGCTAAAACACCTTATGCAAGTGCAGCATATGAAATTGAAGGGATTAAGCTGGGAGCAATTTACGGTAAAACGAGCTACTTAGATGAAATCTCAGGAGATAAAATTAGAGAGAAAGAGCTTAACTTGACTATTGGTTATGAGATCATCAAAAACCTTGAAGCTTCGATGATTTATGCCAACATTGACAACGACAACAATGACGAGAGTTATAACGCCATCAAAGCACATATAGCGTATAAGTTTTAAACATGAAAAGATAGAGAGTTTGAGCCTCTCTATCTTACTTTACAAGGAGCTATACGTGTTCAATGTCTGTGCAATAAGCTCTATGCTAGAAGCAATTCCTAATTTACTAGTGTTGATGCAAAGATCGTATTGTGTTGCATCACTCCAAGGTTTACCTGTGAGTAATTGATGGTAGCGAGCGCGTTCATCATCACTTTGTTCAAGCATTTTATGTGCTTCAGTGTTTGAAAGATGGTATAACTCCCTAATGCGTTTTTGGCGAAAATCACTCTCTGCATGTAAAAAAATACTGATATGATTTGGATTGTCACGTAAAATATGTGAACCGCATCTTCCAATAATAATGGCGGAACGATCTTTGGCAATACCTTTAATAATTTCAGATTCAACTTTAAAAATCGCCTCTTCCGTGGGAACAAAAACTTGTGGGGGCAGATATACATCAGGACTGCAAATGCTAGATTGTAAGAAGGATTGCCAAAAAGAGGGTACTTTTTCATCACGCGATTCTAGATCTTCTTCAAGCATTGAAAATTCTTTAGCTGCTTGAGAGATAATTTCTCGGTCAACATAACTGAAATTAAGTTTTTTCGCCAATTGTTGTCCAACATAAGCACCACCACTACCTATTTGACGACTGATTGTGATGATTTTATGGGATGTGTTTTTCATTTTTATAATCTCCTGAAAAATGAATGACAATGCAATAATTGTTTAAGTATACTCCTCTATAGCCTATAAAAAAAATAAAAAGGTTAGAAGTAAAATTTGCCAAATGAGCTGAATAAAGAAGGATTTAATAACTTGTTTGGAAAGTATAAAGAGGGTACAGTAGAAAAAATGCTTGATAAATGGTGGAGTGTAGGGGGATCGAACCCCTGACCTCAACGCTGCCAGCGTTGCGCTCTCCCAGCTGAGCTAACACCCCAAAAAGAGACATGATTGTAACCAAGCAAAGCTTAAGAAAAGCTCTAAGCAGCTATTTTTTTACGCTTTTGTTCTTTAATAGTTTCGTAGGCTTCTTGGATTTGTTGAAACTTCTCAACAGATGAGGTATCTTGGTGATCTGGATGATATATTTTGGCGAGGCAGAGATATTTCTTACGAATGGTTTGTAAACTTTCTGTTTGTGAAACTTCGAGAATTTTATAGTATTTATCCAGAGTATATGGTTGATGTATAATCATTTTCTTTACGACTTTTTTTGACGACTTTGATAGGTTTATCGTACATTGCGACAAGTTTTTGTAAAAATACCAAGTTTTGGGATTGTGAGGTACGAGCACATGTGTAGTATAAAGAAGTCAGAAATTTCTTTTCTTTTTTTTGCTTCTTTTGGTGTCGAAAAATTAATGAGTGTATCATTGACCCAAAAAGATTTAGTAAATTTTTGGGACAACGTTTGGTTTACATGTAAAAAGTATGGTGAGTATTCAGAGATATTAATCGTGATGCAATCAGAACTCAGATGCAAACGCATATGTTTTCCTTTTTAATAAGCAATCTACGCCACCTTAAGCAAAAGAAGTTCCTTTTTTAATAGTTATTTTAAGATTAGAGGATTTCTGTAATGTTTTGATTCTAAATGTTAATTATTTTTTAATTCCCATTCATGTATAGTTAAGTAAATGTCATAGGCAAGGAGATTTTGTGAGTAAACGTGTAATTTTGGTCGATGATTCTAAAACAATTTTGGCGACTGCTGAGATGGCACTTGAAGATATGATAGGAAAAGGGATTATCGAATTTGCAACATATCTTAATCCTGCCGAGCTTTTAGAGGCGCTTCTTGGAGGTGCTGAAAATTATGACCTTCTCATTAGTGACATTAATATGGCTCAGATGAGTGGACTTGACCTTTCAGAGCAGTTAAAATCCCATGAAAAATTTAAAAATAGACCTATACTTATTTTAACTACAGAGAGTTCCCCTGAAATGAAGGCAAGAGGTAAATCCATCGGTGTAACAGGCTGGATGGTAAAACCTTTTAGTGATGAAAAGCTTGTAAAAGCTATAACGATGGTATTAGGACTCTAAAATGGAAGAGAACAAGATCAAAGGTGTTGGGCGAGTGGCAAATCGATTTCTTACTTTCTATCTTGAAGAGGAGATTTATGGTGTCAAGATCTCCGATGTCAAAGAAATTATTGCGATGATGAAGACAACGCCTGTGCCTAAAACACCCAGATTTATCAAAGGGGTCATGAATTTACGAGGTAATATCATTCCAGTCGTGGATATGCGTGTTAAGTTTGATATGCCAGAAGTTGAACCACAGATGTATACGGCTATTGTTATCATCACCATTGAGGGTAAAAATATTGGTTTTATTGTCGATAAAGTCGAAGAAGTGGTCAATGTAGATGATGAAAATATCTCTCCTCCCCCAGAATTTGGTTCCAATATAGATACAAGATTCATTGAAAATATGGCTAAACAGAAAAATAAAGTCGTGATGATACTTGATTTAGTGGCACTTTTTGGTGAAGAAGAGTTGAGTTTAGTTCAAAATTTAAGTAAAACAATCAGTGATAAAGGATAGAGAATGGGCAGCAATATGACGTTAGGAAAGAGAATTACGATTGGCTTTAGCATTTTAGTATTTATCACCGTGGTGTTAGGTATTATAGGTGTTGTTAACATGCGTAATGCGGCAAGCGGGGCTGAAAAACTCTCAAATGTTTATGTCCCAGGAGTAGATGTTGCCTCTAACATCTTTAAAACAGCCAATGAAATACGTTACGACATGCGTGCATTTGTTTTAAATGATGATGAGACCGTTCTTGCCAACGTTAAGAAAAATTTTGCAGAACTTAAAAAATACCTTTCCCAAGCAGAAGAACTTGGTAAAAAAAATAACCTTAAAGAATTGTTGCAAGAAGAAAAAGCTGCTTCAAAATCATTAGATGAATACCAAACATGGACAGAGCAAAGTGAAAAAACCTTAGCAAAAAAGAAAATATTAGATTTAGCTATGGTTGATAATGCAGCTATTTTTATAAAAAACACTATGTCCTATGTTGATTCTCAGCAAGAACAACTTAAGCAAGATTTAGAAGATAAAGCGGATAAAACAAAACTTTGGGATCGATATGAAAAAATAGCTTCAATTAACAATGTGATATCAATTGCTACCGAAGCAAGAATCGCAGGGCAAAGAGCACAAGTTAAACATGATGTTTCTTTGTTGGAGACAGCTGTTGGTAAATTTGAGAGTATCTATAAAAATATTGCACAAATAAGAGCTACAACAGTGCGTCCCGTTAACTTGGAACAACTTAAAAATATTGAAGCTTCTGCGAAAGCCTATGAAAGTGCACTTAAAGGTTTTATCAGCACGATGCAAGAATCATCCAATCAAGGTAAAAATTTAGTCAGAATATCCATTGATGTGTTAAATTCTGCCGAAGCTGTTCAAGATTTGGGACTTAAAAATGTAAAAGATATCTCTAATGAGTCAAATAGTTCATTAAGCGTTGCTTCTTGGATCATGATTGTTGGGTTGATTGTGGCATTGATTATAAGTGCTATAGTTGCTTTTTTAATTATCAGAAGTATTGTTAAAGTAGTTACAGATGCAGTGAAATCACTTTCTGAGGGGACAACCCAGGTGGTGAGCGCCAGCGAACAAATTAGTTCTGCTTCGGTTTCGTTAGCGGAAGGAGCGAGTTCTCAGGCGAGTAGTGTAGAAGAAGTGAGCGCCACTATTGAAGAAGCTACTGCTAGTAATAATCAAAATGCTGATAATTCACGAGAAGCTAATATTCTGGCACAACACTCCAATGACGCTGCAAAAGTCGGTAACCATAGGGTGATAGAGCTTATGAGTGCGATGGAGCAAATCACCGCTTCTTCTCAAAAAATAGCCAAAATTATCAAAACAATTGATGAAATAGCTTTCCAAACCAATCTTTTGGCACTCAATGCTGCCGTTGAGGCTGCACGTGCAGGTGAGCATGGACTTGGCTTTGCCGTAGTTGCAGAAGAAGTAAAAAACCTCGCAGAGAGAAGTGCTGGGGCTGCTAAAGAGATTACTGGCATTATTGAAGCGAGTATCGATCAAGTGAAAGCTGGAACCGAAGTTGCCAATAAAACCAAAGAGTCTTTTGAAGATATTTTAAATGGTATTAAAAAGACTTCAGATCTTATTGGAGAGATTGCTATTTCTGCTAAAGAGCAAGCAGAAGGAATGAATCAAATTGCCACGGCAATGGGTTCAGTAGATCAAATCACACAACAAAATGCTTCAGCTTCTGAAGAGACAGCCGCTGCAGCGGAAGAACTCAATGCTCAAGCGCTTTCTATGCTTGATAATGTCTCAGAATTAGCATTGCTCGCAGGGTTTGATATGGGAAAAGAAAATCGCGCTTCTTCGAATATCAAAAGAATTTCAACTCCGAGTATCACTCCTAAACGACTTTCGATGTCGACAACGAGTAAAAAGCCTATAAGTAAGCCGTCATCCACAACTTCACGACGCACTAATGAAGATGTTTTTCCTCTAGAAGAAAGCGATCTCAAGGAATTTTAGAACAAATCTTCACAAGGAGATGAAACAATCTCCTTGTAAAAAGCTTGTAGTAAAGGTTTTGATATGTATATTGATGGTGATATCTTAGAATTAGATATAGAGATGGATTTAGAAGAGGTCAAGGCATTGCAAGCGTTTGTCAAAGATAGGCTTGGTTATATCGAAGAGATTTCACTGCTTCGTTCAGGAACAGGCTTACCTACCACTTCGGCTCTTTTTTCACTTCTTTTTTGTATGAAGAAGGTTAAGCCTTCTCTTAAAATAGATTTTATGAATACCCTCTCTTTAGATTTGGAAAGTTTTGGAATGATGTATTGGAATACGCATGAGTAAAGAAAAATTAAAACAGATATTTATTGAAGAGGCCACTGAGATTATCGAAAAAATGGATATTGATATTCTTAATTTTGAAGAATCTCCGAGTGATAAAGGGCTTTTGAATGAGATATTTAGAGGGGTCCATACGCTCAAGGGAAGTGCCAATGCGTTTAACTTTTCCCGTCTGGGAGAATTTGTTCATCACTTTGAAGATGTATTAGATTTTTTCAGAAGTAGTGATGTAGCTCCTAATGCTAGTCATGTCGACGTTTTTTTAGAGGGCGTTACGGTTATTAAAGAGACGCTTGTTTATGAAGTTGAAGATCAAAGTGGCACCCCTGATGGCTATGAAGCATGTTTAGAAAAGATACGTAATATTATTTTACATGTAAAGAGTCAAGAAGAACCCAAAAGCGTTACATGTAATGATTTAGCTTTAGAATTTGGAAATGATGATTTTGAGATGACTCCTCAAAAAAAAGAGAATGAAGAAGAATTTTTCAGTGCTTTACAAGAAGATGAAAAGCTTTTCAAAATTACACTTAAACTCGATACAGATATTTATTTACGTGGCTTTGACCATTTTTTATTTTTCAAAAACCTTTTACATGTAGGGAGAATCCTCTCCTCTTTTTGGCAGATACCGCAATGCGATGACCTTGAGTCTTTCAATGCTGAAAATAATGAAATCAAAGAAGTGACGGTTTATCTTGCAAGTCTCAAAATGGTTGAAGATATTGCAGATGTATTTGCTTTTTTAGAAACGGAAGAGTTTGAAGTAATGCTCGTTTCTCCTCCCCAAAAAGAGGTGGAAGTTTTCAAAAATGAAGAAAAAGTTGAAGTGAAAGAAGAGATAAAAGAAGAAAAGAGCAAAACCGTTGTAGCACAAAAAAGCTTTTTAAAGATAGATTCCCAAAAACTTGATGAATTGTTTGACTCTATTGGTGAGTTGGTGATTGCCCAAAACTATCTTGGCGAAAACAGTAAAATCAAGGCAGTCAAAGATGCTGAAGTAACGAAAACCATTGAAAATCTCTCAAAAATTACCAAATTAATTCAAAATCGTGTGATGGGGCTGAGGATGATCCCTATTCGCGATACCTTTGAAAAGATGAAAAGAGTGGCGAGAGATTCATCCAAAAAAGTCAATAAACCCATTCATCTTGTACTGGAAGGGGAAGATACCGAAATTGACAAGACAATGGTGGAAGCCCTCTCCGACCCACTCATTCATATTATTCGAAATTCCATTGACCATGGCATTGAAAGTACGCCTGCGGATAGACTAAAAGCAGGTAAAGAGGAAGAAGGTGTTGTAACACTGAGTGCATATCATAAAGGGGGCAATATCATTATTGAGGTGCGCGATGATGGCAGAGGTATTAATAAACAAAAAGTGTATCAAAAAGCTTTAGAGCGAGGTATTATCAATGCAAGTGATGAGCTGAGTGACGCACAAGTTTATGGGCTTATTATGCAACCTGGCTTCTCAACTGCCGATACCATTAGCGATCTTTCTGGTCGAGGAGTAGGGCTTGATGTGGTTCGTAATGCCATTGAGGGTGTACGAGGTAAAATCGACATTGTCTCCGCTGAGGGAAAAGGGAGTACTTTTTCGATTGTTTTACCTCTAACGTTGGCAATTATTGATGGAATGATTGTGCGATGTTCGGATAAAATTTATATTATTCCGACCCTTTCCATCATAGAATCTTTTAGACCACAACAAGAATCCGTACATATTGCAGGTGGTAAAGAAGAGTTTGTGCAATTGCGTTCTGAACTATTACCGATTATAAGATTAGCCCGCGCCTTAGAACTTGAACACACTTCTCCAAATCCTTGGGAGTCAACTTTGGTATGCATTGAAAATGACAAAGGCAAATTTGCCCTTTTAGTAGATGAACTGGTTGGTCGACAACAGGTTGTTATTAAAACATTAGGTGAGTTTTTTGCTAAAACTGAGGGTGTCAGTGGCGGAGCTGTCATGGGAAATGGTGAAGTTGCTCTGATCTTAAATGTAGAAGAACTGTACTAATGGAGCGGCTCACTCTCAGTAAAAAAAGAGTTTGAGCTATTTAGACATTATATTTATGAGCACATTGGTATTTCATTAGGGGCTCAAAAAATTTATTTAGTGCAAGCGCGACTCGCCAAAAGGGTTAAGCTGCTGCATCTTAATGATTTTAGCGAGTATTACAACATTTTAGTGAATGATAAAACTGGACATGAGCTTGAATACCTTTGTTCTTTAATCTCGACAAATGTGACGTCCTTTTTTAGAGAATCAAAGCAGTGGGAGTTTTGGAAAAATAATCTATCAACCATGATGGAGAAGAAAAATAATAAGCTTCGCATTTGGTCTGCTGCATGCTCTACGGGAGAAGAACCTTACAGCATTGCTATGTTTTTAGAAGAAAATGCCCCCAATAGTGACATAAAGATTTTAGCGACCGATGTTTCACCTCGGGTTTTAAAAGAAGCAAGTGGTGGCGTTTACAGTGAAAAAGCCGTAGGATCACTAGGAAATATTTATCTCAACACGTATTTTCATAAAGTACACCATAACGAAAATAGCGTTTACACAATCGATGAAAAAATCAAACGTCATATTGTTTTTCGAGGATTTAATCTTGTAACGGGTAATTACGATATTTTTAAAGAAAAAAAATTTGATATCATTTTTTGTCGCAATGTTATGATCTATTTTGACAAACCAACACAAGCGGCTTTGGTGCAAAAATTTTACAACATGTTGCAACCAGATGGGTATCTTTTTATCGGAAGTTCAGAAGCACTCACCGATATCAAAACGGGATTTAAATCCAGAAGTGCATCAATTTATCAAAAGGTTTAAAATGACTGAGACTATAAGTGATAAAGCATTATTAGAAGAGATAGAAAGACGGTTTGAGCAAAAAAATACCATGCTCGAAGAGTTGGAATTTACGACTAAAAAGTTGTATGATCTCAATGAAAAGCTTAAAGAAACGGACTCTGTTAAAGGAGAATTTCTATCACTGATTAAAAATGTATTTAACAATCCTGTCAGTTCACTGCTTAATCTCTCTTCCATGATGCAAAAAAATGAAGATTCTCCTAAAACCGAAAAAATTAAAAGCTTTTTAAATACAGAATTGCTCAAACTTAATTTTCAACTGACCAATATCTTTATGGCAGCAGAAATAGAAGCAGGAGAAATAGGCAGTTATTTTAGTGAAGTCAATCTGGAAAAACTTTTTGAAGAAGTCATAAGTTCCTTTACCTATTTGATAGAAGAAAAATCATTGGCTATAGAGTCCCATATCGCTTTGCAAGAGGTCGTTATCAGTGATACGAAAAAGCTTCATTGCATTCTTTCGAATATCATTTCAAATGCCTGCGAATACTCTTTTAGAGGTAAGAAAATTACGATCAATGTAGATATAAAAGGCAAAAATCTTGTGATTGATATCACCAATACCGGTGATATGATTTTGAAAGAGTATAAAAAAGAGGTTTTCAATCGCTTTAAAAAAGTGGATAAAAAGAGTAAAGCCAGAGAATCTGTTGAGGGGCTTGGTTTAGGGCTAAGCGTTGTCAATGCCTTGGTCGATTCGTTGGATGGCGAGATTGATTATGAATCCAGTGAAGAGAAAACAACATTTACAGTAGTGCTTAAACTTCAAGAAAAAAACGTAGCAGAAGCACTTTTAGGTGAAGGTGGCAATGAATTTATGTTCGATGATTTTGATGATATGAAAGAGTTTTGATGTTATCACGAAAATTCATCCATGTTGGAGAAATTTTTATTGCCATTAATCCCACAGAAATCGTCACGGTACTAGGTTCTTGCGTGGGTGTATGTTTGTATGACAAAGTACAAATGATAGGAGCGATGAATCACTATCTTTTACCACTCTGGAATGGTAATGGATTGGAAAGCCCAAAATTTGGCAATATTTCCATTCCTAAGATGATTGAAAATATGGAAAATATCGGCTGTTCTAGGCGTAATATGGAAGCTAAGATTTTTGGAGGCGCTAATATCCATAAAACCAATACTGAGGGGCAAATGATAGGACAAAAAAACATTATGATTGCCAAAGAAATTTTGAGACAGTACACCATCCCAATCAAAGCCGAAGACACAGGGGGGAATAATGGTAGACGTATTATGATGATCAGTGATGCCAATAGAATTATTCTTAAATATGTACAAAATGAGATTATGGAAAATGATTAGAGTTTTAATCGTGGACGATAGCGCCACCGCAAGGCATATATTACGAGAAATTTTAGAGAGCGATAAGCGTATTGAGGTTGTTGGTCTTGCCGCAGATGCCTTTATTGCGCGAGATATGATTATAGAGCTTAAACCTAATGTGGTATGTTTGGATGTCGAGATGCCACGTATGGATGGAGTCACATTTTTACAAAAGCTGATGACCTATTTTCCAACACCTGTTGTCATGGTCTCCTCTTTGACACGCAAAAGTGCGCAAGTAACTCTTGATGCATTAGAGGCTGGAGCTATAGACTATGTCGCAAAACCTCACTCCAATATTTACGATGGTAAAGATGAAATTCACGATGAGCTTATTCAAAAAGTGGTAGATGCTTCTTATGCTAGAGTTCAAAAAATCATTCCCCATACGGCAATCGTATCTAACCGACTTAGTATTGCAGAGACGACTAACAAAGTGATTGCGATTGGTTCAAGTACGGGAGGAACCGAAGCGCTTAAGGTTGTTCTTCGAGGTATGCCCAAAAATTCACCTGCTATTGTTATTGTTCAACATATGCCCGATAGTTTTATAGGTTCATTTGCAGCAAGATTAGATTCTTTGTGCGACATAGATGTTAAAGTGGCTAAAAATGGAGATTTTTTAGCAATGGGAACGGCTTATATTGCGCAAGGAGGCCTGCATATGGTGTTGAGGCGCTCAGGTGCAAGGTATTTTGTTGAAATTGGAGAGGGTCGCAGAGTCAGTGGTCATTGTCCTAGTGTTGATGTGCTTTTTAATTCAGTTTCGAAGGTTGCAGGCGCAAATGCACTAGGCATTATCCTCACGGGTATGGGGAGTGATGGGGCTAAAGGGATGTTCAATATGCACCAAGCGGGGGCCAAAACGATTGCGCAGTCTGAAGAGACATGTGTTGTCTTTGGAATGCCTAAAGAGGCGATTAAGTTAGGTGCTGTAGATTCTGTGGTGCCACTGGGTGAAATTAGCAATGTCGTTGTTTCAAAATTATCGCATTAGGAATAAAAATGGTGATGGATTTTTTTTCTAATGAAAATAAGGTATCAATACTTTTTATAGGCGAAATGGCATATGATGAATTTTTGATACGTAATACAAAAAAACTTCCTCACTTTTTGCATGTGGCACAATCTGCGGAAGAGATTTTGAATCTATGTGCTCATTGTAACATTGATTTTATTTTTGGGACAGTTTCTTGCGAAGATAAAGGGTGTCTTGAAACATTAAAGGTAATAAAGCTACTCTATCCAAATATAGAGATGGTTCTCTTTTTGGATTTACGCAATGATGAATGTTTTGGAGTGGTTCGAACGCTTGCTCCCGGGAAAAATTTTTGCATTGAAACACAAAAAAAGTACGCTTTTGATTATTTAAGAAATGGTCTAGAAGTCATTGCTCGAAAAAAGGTCCTTTCTAAAGGGATACAGTATTTTGACTCTCTTATAGACTCTTCTATTGTTTCCCAAACTGATTCCAATGGCAATATCACCTATGTTAACGATAATTTCACCAAGGTGACAGGCTTCACAAAAGCAGAGGTTCTTGGTAAAACTCATCGTTTCATGAGGCACCCTTCTAATTCGCTTGAAATATATACCGAAATGTGGGATACGATTAAACAGGGGCATATTTGGAGAGAGAGGGTTTTAAATATTAACAAAGATGGAAGTGATTTTTGGGCCGATACGATTATTATCCCCTACAAAAACAAAAGTAATGGGAGTATTGAAGAGTATATTGCTATCAGGCGCGATATTACACAAATGTTAGAAGAGCGTCGTGCTATTCAGGCAAGAGAAATTAAAGTTCATGAGCAGACAAAACTTGCTGAAGCAAAAGACTCTTTCTTAATTTTATTTACCCAGGAGCTTAAAACACCACTCAATGCCATTATTAATTTTTCGCAGTATTTATATAAAAATATGCATCGCATTGAAGAGATTCCAAAAGATAAGCGCATACACCTCTTAGGGCAAATTTATAAAAGCGCTTCTCTGATGCTAGACAATGTTACCCATATTTTAGATTTAAGTAAACTACGAAACCATAAAATAAATTATACGTATACCCTTTTTAATCTCAAAGAGAGTATTCAAGATGTCATTGATAAACATGAATCATTGGCGATGGAAAATAAAAAAGAGATCATCTTTCAAGATGATGGAAGTGAATCCTTCATCAGTAGCGATGAGTTTAGGTTTAAGCAAATCATCGCTAATGTTCTCTCCAATGCAATCAAATATGGCACTTCTTTGGTTGAAGTTTTTTTATTATGTGACAAGGAAAAAGTAGAAATTATCATTGAAGATGATGGCAAAGGCATTCATGATAAAGAGGGTGTTTTTGAGCTTTATGAACAAAATTGGGGTGGCATTACCAATATGGAAAAAAAAGGTACGGGAATAGGGCTTCATTTCGTAAAATTACTCTGTGCAGATTTAGGTTTTAACTGTATCATTGAAGATTCCCTTTCTTTGGGTGGCGCTAAATTTATTGTAACAAAAAAACTAAAGGACTAATATGCTCAAAGTGCTTATTGTAGACGATAATGACAACAACAGACTGACGCTCAATCTTTTGCTTGAAGAGGTAGATAATGTTGAAGTATATGAAGCTGAAGATGGGCAAATCGCTGTAGAAATGTGTGTTAAGCAAAACTTTGATCTTATTTTTATGGATATAATGATGCCTCATATGGATGGTTTTGAGGCCACAAAACTTATTAGGCAAGTACAGAAAAAGTGCATGATTATTGCCTTGAGTGCACTTGACGACCAGGTATCCAAAAATAAAATGCTCTCTTTAGGTGCAGAAGATTATCTGACAAAACCGATTGATGCTGAGCTTTTTTGTACTCGAATTAAGCACTATATTCGTATTATCCGCCATCGGGACAAAGAAACAAAAACAGCTTCTAACGTTTTAAATCCTTTTAATACCAAGGTTTATAGTCGTAATACGACTTTTAGAATTGAAAAAGAAGAATCTTTGGGAGAATTTTGGGACTATTGGCTCAATGGTGAAAAGAACATTATAGATTTGAGTGATTGTGTGCGATTAATCTATGGTTTTGGATTGTGGTTGCTTAAAAATGAGCACTCCTTTACCATTGTCATGGAAGAAAGCCCTGAGAAAGTTTATATGATGTTATTACACAAAGGCGCTATCAAAAATAGCATTATTAAAAATATTTTACTCAAGCATTTTGCCCATGCTAAATATATTTTAACTAAAGAGATGCTCTCTTTTCAACTTGATATAGAAAAGAAGACTCCTCTTAAAGTTCAAAAAGCGACTGTTGAAATCAGTGATGAGGCAAAAAAGGTATTGGAAAAAACACATGATAATGTATTGTCTGCTACAGAATATATTGACAACAATATTATCTCCTTTATGGGTAAAATCGATGGACTTGAAGTCATTAATGATGAGATAGATAAGGCCATTTTAGATTTTGAGCGCGATCCTAATAAGCGAACCGCTACGATTATTTGTGAGAATTTTCAAGAGTATGCAGATCTTTTGGCAGAGTTAGTCGATTTTGAGCATTTAGGCTTTTCAGTGCAAACGCTCATCAATTTTCTGTCAACTTTGACAGAAGATCAATTTGAAAAGACAAAAGTTAAAAAACTATCTTCAATGCTTCTTAATCTTTTACATGATCTTGCATCGTGGAGAGAAAATGTTTTTATTACTAGAGTTGCTCGTGATATCCACTATCTTGATGCGTCATTGCTCTCTTCGTGCATCCAAATTGAAGCTATTTTTGAAGAGAAAAGTGCGGATATCAGTGGTGATGATGAAATAGAATTTTTCTAATAACGTCAAAATTTAGCGAGTTTAATTTATCTTTATTTTCTATTGACTATGAAAATATTTTAAAGTTATTTCTTCCTGATTCTTTAGCCAGATAGAGTGCTAGATCAGCATTTTTAATCAGTTGATTAAAGTCTTTTCCGGAGTCGGGGAAGAGGCTAATGCCTATACTCATGGTAATATTAATATCTAAATGATGTATTCTAATAGGCTGATGGATTGCATCAATCAGTTTTTGAGCAATATGTTCTAATGTTTTAATCTCTTCTATTTCATCGACAAGAATAATAAATTCATCCCCTCCAAAACGTGCAACTGTATCTGTTTTACGCGTAGCAAGAAGAAGTGTTTTTGCCACATGGATGAGGATCATATCGCCAACATCATGACCCATTGAGTCATTAATTTCTTTAAAATTATCCAGATCTAAGAAGAGTACCCCGAATTTTTTGCCACTGTATTGATTGTTTTCCATCAAGAGTTGAAGTCTTTGGTTGAGCAGTGTACGATTCGCCAAAGAGGTTAAGTGATCATAATGCGCTTGTTTATAAATGATATCTTTTTGCTTAATGAGTTTACTTTTTGCGGTTTCGAGTTTTCGAATGGTTGCATTGGCAATTTTGACTGCTTTTGCCAGTTCTTCGCTCTCTTTATGGCATCGTGATTTTTCTTCCATTAATCCCGTTTGATCGTAAATCAGTATGGTTACTTGCTTTGTTTCAAGGTTGTATGGCATGATGGTGACATCTTGTTGCATAAACTCAAAAATAGATTTTGTTGTCATAGAGTTTTTCACGGGGAAAAGGTAATCATTGGAATCAGCCGTAAAAAAAGAGGGGCTGTTCAGTGTCAGAGCCGCTTTAATGTGACGTTGGAGCGATTTTAATCGCTCTGAAGTTAATTCAAACAACGAGAGGAGATTTTTTCCTATAATATGCTCAGCTTCAATATTATTGTGAACAGCAAACCATTTATTGATGTAGTAGATATTTAGATCTGTATCAACAATTAAGATACCCACATTGATGGAATCAATTATTTTTTCGCAGTTTATCATTGCTCTAGCTTATCTATAGTGCTTTTGAGTTGCTCTAACATTTCATTGTTAAGAAGGATAAACATATGTCCTAAGATATTTTCTTTTTCAATATCAAGAGCTGTTTTGATGACAATAACGTTGTCGTATCCTTCAATTTTGTCATATTTATCCATTTCCGAGATGTCGCGTTTTTCAATAGTTGGAACTTTAAAAATAGTTTCGCCATGAATAATTTCACAGAATTTACCAATGCAGGCAGAGGTGATAATGTTAGTAAGTTCCATAATAGATGATTTAATATCGTTTTCATCGCTGATCTCTTGTTTGAGTAAAAGGCTACAAAATACTTGAGCTGAATAGTTGTTAAAAACAAAGAGAACTTCGCCATTAAAAGAACCTAAGAAGCGTTGTTTTGTGAGGTAAAATTCAGAGTCATTGTCCAATACTTCAACGATTTTATCATCTAAGTATTGGATGTCAATGCTAGAGATTTCAGGGATATGAAGTTTGGCGCGGTTGTCCAACATGTCACCAATTAAAGAGGCCGAAAGTCCAAAAGAGACATTGATGAGTTCTTTTAAAATATCTTCTTGTTGTGGATTAAAGGAAGATTTTGTCATTTAAAATACCAACTTTAATAATGTTGTACGAAATTCTTCTTCATCAATAGGCTTAGAAATAATGGCAGAAGCACCTAAGCTCAAAACTTTTTCTTTGGTACTTTTTTGGCGATCCGCTGAAACCATTACCACAAGGGCATCGGAGTTGATCTCCTTGATATGTTTTAACGCTTCAAAACCATCTATTCCGGGCATTGTAATATCTAAAAAAACGATATCTGGTTGGTGTTGTTTATAGAGGGCAATAGCCTCTTCTCCATTGCATCCTTCGATAATTACAGCACTTTCTACAATTTTCTTTGGAATCATCTCAATGAGCCATTTCCGTGATATTTTTGAATCGTCCACGACTAAAAAAATCATTTTGTTTGATAAGCCCATCTCATAATCCTCATATTGTAATTCTATAAGTCAATATAGTACAAAAATTATCTTTAAAAAACTATATAAGATATTTTTTGGTATCTTCTTTTGTTTTAAAAGGCGATGACTGAAAAAGTTTTTCGCCAATGCAAAGCGCATAGTTTTGATCGGGAAACGCTTTGGTAAATGTTAAAACAATACGACATGCTAGAGCTTCATCCGCACTGGAAGCGTTTTTTGAGAGTAAGGAAGAAGGGGCATTCATCTCTTCTTTTACATGTAAAAGATCAAATTTAGGATTATTGAGACTATCAATAATGTCATTCTCTTTTTCGTTACGCCCAACAACGAGTTTTGCACCATCTGGCAATCTAAAATGTCTGCCATTTTTAAGCACTTCGATGTCCTCTTTGTCAAACGTTTCGTGCGTTACACAATCACGTAAGCGGATACTAAATTGAACATCGGTCAGTAAGCATCCACCAGCAGGCGTTGGGTAATCTTCCCAGCCCCACTCTTTGGCAAGGGAAAGTTGTGCGTTGCGCCCTCTGCCATTAAAGCCTAAAAGTTTACTTCGATCGACCCATCCTTCACGCTCCGGCTTTGTCTCTTCCATCACGAGGGCACAGAGTGGGCGAAGAATGAGATCTTCATCAAGGTCATTCGCAATTTTTTTGACCAATCTTAGTGCATCTTTATTTTGACTCATGGGACGTTGTCCAACGACTTCACCTGTGGCAATAAACGAAGCCCCATAACGAGGTAGGAGTGCCTTGGCGACTGTAAACATAAATCCATGACAGTCAATGCATGGGTTGAACTGTTTACCATAGCCGTATTTCGGGCTAAAAAGAATTTTTTGGAGGTATTCATCGCGTACATCGATGACTTCCAGTGTTGCACCAGCGATGCTAGCACGTCTTTTAAGTGTATCGTAGTTGTCTTCTTTGACGCCAAAACCAATGTTGATATGCAGAGCAATCACTTCAATGCCCTGATTTGTTAAAAGTTTCATTGCGAGCATGCTATCAAGCCCGCCGCTATAGAGTACTAATGCTTTCATACGGAACCAATTCACCTTGTTTTAATTTCATCATTTTTTCTTGTATTTTACGGATTAAAAACTGTTTTTTATCGTAGCTGAGTTCTTTCGCCATTCTGATTTCTTGGAATTTTTCGTTGTAGTAGTGATACAAAAATGCGACCATTGAAGCGATCAGAGATTTTTCATCGTACACCTTGATGTCTTCCCACAACATAATACGTCTTAGTTTCGGATGTTCAAATTGATTGTCCAAAAGTAGTGAAAACTCTTCATGGTGGGTTTTGAACATAGAACTATCGATGGTATCCAGTACCGTGTCAATGAGACTAGGTTCGCTCAAAATGGTTTTGATGATGGTAAGCTCTAACATATCCTCAAAGGCACGCTCTTTTTTATCAAGCCTTTGAGGCTTGTGACTTTGAATTTTCACCAAATTGTGATGAAGCCCCAATTTTTCAGAAAGCATCCCTGTATAGCTCTCTTGAACAGCTTGTGGGAGCGTTTTAAGATAGCTCATCGCTTCGGTTAATGCTTGTTGTTTGGCTAAAGGGTCTTTGAGGTTGTACTTTTTAACCATACGTTCTAATGCAAATTCAATGAAGGGCTGAGGGGTACGGAAAAGATGGTTGAGCGCATCCATTAGGCCATTTTGTACCATATCAGCAGGATCCATACCATTGCCAAAGAGCACAACGCCACCTTTGATACCATGGGCACTTAGCAAAAAAGAGGCTTTGAGTGCTGCGTTAATCCCTGCATCATCACCATCGTACGCCACAATGACTTCGGGATCACCTCGCATAATAAGCGGAATATGTTCGTTTGTAAGTGCCGTTCCAAGCGTAGCAACCGCATGGGTAAAGCCTGCTTGATGCAACATAATGACATCCAGATAACCTTCCGTAATGATGATGGTTTTTTGTTTGTAAATGCTCTCTTTGGCGAGCTGATAGCCATACAGCAGTTGTGACTTATTAAAGTGTTTGGTTTGGGGCGAATTTACATATTTGGCGGGATGGTTTGAAAGGGTGCGTCCTCCAAAACCAACAAGTCTGTTACTGGGTGAATAGATGGGAAAGGTGATTCGCTCGATAAAACGAGCATATGGCTGATTGTTCTCTCCAATGCCTGCTACACCATATTCCATCCCTTCACTCATGGCATACCCTCTTGAACTTAAAAAATCCAACGTAGCAAAAGAAGCGGGTGCATAACCGATTTCAAATTTTTCAACAGAGGCTTCGGAAATGCCTCTCTTGATGAGATACTCTTTGGCAAAAAGAGTCTTATCTAGCTGTTTGACGTAGAAAAGATTCAAGTTCTCCATGAGTTTGCGATCTTCTTTTTTGATTCCATCCGTTGTGGTATAGGAGAGCGAAAAATTAACCATGTTGGCAAGTTTTTCGATAGTTTCAGGGTAGGAGAGCTTTTCGTATTCCATCACAAATTTGATGCTGTCTCCTCCTGCGCCACAGGCAAAACAGTGGTAAATTTGTTTTGAAGGACTCACGACAAGGCTAGGGCTGGTGTCGTTGTGAAAGGGGCAGACGCACTTGTAGTTTGCACCATTTTTCTTCAGCTCCAAGTAGGAGCCTACGACGTCGACAATATCAAGACGTTGTTTGAGATTCTCTATGGATGTTTTATCTATCATGGTTAAATTATAGCAAGTTTGGTATAATAGAATTCTGTTTCAAACTTCACATGCGAAGGTTTACATCTTGGATAATTTTTTTATAGCGTATCGTGATCCGCTTTTTGGTGTCATTATCTTGTTTGCGATTGTGTTTGTGATCTCTTTCTCCAACTATTGGTGGGGTGTTTTTAAGAACAAAGAAGAGAAGCAGAGCATCGATAAATTTGTTAAAAAATTTGAAATTGTCACCGATGAAAACGAGTATAAAAAGCTTTTAGAAGATGCTTCCATTCCTTTGGAATCTTTAGCGTTGCTAGCGCATGCTTATGCCAAAAGTGGCGATTATGAAAAAGCGATCAATATCTATCTTGTGACGTTAAAGCGTGTCAAAGGCAAAGACGAAAAGCAGTACCTTCTTTCAACCCTTGGAAAGACTTATTTTAAAGCAGGCTTTTTGCGACGAAGTTCCGAAGTCTTTTTGGAGTCATTGCGCTTACATCCCCGAAATGCTGAATCCCTCAAATATTTAACCGTAGCCTATGAACAGCTCCAAGAGTATGTTAAAGCCGAAGAGGTTTTGGACTCATTGGAAGAGTTGGGTGCAAAAGTGAGTGTGCAAAGAACGTATCTTAAAGCACTAGAAACGATTAAAGAGAGTCATCTTAAAGAGAGCCAAAAAGTTGAGAAGCTTTTAGAACTTTGCAAGACAGCACCTTTTTTAAAGCGAAGATTGTTTGAATATTTGCAGGAAAATGGCATTAAAATCGAGTCTTCTTTTTTTGAAACACTCTCTTCTTCGGATATGATTGATCTTTTATGGTATGTTGATCCGATGGTGTATGACATTCTTACATGTAAAGATCCATTAGTGCAGCAAATTGCGATGGCACGGGGACTTCGCCCTTATGCAGCGTTAGAAAGCGAAGCACCTTTTGCGATTGATGTTTTAGGAAAACTTCAAAGTATTGGGTATCACAAAGCAAGTCTTGGTTTTGAGTACCTTTGCGCTGAGTGCAAGCAAGTTTTTCCGATCCATTTTTACAGATGCCCTCATTGCCAAAGCATCAATACGGTAACAATTCACACCAGACTTACCAAAGCAGACGATGAAGAAAATATCTCTTTTCTGTGATGGCTCTTCCTTAGGAAATCCTGGGGCTGGGGGCTATTGTGCGATTTTACGTTTTGGTGATGTGGAGCGTGTGGTCAGTGGTGGAATGGCAAATGCCACCAATAATCAGATGGAACTGCTTGCCGTTATTGAAGGCTTAGCAGCCCTTAAAGAACCATGCGATGTAACACTCATTAGCGATTCGAGTTACGTGATTAAAGGCATTAATGAATGGCTTGAAGGCTGGAAACGCAAAGGTTTTGCCAAGGTGAAAAACCCAGAAATGTGGCAGCGTTATGTTGAGGTTTCAAAAATTCATAAAGTGCATGGCATTTGGGTGAGAGGGCATGATGGGCATGCTGAGAACGAGATGTGCGATCGAATCGCTAAAGAAGAAGCAACTAAAATCAAAATAGGTTAAGTAGCTTTTCTGCCTCGCAAGAGGCTAGCTTTAGCGCCCTAGTGGCTAACGTAGCTTTTAGGCTTTGCCTAAATAGCGTTGTAAAAATGACAAAGGAAAGATAATGCAAAAAAAATTAGAGGCGTTACAGAAGCGTTTGGGTTATCAGTTTAAAGATCAAAACCTGATAATCGAGGCACTTACGCATAAAAGTTCTAAACAACCTTACAACAACGAGCGCCTAGAGTTTTTGGGCGACGCAGTGCTTGATCTTATCGTTGGGGAGTATCTTTACCATGAGTTTACACAGGTCGCAGAGGGAGAACTTTCCAAACTTCGCGCTTCCTTGGTGAATGAAAAAAGCTTTGAAAAACTTGCGCGCCTTTTGCATTTAGGAGAATACATCTACATCTCTTTAGCTGAAGAGAACAACAATGGACGTGAAAAACCCTCTTTACTCTCCAATGCGTTTGAAGCCATTCTTGGAGCGCTTTACCTTGAAGCTGGACTTGAAAAAGCCAAAAATTTGGCGATTGCTCTTTTGGAAGAGGCGTACCCTAAAATTGATATGGATGCGATCTTCAGAGATCACAAGACCACCTTGCAAGAACTGACTCAAGCGCATTTTGGGATGACACCAGAGTACCGACTTGTACGCTCTTTTGGACCCGATCATAAAAAAGAGTTTGAGATAGCGGTCAGTGTACGCGGTCGTGATCTTTCCGTTGCGAGTGGCAAAAGTAAAAAAGAGGCGCAACAAAAAGCGGCAATGTTGGCATTAGAAATTTTAAAAAAAGAGATCCGATGAGTAGCAATACATTTGGCAAAAAGTTTAGCTTCACAACCTTCGGCGAGTCGCACGGAAAGGCAATCGGTTGTGTCGTCGATGGTGTACCTGCGGGTTTAGAAATTGATGAAGCATTTATCCAACGTGAGCTAGATAGAAGAAAGCCCGGTCAAAATAAATTTGCTACCGCACGCAAAGAAGGCGATACCATCGAAATTTTAAGCGGTGTGTTTGAAGGCAAAAGCACGGGAACTCCCATTGCCATGGTTATTTTTAACGAAAACCAAAAAAGCGGAGATTATGACAGTGTCAAAGACCTTTTTCGTCCGGGGCATGCAGACTTTACCTATTTTGCCAAGTATGGTCTTCGAGATTATAGAGGTGGCGGACGCAGTAGTGCCAGGGAAACTGCCGCGCGTGTAGCCGCTGGAGCGATTGCAAAACTGCTTTTAAATACTTTACATGTAAAGGTTCAAAGTGGTATTTGCGCGATTGGGGATATTGAAGCAAAAAGCTATGATTTTGAGCGTGTAGCAAAGAGCGAGATTTATGCCCTCGATAAAAACGTTGAAGAGGCACAAAAGGCGGCTATCTTAGAAGCTAAAAATGCGCATGATTCCGTGGGTGGTGCGGCTTTGGTGCATGTTGTAGGCGCGCCCGCTGGACTGGGAGAACCAATTTATTATAAACTTGATGCTCTGTTAGCTGAAGCGATGATGGGTATTAATGGCGTTAAAGGGGTTGAAATTGGCGAGGGTTTTCATGCCTCTTCGCTTAAAGGTTCAGAAAATAATGATGCGATCACCAAAGAGGGTTTTGTAACCAATCACAGTGGTGGAATTTTAGGTGGTATGAGCAATGGCGATACCATTACATGTAAAGTTTATTTCAAACCGACTCCTTCTATTTTTATCGCGCAAGAGACGATTGACACAGAAGGGAACGCACTTACATGTAATCTCAAAGGAAGGCATGATCCGTGCATCGCGGTACGTGGAAGCGTGGTTGCTGAATCGATGGCAGCGTTAGTCATTGCTGATCTGCTTCTTTTGAACCTTGGAGCTAAAATAGAGCATCTTAAACACGTTTACAATCGATAAATAATGAGGTGGCTACCAACGTTGGAAGCCACCTCGTGTCACTTATGCAAGAAGCATTAATCCTTGGTAGGTGATGAAGGCCAACACCCACGCTGTTGCAAAGGTAAAGATGACCAGATAGACGGTATATTTTGTCTCTTCTGCCTCTTTTGCAAAGACTGCGGTTGCTGCAAGGCATGGTAAGTACACCATGACAAAGACGATAAATGCCATTGCCGATTGGAAGCTAATATTGGCGGTAATGATCGCACGAAGAGAACCATCATCTTCTTTGACACCATCACCTAATGAGTAAAGAACACCTAGCGTTGAGACGATGACCTCTTTTGCGGCTAGTCCACTGAACGTTGCGACACTCATTTTCCAGTCAAAGCCCAGTGGTGCAAAAGCAGGCTCAATCGTTCTACCAATCATGCCAAGGTAGGTGTGCTCCATCAATTTCTCACGTTTTTCATTTTCTAAGGCTTTGGTTGCCTCTTCAAGAGAAGTACCTTTATCTTCCTCAACGGTTTTTGTAACCTCTTCAATACTGTTGCTCTGTTCTTCAGTCACGCTTGGTTGTAACGCTTCAATTTTGGTCGTATACTCTTCTTCAATCAGACTATTTTTGGGGTATGAACTGATAAACCAGATAAGCATGGAAGCCATCAAAATAAACGTCCCCGCCTTTTTGATATACATTAGGGATTTTGAATAGACTACAAACCATAAAAGCTTTAGGCTCGGTAAGCGATATTTTGGCATCTCCATAACAAAAGGTTCATCTTCGCCTTTGAACGCACTCACACGAAGAATTTTAGCGGCAATAAGCCCTAAAAGTGCCCCTGTGATGTATATGCCAAACAAGACATTTCCGGCCATATTCTCTTCAAAAAAAGCGCCTGCAAAAAGAACATACACAGGAAGTCGTGCGCCACAACTCATAAACCCAATGATAAACATCGTTAGCAAACGGTCTTTTTTATTTTTCAAAGTACGTGCGGCCATATAGGCGGGAACGGAACATCCAAAGCCCGTTACGAGGGGTACAAAGCTTTTGCCGTGAAGCCCAAATTTGTGGAAGAAGCCATCAAGCAAGAAAGCCGCTCTAGACATATACCCAGTGGTTTCAAGCAGTGCAATGCCTAAAAAGAGAATCATAATATTGGGTAAAAACATCACAACACTGCCCACACCTGCGATAATACCATCGGCAATCAGTGACTTCATCGCTTCATTATCAATGGTATTTCCGACAGTCTCTGCTAGCCAGCCAAAACTTGCCTCAATCCAGTCCATTGGAATTCGCCCTAGCGTGAAGGTGAGTTGAAAGAGTCCCCACATTAAAAAGATAAAGATTGGAAGCCCTAAAAGTTTATGAATCAAAATCGCATCAATCGTCTGTGTGAGATTTTTGCGTATTACTTTGGTGACATGAAGCACTTCGGCACTCAGCCCTGCACTAAACGCTCCATGTTGACGGTTGATGATCTCTTCGATATCTTCACTTTGAGCGTACATGTAAACATGTCCAAGGGCATTATTGAGAATAGGATGTAGCTCAACATACAGAGGTTGTTCATGCATTAGCGCGTAAATTTCTCTTTTTTGCCATAGAAGTCCCACTGCGATTTGACGGTTGCTAAAATGAGGCATTGTAAAATGTTTATCTTCTAAAAAACGTACAATCGTTTGGAGTTGTTCTTCGACTTCATCGCTGTAAACCAATTTGGGTGCAATGAACTCATTTTTGGTTACATGTAAAACCTGATCAATCAACATTTCAATGTTCGTTTTGATTTTTGAAGAGACACGCACGCAAGGAACTGAGAGAATTTTGCTCATAGCCTCCGCATCGATGTCAATTCCTTCTTTAATGGCTTCATCGTCCATATTCAGAGCAATCACCATCTTTTTTTGAAGTTCCATGAGCTCTGTTGTCAGCATGAGATTGCGTTCCAAGTTGGTAGAATCGACAACATTTAATATAAGATCGTATTCCCCTTTTTGTAAAAAGTCTTTGGTGACTTTCTCATCAGCCGAAAAATCTTCAAGTGAATAAAGACCAGGAAGGTCAATAAACTCAATCGCAAAATCTTCTGTTTTTAAACGAGCGGTTGCTTTTTCAACCGTGACACCTGCAAAGTTACCAATTTTGAGGTTTGATCCACTCATCGCGTTGGCAAGATGGCTTTTGCCCACATTGGGTTGACCTACAAGAGCTATGACTATTTTTTTCATTAGGCAACCTCTACTTCGATAAGCTTGGCTTCATCAAAACGCAGAGCAATAGAGCTATAACCCAGTGAAACTTTGATGGTATTTTTTTGTAGGCTTGTTTCGACCACTTCAACCTCTTTGCCAATACCAAACCCAAGTGAGAGAAGGCGCTTTTTGAGGGTATTTTGTGCATGAATACTTTTAATATGTGCTTTTTGATTTTTTGCAATGTGCGATAAATCAATCATAAATTATCTCCTTTTGTTTATCAAAGTCTAAGGTCGCTGGAATGCCTTTTTAGGTTTTGATAATTGTTATTGAAATAATAGAGAAATAAAACTTTGACTTTGCTTTATTTTGATTTCTGTTATCAACTTAACAAGAGATGCTAAAAAAGTGTTGGTTGTAGAAGCGATTTGATTTTGAAGGATTTTCGGTGTAGTTCGCAGTATCCAAAGGCTTTAATTTTTTCGACATGTAAAGCACTTCCATAGCCTTTGTGTTTTTCAAATTCATACTGAGGATAGGTAGAGGCAATTTCATACATATAGCGGTCACGACTCACTTTGGCTAAAATACTTGCCGCACTGACTTCAGGCACTTTGGCATCGGCTTTGATCATGGTGGTAATGCCTTGTACACCAAAATTGCAGTTACCATCCATCAAAATATCATGCCCTTCAAAATGCGCTTTGATTGTTTTTATGGCGTAGCGAAGACACGCACTCAACCCCTTAGTATCGACCATAAGGTTATCGCAAAAGACAATTTTGAATTCTGCTTTACTTTGTAATATCTCAAAAAAAGCTTCACGCTGCTTTTCGCTCAGTTGCTTGGAATCGTTAAGTCCTGCGACAGGCTCTTTTAAAATGGCTCCTGCGACAACCAAAGGTCCTGCTAAACAGCCACGTCCTGCTTCATCAATTCCACATAGCATTCAAACTCCTTTACATGTAAACGAAGTTTAGTGTAGATTTGCTAAAATGTCCCAAAGGAGTTAAGTATGTTCCACGAAAAAGAAGATCTTGACAAAGCATTTAACAAAGAGCTTTTTGTCATCAAAAACGATCTCTATTATCAGCAGATTGATCTTACTAAAAATGGTAAAAAAGAGCTTTTACGCGTGGACATCTCCTATAGACCGCACAGTACGCTTAGCGGCGATACCTACTCTTTACGTAAGACCAAGGATGGAAGGTTGGTTGGTTTTATTGCGGATGCGATGGGTAAAGGGCTTTCAGCGGCGATGAGTGCGATGGCAATCACGCGATTTTTTAAACTATTTTTTTTGATGAGCTCGAAGAAGAAGAGGGTTTTGTTTTTGATGTGTGGATCACCAAAACGCTCAAATTTTTTACAAAAAAAATCTGTTTGATGAAGAGATTATGAGTATTGTGCTCGTAGAGTATGACATTCAAGAATCCATCATTAAGTATGCATCATGTGGTATGCCGACGTTTTTTTATTTTAAGTGAGTCCAATGAATTTCAAGCGATTCGCAGTAATAATCCACCGTTGAGTATATTTACCGAAAGTGTACGGACGATGAGTTTGCCTTCTGTTCCTATTGCCAAAATGCTCTGTTACAGTGATGGATTGAGTGAGAGTAGTACCTCCGATGGTAAGTTATATGCTTCCTACTTAAAGGAGGATTTTATTGATTCGATTTGTGTGAAAGACTTTCGCGATAAAGTGAGCGCACGTATTGGCAAAGGTGATGACGATTTGACATACGTTTACATTCAAAAACTTGCCATATCCAAAGAATTTGAAACATTACGTATTGCAAGCACCTATGAAGCTATTGATGAATCCTTAACAACCATTTCACAATATTTAAAAGAGCATGATGTGGACAGTAAAACGTTGAGCCAGATTATGCTAACGCTTTCAGAGTTGTTACTCAATGCTTTGGAGCACGGCAGCTTTGGTGTTGATAAAGCGCATAAAAATTATTTGATAGAGCATAATCTCTTTGATGATGAAATGGCACGACTGGAAAAACTACATCAACATAAAAAAATTAAAATAACCTATGGAATTCTTCCAAGCGGAAAACGCCAACTTTTTGAGGCAACGATTAGTGATCAAGGAGAAGGGTTTGATACGATGGTGTTGAAAAACATTGTCATTAATGCTGAAAAGTTCAATGGTAGGGGGTTTGTGATTATTCGAAAGCTTTTAGATCATTTCTATTTTAATAAAAAAGGCAATGCCATTACGATTCAAAAATTCATCACACCTTTTTTAGAGTTGTAATGCCCATTCCCAAAAAGGAGCAATGGAAAAGCTAAAGCCTTCAATGTCTTTGGCACTTTCACTGCTCAGTGTAACCACTTCAATACGCTTTACATGTAAAGCCCAAAACGTAGGTAAAAGCTTTTGAAGTTTTATCTCAATCGCCTCTGTGGTGGCAAAGCCCACACATAAAATAGCAAGAGATTCATCGGGTAGATAAAAGTCAATGCCTTCTTCATAAAAGACCTTTTTGCCTCGTTTGATGAGTTCTAAAAAAACCATATTTTCAAAGCGCTTCAAAAAGTCTTTTTTGAAAGTCAGAGCATCTTTGAGCGCGAAGTCAATAGGGTAGACTTTTTTGGAGGCGCTGGGTTGATTGTATTTTTCTACCAAAAAAAGAAGATTCTGATCGATGAGGTCAGAGGTTATGGCATAGAGCTTATCTTTAGAAATTTTTGTGAAGACTTTTAGATGGTTGTAAATCTGGAAAAGTGAAATTTTTGAGCCTTGCATTTCACATAAACGTTTGTAGATGAGAAACGTTGTGGCATCTTTTAAAATTAGGTGAAGCATCTCTTGCATCTGTTTTTGAGAACTTTGTTCACTATTTTGTACGATTTGTGGAAATGTTCCGCTGTTGGTATAGAAGTTAAAAAGATGTTCGATATTGGAATGTTTTTTATCAAAGGAGATAAATTCTTCAAAATCTAGTGGATAAAGTATGAGTGAATCGTACCCCTTAAGTGTTTTACATGTAAAGATAGTTGTGAGTAAAATTTCATCGATATTTGGAAGTTCAAAAGAGAAGTCAAAATGCTCTATTATCAATAGTTTGATACGATTTTTTTGCACAAAAATGGCCAGATTTTCAGCGACCAAATGAGGCTCGACGCGGTCATCAGAAAAATCAATGTAAAGATAACTTCCTTTTTCATAATGACTTAAATGATCAATTATGAGATGACTTTTTCCACTCTTCCTTGGTCCATAAAGAATAGTTTTTTTATGAGTAATAGAAATTTTACGATCAAAAAAGAGTGTATTTTTGAAATTCATTTCATAAAATGATTGAAGTGTTTGCACGATTTTTCCTTTCAAAAAGTCTATTATTTTCCTTATTAAAAGGAAATAAAATAAGTATTAAATCTACAAAAACCCCTATATTTATTGACTTTTAGTATCTATTGTTGTAAAATCACAGTCCTTTAATTAGGTCATCTTCAAGGTGGCAAGTTCTTTACAGGGGTACAAATGGAAAAAATTAGACTTAAACTCAAGGCGTATGACCATAGAGTTTTAGACAGATCTGTTGCAGCTATCGTTGAAGCTGTCAAACGAACTGGAGCCGAAATTGTCGGACCAATTCCTATGCCTACAAAAATCAAGCGCTATACAGTGCTTAGATCTCCGCACGTAAACAAAACTTCAAGAGAGCAATTTGAGATGAGAATCCATGCACGTATGATTGACATCGTGTCTGCGACGACTGATACAGTTGATTCACTCATGAAACTTGACTTGGCACCTGAAGTCAACGTTGAAGTTAGAGCTATGGGTAAATAAGGGGTAATGATGGAATATATTATTGAAAAAATCGGCATGAGCCGAACAATTGCAGTACCAAGCGTTCCGGTCACTTTACTCAGAGTTTTAGAAGCGAAAGTATGTGAAGTTAACGCTGACAAACGCGCTTTAGTTTCGTATGTTAGTGGCAAAAAAATGAACAAAGCTATTGCCGGTCAGCAAAAAAAGTATAACCTTTCTGCTGCATTCAATCGTTTTGTGACACTTGATGTTGCTAATGCAGAAGCTGGCGACTTAGATACAGCACCTTTGGGCGAAGCAAAAACACTTAAAGTGTCTTTGAATACAAAAGGTAGAGGTTTTGCAGGTGTTATTAAACGCCACAATTTCCAAGGTGGTCCTGGTGGACATGGTAGTCGTTTTCACAGAGCTCCTGGTTCAATTGGTAACTGTGAATGGCCTGGTCGTGTTCAAAAAGGCAAGAAAATGCCTGGTCACTATGGTAACACTCAAGTTACAGTAAAAAATGAGATCGTTTCATTTGACGCGCAAAATGGTATTCTAGCTGTTAAAGGCTCAGTTCCAGGTGCAAATGGATCATTAGGTAAAGCAAGGATTGTTAAATGAGTAGTGCAATCGTATTAAATGAAAAATTAGAAAATGTTGGTGCATTGGCTCTTCCTGCAAGTTTTGAAGAAGTCCATTCACATAACCTATATCTTTATGTCAAATCATACCAAGCTGCACTTCGTTCAAACACTGCGAACACCAAAACAAAAGGTGAAGTAAGCGGTGGTGGTAAAAAACCTTGGGCTCAAAAAGGTCGAGGTGGTGCACGTGCTGGTAGTAGAAGAAGTCCAGTATGGGTTGGTGGTGGTGCTGCATTTGGCCCTAAAGCTAACAAAAATTATGATTTAAAAGTCAACAAAAAACAGAAAAAATTGGCGCTTGAATTCGCATTGAATGAAAAAGCAGTCAATAACGCACTTTTTGTTGTTGATTCTTTGAGCGTTGAATCTGGTAAAACCAAAGATGCATCAAAAATCGTTAAAACACTTGGCACAAGAGACGCATTAATCGTTAAAGAATTGGTTGATGAGAAAACATTGTTAGCGTTTAGAAATCTTCAAAACTGCTACCTTGTTGAAGCGAATGAGCTTAATGCGTATTTAGCAACTGCGTTCTATGCGGTAATCATAGAAAAATCAGTGCTTGAAACAATCACAAAAGAGGGCTAAGAATGGCTGATATTACTGATATTAAGGCAATCCTTTATACTGAAAAGAGCTTGAGCCTTCAAGAGAATGGTACAGTTGTTATCCAAACTTCAGTAAGAATGACAAAAAATGGTTTAAAAGAGGTATTAAAACAATACTTTGGTTTCACTCCATTAAAGATCAATTCTCTTAGAGTTATGGGAAAAGTTAAAAAGTTTAAAGGCATTGAAGGCAAACGTAATGATTTTAAAAAGTTTTATGTTCAGTTGCCAGAGGGCGCTAAACTAGAGAATGTGGAGGCGTAATCATGGCAATAAAATCATTTAAACCCTATACTCCAAGTCGTAGATTTTTAACAAGTCTTGATTCTGGTGACATTACTGCTAAAGCTAGTGTTCCTTCACTTCTCGTGAAAATCGCTGCAACTGCAGGTAGAAATAACAATGGTAGAATCACTTCTCGTCATAAAGAAGCTGGTGCAAAAAAACTTTACAGAATTATTGATTTCAAACGTAGAAAATTTGGTATCGAAGGTACAGTTGCTGCTATTGAATATGATCCAAACAGAAATTGTAGAATTGCACTTATTAATTATATTGATGGTGAAAAAGCTTATATTCTTCAACCATCAGGATTAAAAGTAGGTGACAAAATTCAAGCAGCTGAAAGCGGACTGGATATTAAACCAGGTAACGCAATGAAGCTAAAAAGTATCCCTGTTGGTACGATCTTACATAACCTTGAACTCAAACCAGGTAAAGGCGGACAAATGGCACGTAGTGCTGGTGGTTACGCTCAACTTATGGGTAAAGAGACTCAATATGTTATGGTAAGACTTCCAAGTGGTGAGATGAGACAAATCTTGGCTGAGTGTATGGCTACGGTTGGTGTTGTCGGAAATGAAGATTGGGCAAACGTTGTTATCGGTAAAGCGGGTCGTAATAGACACCGTGGTATTAGACCTCAAACTCGTGGTTCTGCAATGAACCCAGTAGATCACCCACATGGTGGTGGTGAGGGTAAAACCAACTCAGGACGTCATCCAGTAACTCCATGGGGACAACCAACTAAAGGTAGAAAAACTCGTAAGAAAAAAGCGAGCGACAAACTGATTATTTCTAGAAGAAAAGGAAAATAGATGGCTAGATCGCTAAAAAAAGGTCCTTTTGTTGATGCTCATTTGTTGAAAAAAACGGTTGAAGCAAAAGAGACAAAATCAAACAAGCCGATTAAGACATGGTCTCGTAGAAGTACTATTATTCCTGATATGATCGGTTTGACATTTAACGTCCATAACGGTAGAAACTTTGTTCCAGTATATGTTACAGAGAACCATATCGGTTATAAGATGGGTGAATTCGCACCAACTCGTACGTTCAAGGGTCATAAAGGCTCTGTTCAGAAAAAAATTGGTAAGTAGGTAGACTATGAGTAAAGCAATATTAAAATTTATCAGATTATCTCCTACAAAAGCAAGGTTAATTGCGCGTGAAGTTCAAGGAATGAATGCTGAGCTTGCTATGGCAAGTTTAGAGTTTATGCCAAACAAAGGCGCAAAAATCATCTCTAAAGTGATCGCTTCTGCTGTTTCTAATGGCGGATTTGAACCACAAGAAGTCATTGTCGCTTCTTGCCGTGTTGACGCAGGTCCGGTACTTAAACGTTTTCTGCCAAGAGCAAGAGGTAGTGCGAGTGGCATTAGAAAACCAACTTCTCATGTATTTGTTGAAGTAGCAAAAGCTGCAAAGAAGGAAGACTAAGATGGGTCAAAAAGTAAATCCGATTGGTTTAAGACTTGGTATTAATAGAAACTGGGATTCACGTTGGTTTCCAGGTAAGCAAACCTTAGCGACAAGCATTGGTGAAGATTACAAAATTAGAACATTTTTGAAAAAAGAGCTTTACTATGCAGGTGTCAGTCAAATTTTGATCGAACGTACTGCTAAAAAGCTTAGAGTTACAGTTGTTGCTGCACGTCCTGGTATCATTATTGGTAAAAAAGGCTCTGATATTGAAAAATTAAGAGTAAAACTTACTAAATTGATTGATAAAGACGTTAATGTCAACATTAAAGAAGAGAGACGTCCTCAAGCTTCAGCACAACTTTGTGCAGAAAATGTTGCAATGCAACTTGAGCGTCGTGTAGCCTTTAGAAGAGCAATGAAAAAAGTAATTCAAGGTGCACAAAAATCAGGTGCTAAAGGTATTAAAATTTCTGTTTCTGGACGTCTTGGTGGTGCTGAGATGGCAAGAACTGAATGGTATCTTGAAGGACGCGTTCCACTTCATACCCTTCGTGCAAAAATCGATTACGGTTTTGCTGAAGCACACACAACATACGGTGTGATTGGTGTTAAAGTATGGATCTTCAAAGGCGAGGTACTTGTTAAAGGTATCGTTCCAGAAAAAGAAGAAGCATCTGAAAAAGAGAATTCACGCAAGCCAAGAGCGCGTAAAGAGAGAGGTAAAAACTAATGTTAATGCCTAAAAGAACGAAATATAAAAAGCAGATGAAAGGCCGCAATCGCGGTGAAGCCCATAGTGGTGCTTCAATCTCTTTTGGTGAAATCGGTCTCAAAGCTGTTGAAGCTGGACGTATTGATTCACGCCAAATTGAGGCTGCGAGGATTGCGTATACAAGACATGTTAAACGTCAAGCAAAGACTTGGATTCGTGTATTCCCAGACAAACCATTAACCGCTAAACCGATTGAAACACGTATGGGTAAAGGTAAAGGTTCTGTTGATAAGTGGGTTATGAATGTTAAGCCTGGTAGAATTATTTTTGAAATGGCAGGTGTACCTGAAGAGTTGGCGCGTGAAGCATTAACTCTTGCAATGCACAAATTGCCTTTTAAAACCAAGATTGTAACTCGAGAGAGCGAAAATGAAGTATATTGATTTAAACGGCAAAAGCGCGTCAGAGCTTTTAGAGTTGTTAAAAGAGAAAAAGGTTCTTTTGTTTACATTAAGACAAAAGTTAAAAACAATGCAACTTACTAATCCAAATGAGATTAAAGAAGTTAGAAGAGATATCGCGCGTATTAATACGGCAATTTCTGCTCAAAACAAGTAGGGGTAACTAATGGCTTTAAAACGAGAGATTCAAGGCGTAGTTGTTCAGAAAACTGGTGATAAAACTATCACCGTTTTGGTAGAGAGACGTGTAATGCACCCAAGATATCGCAAGTTCGTTAAACGTTTCAAAAAATACCTAGTCCATGACGAGAGCAACCAAGTAAAAATCGGCGACACAGTAAGCGCTATCGAGTGCAGACCACTTTCAAAAAGAAAGTCTTTTAGACTAAGCGCAGTTGTTAAAGTGGGAGTTGAATAATGATACAAAGTTTTACAAGATTAGCTGTTGCTGATAACAGTGGTGCTAAAGAAATCATGTGTATTAAAGTTCTTGGTGGTAGTAAACGTCGTTATGCAACGGTAGGTGATGTTATCATCGCTTCTGTCAAAAAAGCTTTACCAAGCGGTAAAGTGAAAAAAGGACAAGTTGTCAAAGCGGTTATCGTAAGAACAAAAAAAGAGATTCAAAGAGAAAATGGTTCATTGATTCGTTTTGATGAAAATGCTGCTGTTATTCTTGATAATAAAAGAGAGCCAATCGGTACAAGGATTTTCGGACCAGTTGGTCGTGAAGTTCGTTATGCTAACTTTATGAAAATCGTATCTTTGGCACCGGAGGTACTATAATGGCAACTAAGATGAAAATTAAAAAAGGCGATACTGTAAAAGTAATCGCAGGCGACGATAAAGGTAAAGAGGCAAAAGTTGTTCAAGTATTGCCAAAAACTTCACAAGTCGTTGTTGAAGGTTGCAAAGTAGTAAAAAAAGCCATTAAGCCAAGTGAGAGCAATCCTAAGGGTGGTTTTTCAAATATTGAGAAACCAATTCATGTCTCTAACGTAGCTAAAGTAGAGGGTAAATAATGAACAGATTGCAAGAGAAATTTAATGCTGAAGTTCAACCAGCATTAGTTAAAGAGTTTAACATTGCTAATCCTATGTTGTCACCTAAAATCGAAAAAATCGTTATTAGCGTTGGTGCTGGTGAAGAAGGTAAAGATACGAAGTTATTGCAAAATATCGTTGATACTATCTCTTTAATCGCTGGACAAAAAGCGGTTGTTGCGAATGCTAAAAAATCAGTTGCTGGTTTTAAAGTACGTGCTGGTTATCCAGTTGGTGTTAAAGTAACACTTCGTAAAGAGAATATGTATGTATTTTTGGACAAACTTATCTCTGTAGCACTTCCTAGAGTAAAAGATTTTAGAGGTCTTCCAAGAGTAGGGTTTGACGGACGTGCAAACTATAACTTTGGTCTTAATGAACAATTGATGTTCCCTGAAGTTGAGTATGATAACATCATGAAAACTCACGGAATGAATATTACAGTCGTAACAACTGCTAGCAATGATAAAGAGGCATTTAAACTTCTTGAACTCATTGGTTTGCCGTTCGCAAAAGGTAAATAATATGGCTAAAAAATCGATGATTGCAAAGGCTGCGAGAAAGCCTAAGTTTCAAGTAAGAGCATACACACGATGTCAAATTTGTGGACGTCCACACTCTGTTTACAGAGATTTTGGTATCTGCAGAATTTGTCTTCGTAAAATGGCAAATGAGGGTCTTATTCCAGGCCTCAAAAAAGCAAGCTGGTAAGGAAATAGACTATGATTAATGATCTAGTAGCAGATTCTTTAACAAGAATCAGAAATGCATCAATGAGAAAACTTGATGTCACAAAGTTAATGCATTCAAAACTGGTTGAAGCGATTTTAGTTATTTTCCAAAACAAAGGTTATATCGAAAGTTTTAACGTTGTTGAAGAAGGTCCTAAAAAATTTATCAATGTTGTTTTGAAGTATGACGCAAGAGGCACCCAAGTTATTAACGAAGTGAAAAAAATCTCAAAACCTGGACGTAGAGTCTATAAAGGTCGCGATGAGATTAAACGCTTCAAAAATGGTTATGGTACGATTGTCGTTAGTACATCAAAAGGTGTTCTCAGTAATGATGACGCTCACAAAGCAGGTCTTGGTGGCGAAGTTATCTGTAGTATTTGGTAATTAGCTGTTCTTTTATGGTATTCGATATCCATTCTAAGATTGTAAGCTTATCGTAGACAAGTAAAAGGAAATAAAATGTCTCGTATTGGTAAAAAACCTGTCAAGATACCTGCTGGCATTGATGTGTCAGTGAATGGTAATCTCGTTGAGTTTAAAAAAGGTAGTGTTCAAAAAGTATTGGATACTAAAGGAAATGTTGACGTAAATGTTCAAGATGGTGAGCTTGTATTTATTTCAAAAGGTGCTGATCGTCAGAGTAGCGCTTTTTGGGGAACATACCGTGCCCTTGGTCAAAATATTGTCACAGGTTTAACTGAAGGTTTTAAAAAGCAACTTGAGATTAACGGCGTTGGTTATAGAGCTGCCGTTAGTGGTAATGTTCTTGAACTTCAACTTGGATTTTCTCATCCAATCAATTATGAATTTCCAAAAGATATTCACATTGTAGTTGAAAAAAACGTGGTAACTATTCAAGGTGATGACAAGCAAGTAGTTGGTCAGATTGCTGCCGAAATTAGAAGTTTTAGAGCTCCAGAGCCTTACAAAGGTAAAGGTGTTAAATATTCTGATGAAACTATTATCCGTAAAGCCGGAAAAACTTCCAAGAAGTAAGGGTAAGAGATGAGAGCAAATATTTTAAAACGAAAGCTTGCATTAAGAGTTAAGCGTAAAAAAAGAGTAAGAGCAGATATTTCTGGCACAGCTGAGAGACCAAGAATCTCTTTCTTTAAATCAAACAGATTTATCTATGCGCAAGCGATTGATGATATAAGTGGTGTTACTTTGGCAAGTGTAGATGGCAAAAAATTAGGTTTCAATGCTAGCAAAGCAAGTGCAACAGAAGTTGCAAAAGCTTTTGCAGAGACGCTCAAGGCTAAGAATTTGACTAAAGTTGTCTATGATAGAAATGGTTATTTGTATCATGGTGTAGTTGCTGCTTTTGCAGATGGCCTTAGAGCAAACGGCATAGTGCTATAAGAAAAAGAAGAGGAAAACTATTCAATGGAAAAATACAACAGAGAAGAGTTTGAAGAAGTCATCGTTAACATTGGCCGCGTAACAAAAGTTGTTAAAGGCGGTAGACGTTTTAGATTTACAGCACTCGTTGTTGTTGGAAATAAAAAAGGTCTTGTTGGCTTTGGTTTTGGTAAAGCTAAAGAGGTTCCTGATGCTATTAGAAAAGCAGTTGATGATGCATTTAAAAACATTGTCAAAGTGAATATCAAAGGTTCAACAATCGCTCATGATGTTGAAGTTAAATTTAATGCAAGTCGTATTATTCTTAAACCAGCAAGTGACGGTACCGGCGTAATCGCTGGTGGTGCAACTCGCCCTGTTGTTGAGCTTGCAGGTATTAAAGATATTTTGACAAAGTCATTAGGTTCAAACAATGCTTCTAACGTGGTAAGAGCGACAATTAAAGCTCTTAGTATGATTAAAAGCTAAGTGGAGAAGGATTCAAAATGGCATTAGATAATCTTACACCAGCAGAAAACTCTACCAAAGAGATCAAACGCGTAGGTCGTGGTCAAGGTAGTGGTATGGGTAAAACTGCGAGCCGTGGTAATAACGGTCAAAAATCTCGTACGGGTTATAAACGTAAAAGAGGTTTTGAAGGTGGTCAGCAACCACTTCAAAGAAGATTACCAAAAGTTGGTTTTACTTCTAAAATTGAAAAACCTTATGTTATTAATATCGATAGAATTAAAGCAGTTGCAGAACTTGCTGAAATTACTGTTGATGCAATTCGTACAGTACATAAAATTGCTAGTACAGTTGTGAAAGTAAAATTGATTGGAGCGAATGCAAAAGAACTTGCTGCTAAAATCAAAGACGAAAATGTCATTTTTACTGGAATGAGTAAATGAGCCAAGATCTTACGAAGAAGATCTTAGTTACATTAGGTTTTATATTAGCATACAGGATACTGGCATATGTGCCAGTGCCTGGTGTTAACCTAGAAGTAATTAAAGAATTCTTCGACTCCAATAGTTCCAACGCACTTGGAATGTTTAATATGTTCAGCGGTAACGCTGCGCAACGCCTTAGTATTATATCGCTAGGTATTATGCCTTATATCACCGCATCCATTATTATGGAACTTCTTGCAGCAACTTTTCCAACACTTGGTAAAATGAAAAAAGAACGCGATGGTATGGTCAAATATATGCAGATCATTCGATATGCATCGATTGTTATTACGGTTGTACAAGCCATTGGTGTTTCCGTTGGTCTTGGAGGGCTTAGTGGTCGAGCGGGCGAGAGTGCTATTATGATCGATATGACTACCTTTACAGCCATTGCGGCTGCAAGTATGCTTACTGGAACCATGCTACTCATGTGGATTGGTGAACAGATTACGCAACGTGGTATTGGTAATGGTATCAGTTTGATTATTTTTGCAGGTATCGTTTCAGGTATCCCTCATGCAATTGGAGGAACCATTAACCTTGTAAATACAGGTGAATTGAATTTTCTTGTTGTTATTGGAATTTTAGCCGTTATTTTAGCGACAGTTGGCTCAATTATTTATGTTGAAATGGGTGAACGACGTGTTCCTATATCATATTCACGCAAAGTAGTGCTTCAAAATCAACATAAACGTATTATGAATTATGTTCCTATTAAAATGAACCTAAGTGGTGTTATTCCTCCTATTTTTGCGAGTGCAATTTTGATGTTTCCATCAACAATTATGCAAGCAAGTACAAATCCTATTATTCAATCGATCCATGATTTTTTGAATCCAAATAGTTATGTATTTAATGTATTAACATTCTTATTTATTATTTTCTTTGCTTATTTTTATGCATCCATTGTTTTTAATGCAAAAGATATCTCAGAAAATCTTAAAAAGCAAGGTGGCTTTATCCCAGGTGTTCGTCCAGGTGAGAGTACGGCACTTTTCTTAAATGAGGTAGCAAGTAGGCTAACTTTTTGGGGCTCTATTTATTTAGGTCTAATTTCAACACTTCCTTGGGTCTTAGTAAAATTCATGGGTGTTCCTTTTTATTTTGGTGGAACAGCAGTTTTGATTGTTGTGCAAGTAGCACTTGATACAATGCGTAAAATTGAGGCACAAATGTACATGAATAAATATGAAACATTGAGTGCAGTAGGACTTTAACGAGTATGGCAATTACTATTAAAAAACCGCAAGAGATCAAAAAGCTCTCGGTTGCAAACCAAATTGTTGCAAAAACATTAGACTATCTTACATGTAATATTCATCCAGGAATCAGTTTGAAAGAACTGAATGCCATGGGTGAGTCTTACATTAAAAGTATGGGAGCTCGTGCTGCCTTTAAAGGCCTTTATGGATTTCCTGCGGGGGTCTGCACGTCTGTTAATGAAGTAATTATTCATGGAATTCCGACAGAGTATCGTCTTCAGGAAGGGGATATCATCGGTCTTGATATTGGCACTGAAATTGATGGCTGGTATGGAGATTCTGCTGTAACAGTAGGAGTCGGTGAAATTTCAAAGAGTGATGAATCTTTAATCGCATGTGCTAAAGATGCGCTTTACTATGCCATTGATATTATTGAGCCGGAAATGCGCTTTAAAGAGTTGAGCTATGCTATTGAGCAATTTATTCTACAAAAAGGATATGTTCCTTTGCGTGGATTTTGTGGACATGGTATTGGTAGAAAAGCGCATGAAGAGCCAGAACTTCCTAATTATTTAGAAGGGATTAATCCTAAGAGTGGCCCTAAAATCAAAAATGGTATGGTATTCTGTATTGAGCCAATGATCTGCTATAAAGATGGTACACCAAAGATTTTAGAAGATAAATGGGGCGTAGTTTCTGCCGATGGGTTAAGAGGAAGCCACTATGAGCACACGGTTGCTATCGTAGATGGTAAAGTAGAAATTTTGTCTCTATCTTGAGATTATAGGAGGTAAAATGGCAAAAGATGATGTGATTGAAATAGACGGTAAAGTGATCGAAGCACTTCCCAATGCAACCTTTAAAGTTGAAGTACAAAATAGCCATGTGATTTTATGTCATATTGCAGGAAAGATGAGAATGCATTATATTAAAATAATGCCAGGAGATACCGTCAAGGTTGAGTTAACACCGTATAGTTTAGATAAAGGGCGTATAACCTACAGGTATAAGTAAATTATTAGCTTAATTTATGTATAATTTACCCCTTTTGTAAAGCTGTGTGAAGAATAATCGAAAAAGAAACCACTGTTTTTTCGATTGTTGGTTTGAGATACATCATCAAACCTGTGACAGTTTAACTCAAAATTCCAGTGGAAATAAAGTTCAGGAGTCACGAATGAAAGTACGACCTTCTGTAAAGAAGATGTGCGATAAGTGCAAAGTGATTAAACGAAAAGGTATCGTTAGAGTCATTTGCGTAAATCCAAAACACAAACAGAGACAAGGATAAGCATGGCAAGGATTGCAGGTGTAGACCTTCCAATGAAAAAGAGAGTAGAGTATGGTTTAACATACATCTACGGTATAGGTTTGACAAGTTCTAGAGCTATTTTAACAGCTACTGGGATTTCGTTTGATAAAAGAGTACATGAGCTAAGTGAAGATGAAGTTGCTGCCATTCGTAAAGAGATCCAAGCAGATTTCCAAGTAGAAGGTGACCTTCGTAAAAAAGTGGCTATGGATATTAAAGCTTTAATGGATATGGGAAGCTATAGAGGTCTTAGACACAGAAAAGGCTTACCAGTTCGTGGTCAGAAAACAAAAACGAATGCGCGTACCCGAAAAGGTAAAAAACGTACCGTTGGCGCAAAAGCTAAATAACGAAGTCTCAAAGGGAAACAGATGGCAAAAAGAAAAGTAGTACGTAAAAAAGTTGTTAAGAAAAATATTGCTAAAGGTATTATTTATATCTCTGCAACATTTAATAACACTGTCGTAACTGTAACTGATGAGATGGGGAATGTTATTGCTTGGAGCAGTGCCGGTAGCTTGGGCTTTAAGGGTAGTAAAAAATCTACTCCTTATGCAGCACAACAAGCCGTAGAAGATGCATTGACTAAAGCAAAAGAGCATGGACTCAAAGAAATCGGTATTAAAGTTCAAGGACCTGGAAGTGGTCGCGAGACAGCGGTAAAAAGTGCTGGTACAACAGAAGGTATTAAAGTGTCTTTCCTAAAAGATATTACGCCTCTTCCACACAATGGCTGTAGACCTCCAAAAAGAAGAAGAGTTTAATTTCTAATCTTTAGAATATAACTTCTTTATAGAGAAACAAAATAATTTTTTCGTTTACGCAATAGATTAGGAGAAAAAATGGCGAGATATAGAGGACCAGTCGAAAAGCTCGAGAGAAGACTCGGTGTTAGCTTAGCCCTTAAAGGTGAGCGCAGACTTGCTGGTAAAAGCGCATTAGATAAGCGACCATATGCACCAGGTCAGCATGGACAAAGAAGATCAAAAATTAGTGAGTATGGACTCCAATTAAGAGAGAAACAAAAAGCTAAATTTATGTATGGAGTTTCTGAAAAACAATTCAGACGTATTTTTGACGAAGCAGCAAGAAGAGAAGGAAATACAGGTATTAACCTTGTACTCCTTATTGAAAGAAGACTTGATAACGTTGTTTACCGTATGGGTTTTGCAACAACAAGAAGATTTGCACGTCAATTAGTCACACATGGACATATTTTGGTAAATGGCAGCAGAGTTGACATTCCTTCATTTGTAGTACGTGCAGGTGACAAAGTAGAAGTTTGTGAGAAATCTAAAAATAACCCACAAGTGAAAAGAGCTCTTGAACTAACACAACAAACTGGTATTGCGCCATGGGTTGATGTTGAGAGAGAAAAAGCAATGGGTATTTTTACACGTATTCCAGAGAGAGAAGAAGTAGTTATTCCGGTTGAAGAAAGATTAATCGTTGAGCTATACTCTAAATAATAAAGTAGGTAGTATATGAAAAAAATCAATACATCAGCTTACATGCCAACTGAAATTGAGGTAGAAAATATTGCTGCAAATAAGGTTCAAATTAGTGCATACCCATTTGAATCTGGTTTTGCGGTAACATTAGCACATCCTTTACGTAGATTGCTTTTAAGTAGCACAGTAGGATCTGCACCAACGGCTGTAAAGATTGAAGGCGTAACCCATGAATTCGATAGCATGCGTGGTATGCTTGAAGATGTTGCTCTTTTCATCATTAATCTTAAAAATATTCGTTTCAAAATCAAAGGTGATGAGAAACGTGTAGAGGTTAACTACTCATTTACTGGACCAAAAGAGATTAAAGGAAGTGACTTAGCAAATGCACAAATTGAGATTGTTACGCCAGACGCATATTTGGCAACAATTAATGAAGATGCAGAATTTAACTTTTCTTTGATTCTCGAAAAAGGAATCGGCTATGTTCCAAGTGAGAACATTAGAGGTTTAGTCGGAGAAGATTATATCGCACTTGATGCTTTCTTTACACCCGTAAAAAGAGCAGTTTACGATATTGAGAATGTTTTGGTTGAAGACAATCCTAATTACGAAAAAATTGTTTTCACAATCGAAACAGATGGACTTGTTTCTCCAATCGAAGCTTTTAAAAATTCACTTGAAGCGATGTATGCACAGATGTCAGTATTTAATGGCATTTTAGATATTGCAGTGGCTCCAAAGAGTGAGAGTTCTAATGAGAGTGTAGAGCTCGGAAAGCTATTACAGAGTATTGAAGAGTTAAATCTGAGTGCTCGTAGCTTCAACTGCTTAGATAGAGCAGAGGTTAAATATATTGGTGAGCTTACTCTGATGAGTGAGTTAGAACTCAAAAACCTTAAAAATCTAGGTAAAAAATCGTTAGAAGAGATCAGACAAGTTATGGAAGAGAGTGGTTATCCTGTCGGATATAATTTCTCTGACGATACGGCAAGTTTGCTCAAGAAAAAAATTGAAGATTTAAAATCTGAAGCCAACGAGGGTTAATTTATGAGACATAAGCACGGATACAGAAAGCTTGGTCGTACTTCATCACACAGAGCGGCATTGTTGATGAACTTGGCTATAGCTGTCATTAAATATGAAAAAATCGAGACAACACTTCCAAAAGCAAAAGAGCTTAGAGGATATGTTGAAAAATTGATTACGAAAGCTGGAGTTGGTGGCGATCATGCTCACAAAACAGTTTTTGCTGCACTTCAAGATAAAGAGTGTACAAAAAAATTAGTTAATGAGATCGCACCTAAATATGTTGAGAGAAATGGTGGTTACACCCGTATTGTAAAAACACGTATTAGAAAAGGCGATGCAGCGCCTATGGCGTTTTTAGAACTCGTTTAAATCTCACTTTTTTGCCTTGGGAGTCGTTTACTCTCAAGGCATATCTTCGTTAAATTTTTTTAACCCAAAACACTTCTCCTCCACTAAAAAATTAAGTCACTTTTAACTCAAACTATTGTTAAATTAGATACTTTTGCTATAGGAGAATCTATGATACCATTTAGTGACGAAGAGTTACTTCCAGTTGTTGAAAAATCACTTGAAAAAATTAAGCCAATGTTGGCATTAGACGGTGGCGGACTAACGTTACTTGGCATTAAAGGTGGGCGTGTTTTTGTTCAATTACAAGGTGCGTGCCAAGGATGTGCGTCCAGTGGGCAAACACTTAAATATGGCGTTGAACGCCAACTTAGAATTGATATTCACCCTGAAATAGAAGTTGTAAATATTTTACCAGGCACGGAGAATGAGTTTGAAGTATTAGGAGAGCAATGAACGCTTACATAAAAAAAGGTATTGAAAAATTTTACGCAAAGAACTTTGCTGAGGCAATGCTACAGTTTGCATTGGCTTTGAGTGAAGACCCAAAATCTAAAGAAGCTCGAATTGGAGCTATTTTATGTGATATGGCAGCTCAAAATGAAGAACAAGCAATGGCTCTTTTTGAGTACTATATTTTAACCAAAGAGAATGGTGCTGAAGATTGTGAAGATGTAATGGAAGAAATTATTAATTCCGTGGAAGAACATAGCGAAAAAATTGCCCATTTATTTACAGAGAATGATCTTGAAGCACGCATAAATGCAGAAAATGGTATCAAGTATGAAGACTTTATGAGTTTAATCAAATCTCGTGGTAGTTTTAAAGAGGCTTTTGAAGATATTATGTTCTCTACCAAAGTCATTATCTCAAAAAAAGAAGATTTTGTTGATTTTTTATCTAAATTGATTGATAATGGATTTATCGAAATGTCTCTTAATTACCTTGAGAGTGCTATCACTCTTTTCCCAAATGATGAGCAGCTATTATCGCTCATTAAAAAAGCACAAAAATAGAGAGTTACCTTGAAAATAGATTTGAAAAACCATGCGCCGTTTTTACATGTAACGGATAATTCAAATGAATGTGATGCTTCAAGCATCTTTGTTTCAACAAAGCTCAATGCCACTTATGAGCAGAGCGCAAGAGATCATGGATGTACTAAAATTATTTCATCCAAAGAGTGTTTAGATGTTCTCGCTATTACCAATGCGATCAAAATTATTGGCATAACGGGTACCAATGGTAAGACAACGACAGCAGCAGCTATCTACTCTATCCTCTTAGATTTGGGTAAAAAAGCAGGATTACAAGGGACTCGTGGCTGTTTTATTAACGATCATCGCATTGAAGATAAAAGTCTTACAACGCCACCCATTTTACAGACTATCCATAATCTCAAATTGGCAGTAGAAGCAGGGTGCGAGTATTTTGTCATGGAAGTGAGTTCTCATGCTATTGTTCAAAATCGCATCGATGGGCTTCCTTTTGCTTTAAAGATTTTAACAAATATCACCCAAGATCATTTGGATTTTCATAAAACGATTGATGAATATATTGCTGTTAAAAGCCGTTTTTTTGAAGATGAAAGTTTGAAGCTCATCAACAAAGATGAGAGTAAAATTCGCTTTAATCGCACCAATGCAATGAGTTATGGCATTGAGCATCCCGCAACCTATAAAATTTTAGCTTATTCACTCAAAGAAGGTATTAGTGCCGCTGTAGCTAAAATCGATAAAGTTTATGACTTTGAATCACCTTTACATGGCTTTTTTAACCTTTACAATATACTTGCAGCGATTAGTGCGGTTGATATGTTAGGTGTTGCACCAATGGAGGCTATTTGTGAAGCGGTAGAGCATTTTGGTGGCGTGGAAGGTCGTATGGAGGTAGTGAGCAATGATCCTCTAGTGATCGTTGATTTTGCGCACACTCCTGATGGTATGGAAAAAGTGCTTGATAGTATGAAAGAGCGCGATCTTGTGGTTGTTTTTGGTGCTGGAGGAGACAGAGATCGAACGAAGCGCCCCAAAATGGGAGCGATGGCTGAGCGCTATGCTAAAAAGATTGTGGTGACCAGCGATAACCCACGTTCGGAAGATCCACAAAGTATTATCACTGAAATTTTAACAGGAATGCATCCTCGTGAGCATTTACATGTAGAAGTAGATCGCCACAAAGCGATTGAAAAAGCACTGAAATTACAAGGTAAAAACGAAGTGCTTCTAATACTTGGTAAAGGGGATGAAACTTACCAAGAGATTCAAGGTCAAAAATATCCTTTTGATGATAGAGAAGTAGTTAGGGAGCTTATCGCTCAATGGGCTAAGCAAAAATAGGATAAAATAAACAAATTTCTTAATCTAAAAGAGGTATAAAAGCGATGACGCTTGAGATGTTATATAGCAAAATTCACAGAGCTACTGTTACAGATGCCAATTTAAACTATGTTGGTTCTATTACAATCGATAAAGAGTTAATAATGGCTTCTAATCTTAGCGTGGGACAAAAAGTAGAAGTGGTGAATATTAACAATGGTGAGCGTTTTACAACTTATGTCATTGAAGGTAAGGCAGGTGGGAAAGATATTTGTCTTAATGGCGCAGCTGCACGAAAAGCACATATTGGTGATAAGATTATTATCATAGCTTATGCGCATATGACGAGAGCTGAAATGGAAGTTTTCAAACCTACGGTTGTTTTAGTTGATGAAACCAACGCGTTGGTAGAAGTACGAGATTACATCTAATGTTTGAAAATTTTGATTTATCAAAAGTGGGTGCAATGCTTGAAGAAGCGCAAAAGCAAGCCCAAAAAATGCAAGAAGACGCAAGAAATAAGCAATTTACTGCTAAAAGCGGTGGTGGCATGGTCAGTGTGAGCATGGACGGTAATGGCGAAGTCGTCGATGTTACGCTTGATGATTCGCTTTTAAGTGATAAAGAATCGTTACAGATTTTACTCATGAGTGCCATTAATGATGTTTCCAAAATGGTAGAAGATAATAAAAAACTAGCAACATCTCAGATGCTCTCAGGCATTGGTGGATTTGGCGCAAAAAATTAAGGAGCGTATGTGAAACGTCTAGGACTTTCTCTTCTTTTAATACTCCAAGCTCTTTTCGCGGCGGATATTCCTATCCCTGCTCCTGCTAGCAAAGCAGAGTTCGTCTACCCTGATTTTTCACAGTGTTTTGAAAAAAATAAGCAATCGGTTGTTTATTTTGGTAAAACGCGTGCAATTGCCATTAGTGAAAAACAAGCAATTGCGTTTTCTAAAGAAAAGCCAAGTGTACCTTTTGCGAGATACGATGCATTCTCTCACCTCTATTTATTTGATTCTCCAAAACCACTGATTCCTGTCAAACTTAAACCCACCGCTGAGCTAAAGCTAGGCGAATGGCTTGTCAGCATGACCGATAACTCTTTGGTGGCGGTTAATGCTTCCAAAATAGGTAAAAGTGGTAATGAGTTGTTTGAATTTGGCGGTATCGGTGAAATCAATAGTCTTGTTGGTGGATTATGTTGTGAAATGTATGGACTTGGAATTGGAGATAAGTTTTTTATTAGTTCAGAAGAGTTAGAACGTTTTATAGCAGGTAAATCAGCCTTTTTCCCAGAATTGGGTGCTCGGATTATAGATGGCAATGAGAGTGTTATCGTTGATTTTATGGATCCTAATTTTAAAGATGCAAAGCTAAAAGCTGGCGATAGTATTACATCGCTTAATGGTAAAAAAGTAAGCACTATAGCCGAATTTGCTGACGCTCTCAAAGCAGGTAAAGATTCTGCCAAAATGATTGCTCACATTCAACGTAATAATGCATGGATAGACGAGACTATTGTAACATCAAAACCAGCCAGTAAAAAAGTCGATCCTAAAAAAAGTGCCACTCCCTGAAGCAAAAAAAGAGGCTGTTTTACACAGCAAAGGATTTACGTTCGATAATAATCTTAAGATTGGATATGTAAAGCATGGTTCTTTTGCTGAGCAAAGTGGTTTAAAAGTGGGAGACCGTTTAATGCAAGTAGATGGGGTTCCTGTTTCACAGATCCAAAATGCAGATGCTTATTTGGCAAAGATACATAATCGTGATGTCAGTCTATTATTTGATCGTGATGACTTCCAATTTTTTGTAACATTACCACGCTGAAAGGTTTGTTTTGAGTTCTAAAGAGTTAGTATCAAAATTTGAAGTTTTTTTTGAAAGAGAAGCTTCCCGTCATAGAAAGTTTTCATCCTCATTTTAGTCATGCTTTTGGCGAAATGGTTGATGTAGGAGGGAAGCGATTTCGCCCGCTTTTATTGCTCAGTGTTGTCCACTGTTCACGTCCGCTTTTGGTTGAAAATGCTTTACATGTAGCGCTTGGATTGGAGATGATGCATACCTATTCGCTCATCCATGATGATTTACCCTGCATGGATAATGCAGCGCTTAGACGAGGACATCCCACTTTACATGTAAGTTATGATGAGACGACTGCTGTGCTTGTTGGAGATGCTTTAAATACCCATGCTTTTTATCTGTTAGCGAATGCTCCTTTAAGTGCAGAGATTAAAATTAAACTGGTTTCCATTCTTTCAAGTGATGCAGGCATTTATGGTATGGTGCTTGGTCAAGCAATTGATTGTTTTTTTGAAGATAAGCATTTAAATGTGGACGAACTCACTTTTTTACATTTGCACAAAACAGCTAAATTGATCGCAGCTTCACTCTTGATGGGGGCTGTGATTTGTGAGTTGGATAAAGCGACACAAGAAGCACTTTATCAGTTTGGATTGAAACTTGGACTTTTATTTCAAGTCCAAGATGACATTATCGATGCAACACTGACCAGCGAAGAGGCGGGGAAACCCACTCAGAATGATGGGCATAAGAACTCTTTTGTGAACCTATTGGGATTAAAGGGCGCAAAAGAGGAGAAGCACAAACTGTTAAGAGAATTAGATGTTGAACTAGGTAAGCTTGATGCTGCTTTGTCAAAAAGGCTAAAGAGCATTGTAGATGAATATTTTAAAGGATAGTGACCCAATGGAAAATGAAAAAATGTTAAAAAAACAAGCTGATACAATCCGATTTTTAGCGGCAGATATGGTACAACGTGCTAACAGTGGACATCCTGGTGCTCCTATGGGACTTGCCGATATCGTTACAATTTTAGCACGACATATTACGCATAATCCCAAAAATACAAAGTGGCTCAATCGTGATCGTTTAGTGTTTAGTGGTGGGCATGCTTCAGCATTGGTTTACTCTTTTTTACATTTAAGCGGATACGACATTAGTTTAGAGGATCTTAAAAATTTTAGGCAATTGGGCAGTAAAACGCCAGGCCATCCTGAATATGGTGATGTTCCAGGCGTTGAAGTGACGACAGGTCCATTAGGTCAAGGTATTTCAAATGCCGTTGGTTTTGCAATGGCGGCTAAGTATGCAGCTACCCTTTTAAATACGCCAAAAACAGAAGTGATTACTCATAAAGTATACTGTTTGTGTGGTGATGGCGATCTTCAAGAAGGTATCAGTTACGAAGCATGTTCCTTAGCAGGGCATTTGTGTTTAGATAATTTAGTGGTTATTTACGATTGCAATGCTATTACCATTGAAGGTGATACGTCAATTGCTTGGAGTGAAGATGTTAAACATCGTTTTGAAGCTCAAGGTTGGGAAGTTTCACGGATTGATGGTCACGACTATGAAGAAATTAATGATGTTTTAGAGCAATCCAAAGAGCAAACTAAACCGTATTTAATTATTGCTGATACAACGATTGCAAAAGGCGCTTGCGAGATGGAAGGAAGCCATCATGCTCATGGAGCACCTTTGGGGTGTGAAGAGATTAAAAATTCTAAAATCAAAGCAGGATTTGATCCAGAGAAAAACTTTAGTGTAGATGATGATGTTTATGCACGTTTTAACTGTGCACTTGAAAAAGGCGATCTTGCCGAAGCGAAGTGGAATGCGCTGGTTAAAAATGAGTTAAGTAGTGAGAAAAAGGCCCTTTTAGAAGCATTGCTTACGCCTGATTTTTCAAAAATTGAATGGCCAAATTTTGATAGCGATGTGGCAACGCGTGATAGCAACGGTAAAATTTTGAATGCTATTGCACAGGCAATTCCTGGTTTTCTAGGGGGAAGTGCAGATCTCAGTCCTTCCAATAAAAGCGAATTGAAAGATATGGGCGATTTTCCACTAGGCCGCAACATTCACTTTGGTATTCGTGAACATGCAATGGGTGCAATTATCAACGCGTTTGCTTTGTATGGCCTGTTTATTCCTTTTGGTGCAACGTTTTTTATCTTTAGTGACTACATGAAACCAACGGTACGTTTAGCAGCACTCATGAAACTGAAAAATTTTTACATCTGGACACACGATAGCATTGGTGTAGGCGAAGATGGTCCAACGCATCAACCGATTGAACAACTCAGCCAATTTAGAGCACTTCCAAACTTCTATGTGTATCGCCCATGCGATGGCAGAGAAAATGTTAAAGCGTGGAAGAAGGCTCTCAGTATGCAAGCCCCTGCGGCCTTTGTTTGTTCTCGTCAAAAACTTCGAGCGCTCAAAGACGATCGAGCATACGGCGATGTTGAAAATGGCGGTTACCTTCTAAAAAGACGCGAAAATGCACAAGTCACGCTCATGGCAAGTGGCAGTGAAGTTTATCTGGCATTGGAAGTAGCGTGTTACCTTTCCATGTTTGGAATCCCAAGCAACATGGTCAGCGTTCCGTGTTTTGATCTTTTAAACGAGCAAGATGAAACCTATATTCAAACGATTATTGAGCCACAAACCAAAGTCATTGCCATCGAAGCAGGTGCAGGGATGGAATGGTATCGTTATGCCGATAAAGTAATTTCGATGGAGCGTTTTGGTGCAAGTGGTCCAGCAGAGCTTTTATTTGACAAATTTGGCTTTACTGCCCATAAAGCTACCAAGAGTGCCTGTGAGTTTTTAGGTCTTGATTACGATGCACTAAAGGCAGAGTTAGAACGAGATAATGAAAAAAAACATTGTATTTGATCTTGATGGCACGCTTCTTGATACATTAGAAGATATTGCCATTAGTGCTAATTTTGCACTTGTTTCACTTGGATTTCAACCGCAAGAGAGTGCAAAATACCGCTATTTTGTAGGGGAGGGTGTTTTCAAACTATTTGAAAACATTTTCGCCTCTAATGTTCAAACTCCTGAGCTTATCCAACAAGCTGTTACTCTTTTTGAAACACATTATACAAAGCAGTTTAACCAAAATACCAAGCTGTATGAGGGTGTGAGTAAAATGCTTAGTTTCCTTCAAAAACGAAATTTTAAAATGGCAATCCTCTCCAATAAACCAGATTCCTTTACCAAAATGTGTGCTATGAAATATTTGCGCCAATGGAAGTTTGATGTGGTGTATGGTGTACGTGAAGGAGTCCCTAGAAAGCCCCATCCAAGAGGAGCTTTAGAGATAAGCGAGCTTTTACATGTAAAGCCAAACGACTGTTATTATCTTGGTGATACGATGATTGATATGCAAACAGCCAATAGTGCTGGCATGATAGCCATAGGGGCATTGTGGGGATTTCGAGAAGAAAATGAACTCAAAGAGCATGGGGCAAAATATTTAGCCAAAACACCCAGCGAGGTGATTAAACTGCTCGCTGAGGTTTAATCCTTAGGATTTAAATTTCCCTAATTCATTGTTAAGATTTTCGGTCATCGCATGAAGATGCTCAGAGGCTTGTGAAACATTGTCGATGCTCGTGACATTCTCTTTAGAGATGACATTAATCTTTTCAATCTCTTCAACCATTCCTTTGATCTGCGTTGCGGTATTTACAAAATTATTAACAGTTTCATGTGCACCTTCGATAGTTTTCTGAATGGTTGCATCGATGCTATGCATACCATTTTGCAATTCGATTGAGATAGAAGCAAGAGCATTTACCTCACCGGCATTTTGAGCAATATCGGTGTTGGCATCCATGATAGATTGAACGACCACATTGATTGTTGCATCAATTTCAACAAGGCTCTTTTGCGTACGTTCAGCCAGCTTCCTCACTTCATCGGCAACTACGGCAAACCCACGCCCATGTTCTCCTGCACGTGCCGCTTCAATGGCAGCATTGAGGGCTAAAAGGTTCGTTTGATCGGCAATATCACGAATAATACCAAGAACATCTTTCACTTCATTGGCATTTTGACTAACGGTATTAAGGCGTTCTGCCAAGTTTTGTTCTTTGGCTGCTGTGGCCTGCATCGTATATTCGAGCTGTTCGACTTTGGTTTTTACATCTGAAATATCTTTTTGCGTATTAGAGAGGGCTTGTTGAGAATTTTTTGCTTTAAGAACAGAACTTTCAATGCTTTTAACTAAAGCGATCCCTTCTTCTTTGGTGTTTTCAACTATTTTAGATTCGGTATCGACATTGCGTACCACTTCGGATGCAGTACGTGAAAGCTCTTCTGAGATAGAAGCATTTTCATTACTAATTGTTTTAGATTTTTTCACGATCTCATGCAGTTTTTCAATAAATTTATTGATGTTTTGTGATACATGTGCAAATTCATCATTGGCAGATGATTCAAGTCTTTGCCTAAGATCGCCCTCACTGCTTGAGAGTTCTTGTACAACATCATTAAGATGATCAAGTGGACGAAGCAGTGTTTTAATGAGTATAATCATGATGCCTATGGAGAGGACTAACATCACAAAACCTGCCATCATCAGGCTTTGAACTTGCACCTTTAAAAAGGCATACGCAGTCTCTTTATCAAATGTAATTCCAGGAGTCCAGCCTGTTTGTTCTGAAATTTTAAAAGCAAATATCTTGTTTTCACCATTAAAGGTATACTCAATAAATCCCTCTTTTTTATCTTTAAACTCTTGGCTCAATGTTGACTCGGTTCCAAGGAGTTCTTTTTTAGGATGGGCTAGAATCATCTTTTTTGTATCTAAAAGCATCCCATATCCGCCATTAAAATTAACATCTCCAACCGCTTTCGTGAGTGTTTCCAAAGGAAGATCTATACCAAAAACACCAATGATCGTATTGTTTTTCACAATCGGTGACATCACCGTTACCATCAATACTTTCGCCGTAGCACCGACATAAGCATCCGTAATACCTTCTTTACCTTCTGCTTTTGCCTGCTTATACCAGCCTCTTGCTTTGGGATCGTATCCTTCTGCTTTTTTCTTTCCACTACCGTAAAACATTCGACCATCTTCAAATCCTGCATATGCATCTAATGCATCAAATGTTTTTGCCATGTCTTTTAGTTTTGCTTGAAGTTCTACTTCATCCATCGTAGCACTGTTACTTAAAGATCTTGCATAACCCGCAACGCCTTTTTTCTTCGATTCAACCCAAAGATCAATGTAGTCTGTTAAGGCACGTGATGCCATTTTTAGGCTTGATTCAACTTGAACAACGCTATTTTTCTTCGTATCAATATAGCTTATGGCACAAAAGATACTGAGGCTTAAAAACATTAACGCAGAAATTGTCAGGATGATTTTGGCTTTAAATGACATGACTCTACTCCTTGGGGTATTTTTATACAAATGGTAAAACGTACGAATGAGACACTAAAATTCTTCATAATTACATTAATTATGTAAGTTTAAAATAGAAAAGCGATTCGTAAAAGACTTTTTACATGTAAAGGTAAAGCTAGTAAATATGGGAGGTGCTAAAGAAACAACAAGCAATATTTTGTTACAATCGCTTCTAAAACTACACGATGAGGATCTCTTATGTTACTTTTGACACCAGGACCAACTCCTGTTCCTGAAGCGGTTCGTATGGCGATGGGTACACCTACCATTCACCATAGAACACCTGAATTTGAGGCTATTTTTGAAAAAGCAAGAGGCTATTTAAAACAACTGTTTGATATGGAAGAAGTTTTGATGCTTGCAAGCAGTGGAACTGGCGCCATGGAAGCGTGTGTGCTTCATTTGTGCCAAAGTAAAGCGATTGTCGTCAATTCGGGCAAATTTGGCGAGCGTTTTGGCAAGATTTGTGCCGCCTACAACAAGCCATTTGTCGAAATTAAAAATGAATGGGATACTTCTGTGAGTGTGGATGCCATTGTTGAGCTTGTTAAAAATGATGAAAGTATTGATGCTGTCTGTATGCAAGTGTGTGAAAGTGCAGGTGGCCTTCGTCATCCTGTTGAAGCAGTAGCCAAAGCAGTGAAAGCGATTCGCCCTAACATCATGGTGATTGCCGATGGCATTACGGCTGTGGGTGTTGAAAAAGTCGATACAACGAACATTGATGCGCTTATTTCTGGTAGTCAAAAAGCATTGATGCTTCCTCCAGGGCTTGCGTTTATTGGTTTAAATGCTAAAGCGTTAGAGATCATTGAAAATGGCGGCGTGGGTTATTATTTCAACCTCAAAACGGAACTTAAAAATCAACGAAAAAACACAACGGCATGGACAGCAGCAACGACACTGGTTATTGGGCTTGTCGCTATGTTTGAACTCATAGACTCTAAGGGCGGTTTGGATGCACTTTATGCTGATACGGCAAAAAGAGCCCTTGCAACCAATAAAGCTTTACAAGCATTGGGATTGCACATCTATCCAAAAGTACCTGCTAAAGCGATGAGTGCCGTTTTACATGACGATGCGAGCAAAATCCGTAAAATTTTGAAAAGTAAATATGGTGTCAATATGGCAGGTGGACAAGATCACATTAAAGAGACACTGTTTAGAATCAATCACATGGGTCTTGTCAATGTGTATGAGACTGCGTGGACACTCAATGCTGTCGAGCTTGCCCTTTCCGAACTAGGCAAGCGAGCATACGATGGTACTGCCAATAGGGTCTTTACCCAAGAATTTTACCAAGGTTAATAATGATTTATGAGCACGAGATACCCACGGGGAGTAAGCTTTATTTTGGAGAGAGTGCCAAGTTAAAGCGAAAGATTGAAAATGTGGCAAGCGAACTTTTTTACGATGCAGGGTTTGAAGAGATTGTAACACCTTTCTTTTCATACCATCAGCACAAAAGTATTGATGAAAAAGAGTTGTTACGTTTTTCAGACGAACAAAACCATATTGTCTCTCTAAGAGCTGATAGTACGATGGACGTGGTCCGTTTAATCACAAAAAGAGTCGATAGAACGACCAATCACTCCAAATGGTTTTATATCCAGCCGGTGTTTCGTTATCCTAGCCATGAAATACACCAAATTGGTGCGGAGTTGATTGGTGAAGAAAATTTGGCTTTGAGTATTGCTACAAGCGCGTCTATTTTTGAAAAATTTTCAATCAAACCACTTTTACATGTAAGCAATATTAACATTCCCAAAATGCTGTCTCAGATGCTCAATTTGGATCTGAAAATCTTTGAAAAAGGAGAGCTTCAAAAGCTCTTAGCCCTTGATATTCCGTGGCTGACAAAATTAACCTGTCTGCAAACATTGGAAGAATTAGAAGCGGTTATTGATGAGGTTCCAAATGAGTTAAGAGCTGAACTTGAAAAACTGAAAGTTCTCTCAGCGCATATTTCATGTGAGAATATTGTTTTTTCACCGCTTTACTATGTGAAAATGCGCTATTATAATGCGCTATTTTTTAGATTTATCTACAAAAATTTTACACTAGGTTCAGGTGGAAGTTATGATTGTGAGGGTATTGGCTCAAGCGGTTTTGGACTTTACACGGATGATTTGATCGAAATATTAATTAAAAGAGATGGACAATAAGATGAAAGCTGATATGATCGTAGGAATTCAATGGGGTGATGAAGGAAAGGGTAAGATCGTTGACCTTATGGCACAACACTATGATGTCGTGTGCCGTTATCAAGGCGGTCACAATGCAGGTCACACGATCTGGGTAGATGGTGTACGTTATGCACTTCACTTGATTCCTTCTGGTATTTTAAATCCAAAAGCACTCAATGTCATTGGCAATGGAGTCGTTGTTTGTCCTGATGCACTCATTAAAGAGATGGCACAATTTGAAAAACTTGCAGGTCGTTTGTTTGTCAGTGACAAAGCACATATGATTCTTAATCATCATATTTTAATTGACCAAGCCAAAGAAAAACTTCGTGGCGCTAAAGCGATTGGTACAACAGGACGAGGCATTGGACCTAGTTACGGTAGTAAAATTGAGCGTAGCGGACACCGTTTAGGAGAACTAAGAGACACGAACAAACTTGCACGTGCCTTGGTTGAATTTTACGATGAAAACAGAGCGCTCTTTAATGCCCTCGGTATTGTAACGCCTGATTTTGAGACACTTAAAAGTGAGTTAGACGGCTATGCTAAAGCCCTTTTACCTTTCTTAACAGATACGACACATATGGTTTGGAAATGTCTGGATGAAAATAAAAAAGTATTACTAGAGGGTGCTCAAGGTACAATGCTCGATGTGGATCATGGAACCTATCCTTTCGTAACAAGCTCCAACACAATCAGTGCGGGCGCATGTGTTGGCTTGGGACTCAATCCTAAAGATATTGGCAAAGTGACAGGTATTGTCAAAGCGTACTGCACCCGTGTAGGAAATGGACCATTCCCTACAGAAGACTTTGGAGCAGAGGGCGATGAATTACGTGAAAAAGGGCATGAATACGGTACTTCCACAGGACGTGCACGCCGTTGTGGTTGGTTCGATGCCGTTGCCTGCCGATATGCCAGTCGCATCAATGGCTGTGATGATCTTGCCATCATGAAGCTCGATGTATTAGATGGTTTTGAAACCGTTAAAGTCTGCGTTGCTTATGAAGTAAACGGCCAAAGAGTTGAAACGTTGCCACAAGATTTGGATAACGTTAAACCAATTTATGAAGAGTTACCAGGTTGGAAGAGTGTTGTGGGATGTCGTAAATTTGAAGATCTCCCTGAAGCTGCTAAAACGTATCTTAAACGCCTTGAAGTCTTGACAGGCACAAAAATTGGACTTATCTCAACAAGTCCTGATAGAAACGACACAATTATATTGTAAGACAAAGCTATAGTGTTCATTGATATAGGCGATGAATGCTATAGTTTCCCTCTTCGGGGCAAAATATTTTGCCGTTTTGCAAGAAGATCTTTCATCTTTACATGTAAAGGTAATTTATGAAAAGCCAGTTCTCCAAGATTGCTAAAATTCGAAAACAAAAACGTGATGCAATCGAGCGTGAACTATTAAAAAGCCAAAATAAAGAGCGGATGTTAAACCATAAAATAGCGGCTCTTTACGATGAAATTTCGGCGGTTCAAATACCTAAAGAGGGTATGATTTCACTCCTTCTCATGGTTGGTGAGCAAAAAAGCATCTTAAGTCGTGATAAAAAACGTTGTGAGCAAGAACTTATTGCTGTTCAGCGGAATACAAAACAGCTACAATCAGAGTATAAAAAAGCACATATTGAATATGAAAAATTTAAGTATCTTGAAGAACAAGAGCTTCAAACGATGATGGAGAAGATCAAACGTGAAGAACAGCTCTATTTGGACGAAATATCAACAATGTTGTTCGCGGGTGAAATAAGTAAAAAAGGTCGAGAATGAAGTGTATTTGGATCTTATTGATAAGCTCTTTAGTGTATGCAGAAACGATTGATTGTACGCAAGTCTTTGAAACGCGCAAAGGGGAACTTTTGCATGAAGTTGAAAAAATCGATGAAGCGCGACAATCCTTTGAAGCTTTGCAAGCGGCAACGAATGCACTTTTTGAAAAACAAAAAAATGCACTTAAAGAGAAAGAAAATGCACTGGCTAAAACTAAAGCTGAGATCGAAGCCAAAGAGCAACAGATTGCTGCAATGCTGGCTGAAAATAAAAAGCTTTTAGAGCAAGTGGAATCGAAGAAAAATGATAAGCTAGATGAGACCTATATTAAAATGAAAGATGCGGCAGCGGCAGCTATTGTTGAAAAGCTCCCTATTCATGAGGGTGCAGCTATTATTTTCGGATTGCCGCCTAAAAAAATATCGCAAATCTTAGCAAAGATGAATCCTCAAATTGCTTCTGATATTACACAACGCCTTAAAAAAGGTCCTCCTTTTGTAGAAGATAATCAAACAAAAGAGTGACGAAACCTTCCTCTTTCTTTCTCTAAACAGATATTTACCTTACTTTTGATAGAATGTGGAAAATTCAGAAGTAAGGTTTATGGATGAAAATCAGATTGCCTCATGCCCCTTATATTGCCAATAAAATAGCGATCGATATTTTAAATTGTGGATTTGTTACCATGCTTAAGGGCTTAGAGCCTATTGTAAAAGTCGCTGAGGATTTGATTGTTGCGGATATTAAACAAGAGACGGCGCTTGAAGAGCGGGTTACAGAGATTTTGGATCAAAATGAAGATGAGATGGAGTTTCAGCGAGTTGACCGAAGAAGTATGTTTTGGTTAATTAAGAAAAAACTTGCACGCGAATTTGGTGTTACTCTGTCCTATGAAGATAGGTATAACGATATTGCACACCAAATATTAGAGATCTGTTGGAAAAGTGGTTTGATTGACTATAATGTCACAGAAAATCGTGTCAAGAATGTTGTTTATACAGCGATTGAAACCTATATTGCAAATTTTCAAGCGATTGAAGATGATGTTGCTGAAAAAATTTCGAATTACAAGCGAACCTTAGTTCCTGGTTCTGAAGAGTATGATTTGATTTTTGAAAAGCTCTATGAAGAAGAGCTTAGAAAAAGAGGAATGTTAGTATGATGTTAAAACCTGTATGGATTTATCTTGAAAATGGTGTTTTTTTAGAAGCAAAAAGTTTTGGTTTTGATGGTTCAAAAACTGGAGAGATTGTTTTTAATACCTCTATGAGTGGCTACCAAGAAATCATGAGTGATCCGAGCTATGCAGGACAATTCGTTGTATTTACAATGCCTGAAATTGGTATTGTGGGATGCAATGAGAATGATATGGAAAGTTCTACGATTTATGCGAGCGGTATGTTTGTACGCAGTCTCAATGAGACACCTTCCAATTTTAGATCGACGGAAAGTTTACCCGAGTTTTTGAAAAAATATGAGAGTATGGGTATTTGTGACATTGATACACGCTATCTCACCAAAATGATTCGAGATTCGGGTCCTAAAATGATGATCGCTTCAACAGAGGTGAGCGATCCCGCAAAACTCAAATCGATGTTAGAAGCAAGCCCTCGCATTGAAGATGTCAATTATATTGAAAAAGTAAGCACACCTCAATCGTATGTCCATGTCAACGGTGTTTGGGACGCGGAAGCTCAAGCGTACAATGCTACACCTAAACGTTTAGGTAAGAAAATTCTTGCCGTAGATTTAGGTATTAAACGCAATATCTTAAATGAACTTTGTGAAGTTGGACTCGATGTTGAGGTTATTCCTCATAATTTTAGTGCCGATGATGTCATCGCTCGCTACAAAAAAGGTGAAATCCACGGACTCTTTTTATCCAATGGACCAGGTGACCCACTCATTTTGAAAGATGAAGCGGTACAAATTCAAAAATTAATTGAAGCAAAAGTACCTATGTTTGCTATCTGTTTAGGACATCAATTGCTTTCCATTGCCCATGGATATCCAACCTATAAGTTGAAATTTGGGCAACATGGTGGTAATCACCCTGTCAAAAATATAAAAAGTAATATTGTCGAGATTACAACGCAAAACCATAATTACAACGTTCCTGATGATATTTGTAAGGTTGCTCGCATTACGCATGTGAACCTTTTTGATAATACGATTGAGGGGCTTGAATACAATGAATCGCCCATTTTTTCTGTACAGCATCATCCTGAAGCGAGTGCAGGTCCGCAAGAGAGCCGATACATTTTCCAAGAGTTTGCCAATAGACTTTAAATAACGGAGCAATGCCATTAACGTCATCGATATTACAGCAATCATTAGTGTTGCGTTTCTAGGAAGTTTAGGGCATTGCATCGGTATGTGTGGAGGATTTGTCATGGCATATAGTAGTGCTAAGATTGATTCTTCCACTTCTTCGTTAAGACAATTTCTCGCACATCTTACTTATAATTTAGGACGGATTAGTGCCTATACGTTTCTTGGTATGTTTTTTGGTGCATTGGGAAGTATTTTTACCTTTTCTGCCCAAATAAATGGTTATTTCTATTTTGTCATCGGTATTCTTATGGTTTTAATGGGATTATCGATGATGGGAAAAATAAAATTCTTAACTTCATTAGAGGCGACTATCGCTTTTAATCCTTTGATTAAAACACTTTTTTCACACCTTATTCACTCGAAATCTATGGGAAGCTTTTATGGGCTAGGTCTTTTAAATGGTTTCTTGCCCTGTGGTTTGGTCTATTTCTTTTTAGCTGCCGCAACAACTTCGGGTTCTTTTCTTTTAGGTGGCTTTACGATGGCCATTTTTAGACTTTCGACTATGCCTGCAATGTTAGGGCTTGGGTTTATTGTGGGATTTTAAAGGGAGTGAATTTAGAGAAGTTATGATTAAAATAGCTTCATTTATTATTATTGGATATGGAATTTATATGGCATATCTTGGTTACAGTGCAGCAATTCTATGAAATTAGAACAATATCAGAGTGCTATCGAAAGCAGTAATATTATCTCAAAAACCGATATTTTCGGTATTATCACCTTTGTTAATGATGAGTTTTGCAAAATCTCGGGTTATACTAAAGAAGAGCTAGTAGGGAAAAACCATAATATCGTAAGACATCCTGATGTCCCTGCCTCGACGTTTAAGCAACTTTGGCAAACCATACTTCAAAAAAAACGTATAAATCAACGGTTAAAAATTTAGCCAAAGATGGCAGTACATTTTATGTTAATACAACGGTTTTTCCTATCCTCGATGAAAATGGTGATATTGAAGAGTTTATTGCTATTCGTTATGATGTGACAGAAAGTGTTCGCTTAAGCGAGGCGTTGATAGCCAAAGATGAAGAGCTTGAAGAACTCAATACGACCCTTGAAGAGAGAGTTAAAGAGCAGACGAAAGCCTTAACAATCCTCAATCAAACGTTAGAAGAACGTGTGCGGGAAGAAGTTGAAAAGAATCGTGAAAAAGATCGTATTTTATTTCAGCAATCACGTCTTGCTTCGATGGGTGAAATGATCGCCAATATTGCACACCAATGGAGACAACCCCTTTCTGAGCTTAATATCACGCTTTATAAAATGAATAAGCTCTACCGACTTCAAAATGAAGGTAAAGGGATAGAGTTTGAAGACAGCTACGCGCATGCCAAAAAGATTGTCTCCAAAATGTCCGAAACGATTTGAAGATTTCCGTCATTTTTTCAGTCCTGATCGTCAAAGTGAAGTTTTTGCGCTAAGTCATGTAGCTAACGAAGCAATAGATATTATGCGAGGTACTTTAGAAAAAAATGAAGTTACAATCGAGCTTAATATAAAAAAAGATGCCAATATCAGAGGTTATTTTAATGAATTTTCTCAGGTCTTAATTAATTTAATCAATAATACGATTGACGCATTTTGCAACAACAAAATAAAAAATAGATTAATTTATATTGAAATTGACACATTAGGGCTTGGAGATGCTATAATTAAAGTCTGCGATAATGCTGGTGGGATTGAGTCAACTATTTTAGATAAGATTTTCGAGCCTTATTTTACAACAAAACATGCGAGTGCTGGCACTGGTTTGGGGCTTTATATGAGTAAGATGATTATCAATAATAGTATGCAAGGATTTATCGTTGCAGAGAATTGCAATGATGGAGTCTGTTTCACTATCACTATTCCTTCAGTCAAAGAGTAAAAAGGAAGAGCTATGAGTGGATTGTCAAAATTGACGGTTTTGTTTGTTGAGGATGAAGAAGATCTCAGAAATGCCTTAGAGAGTGCAATTGGGGATGAGTTTGCTAAGTTTATTGTCGCACGCGATGGTGACGATGGGTTAAAAAAGTTCAAAAAGTATAAACCTGACATTGTTGTCACAGATATTATGATGCCTGTTATGGACGGTTTAATGATGGCAAAAGAGATTAAACATATATCAAAACAAACCCCCATCATTATTTTAAGTGCATTTAGTGAAAAAGAGCGACTTCTAGAAGCGATAGACGTTGGTATTGACAAGTATTTAATTAAACCGATTGATCCAGATGAGCTCTTAACAACGCTCAAATTTGTTTCTAAAGAGATGCTAGATCAAAGTGATATTGTTGAACTTGGGTTTGGCTATCAATTTGATAAAAGTAGGCGCGTTTTAGTCAAAGAGGGTAAAACAATTTTCTTAACTAAAAAAGAGTTACTTTTTATCTCAGTCCTCGTCAAAAATTTAGGTGTATTTGTTCTTCATGAGGAGATTAAGAAGTATGTTTGGACAAACAAAAAAGTAACAGATTCAGCCATACGTACCTTTATTAAGCGTGTTCGTGAAAAAACAGACAAAGAGTTTATCAAGAATATCCCCGGGCTTGGCTACAAAATCAATACGCAAGAACGATAATTCCATCGTTCTTGTACTGCTAATTATAAATTTTTTCTTAACTTTTTTTATTTAACACAAATTTAATCTTCTTAAGCTTCGTTGTAGATTTGGTGCACTATAATTCCTACATTATGTGATATTTTTGTGACATAAAAACACAAGTAGGAGGAATTGATGCAGGCTAGAGATGCATTGAACTATGACTATTCAGTAGCCAAATGTTTTACCTACGCAGCGATCCTTTTTGGAATCGTTGGTATGTTAATAGGCGTGGTTATCGCTTATCAAATGGCTTTCCCTGAGTTGAATTACTTGGCCGGTGAATATGGTACTTTCAGTCGTTTAAGACCATTACATACGTCAGGAGTAATTTTTGGATTCTTACTAAGCGGAATCTTTGCAGCGTGGTACTACATTGGGCAAAGAGTACTCAAGGTTTCGATTGCAGAATCAAAATTTTTGATGTTCATATCAAAGCTTCATTTTTGGCTTTATATGATCTTAATGGTATGTGCTGTTATTTCCCTTTTTATGGGTATTTCTACTTCTAAAGAGTATGCAGAACTTGAATGGCCATTGGATATTCTTGTTGTCGTGGTATGGGTACTCTGGGGATTAAATATTTTTGGTCTTATTGGTATTAGGCGTGAAAAGACGCTTTATATTTCTATGTGGTATTTTATCGCAACATTTCTTGGTGTTGCAATGTTGTATCTTTTCAATAACATGGAAGTTCCAACCTATTTTGTTGCAGGTACAGGAAAATGGTATCACTCTGTTTCAATGTATGCAGGCTCAAATGATGCAATGGTTCAATGGTGGTATGGTCACAATGCGGTAGCATTTATTTTCACCGTGCCAATTATTGCAATGATCTACTATTTCTTACCAAAAGAGTCTGGACAACCTGTTTTCTCTTATAAACTATCACTTCTTTCTTTTTGGGGATTGATGTTCGTATACCTTTGGGCAGGTGGACACCACTTACTATACTCAACTGTTCCAGATTGGGTACAAACCATGGGTTCAATTTTTTCAATTATTTTGATTCTTCCATCTTGGGGTAGTGCGATTAATATTCTCCTTACGATGAAAGGACAATGGGGTCAACTCAAAGAGAATCCATTGGTTAAATTGATGATTTTTGCTTCAACATTCTATATGTTTAGTACACTTGAAGGTCCAATCTTAGCAATTAAATCTGTTAATGCCCTTGCGCACTTTACAGACTGGATTCCTGGACACGTTCATGATGGTACATTGGGCTGGGTTGGTTTTATGATCATGGCAGCACTGTATCATATGGCTCCTCGTATGTTTCAACGTGAAATTTTCAGTAAAAAATTGATCGAGGCACAATTTTGGATTCAAACAACCGGTATCGTCTTGTACTTCTCAAGTATGTGGATTGCAGGTATTACTCAAGGTATGATGTGGAGAGCAACAGACCAATTCGGTAACCTTGCGTATTCATTTATCGATACAGTAACGGTACTTATTCCTTACTATGCTATTCGTGCAACAGGTGGTTTACTATACCTTATCGGTTTCTTCATATTCACTTACAATATGTATAAAACAATGACTGTAAGTAAAGCAATTGAGGCTGAACCTCAAAATGCTTCACCTATGGCAGCGTAAAAGGAGGATAGGATTATGTTTCATTGGTTAGAAAGAAACCCATTCTTTTTTGCGGTAGGTGTATTTTTGGTGATTGCATATGCAGGTGTTGTAACAATTTTACCTGACTTTATGGAAACAGCTCGTCCTGTGGTAGGTACAAAACCTTACACGGTACTTCAATTAGCAGGCCGTCAAGTCTACATTAAAGATGACTGTAATGCTTGTCATTCACAACTCGTTCGTCCATTTAAATCAGAGACAGACCGTTATGGTATGTACTCACTTAGTGGTGAGTATGCCTATGATAGACCATTCTTATGGGGTTCAAAAAGAACTGGACCAGATTTGATGAGGGTTGGAAACTATCGAACAAGCGACTGGCATGAGTATCATATGTCTGATCCTATCAGCGTAGTGCCAGGTTCTATTATGCCAGCGTACAGACATATGTTTAAAAACAGTGCTGATATTGATACCGCATACGCAGAAGCATTGACCGTAAAAAAAGTTTTCAACACACCTTACGATCAACCTGATATGCCTAAACTTGGTACCCATGAAGAGGCTAAAAAAGCTGTCATGGAAGAAGCTGCACTGATTGTTGCAGATATGAAAAGCCAAGAGGTTAAAGAGGCATTTAAACGCGGTGAGATCAAAGAGATTGTGGCCCTCATTGCCTATCTCAATAGCTTAAAATAAGGTGTTCACAGTGAGTATGGAAACAATTAGAGAAATTCAAGCATATGCTTACGTTGTAGCTACAGTTTTTTTGGTCGTAATGATGTATAGTTATTTGTATCACCTTTACAAGGCTGAAAAAAAAAAGGTACACGAAATTATGAGCAATATGGCGATCTCGCATTGCATGACAATATTGATGATACTCCAATTGAAACCCGTACTCCATCAAACAAAGAGAAAGAATAAAGAGGAGCAATAAATGAATTGGCTGAATGACAATGTAAACGTATTATCATTGCTTGGTGCAGCAGCAATTTTAATTCTCACTATTTTTGTTGTTGGTAAATATATAAGACAGATGAAAACCGATAAAAGTAGCGGAGAATTAGCAAAAGAGAATTGGGATGGTATTGGAGAATACAAAAATGTACCTCCTATTGGTTGGGCACTCTCCTTTGTAGGAGTTATTGTATGGGGATTGTGGTATTTCCTTGCTGGATACCCCCTTGCAAGTTATTCACAAATAGGTGAATATAACGAAGAAGTAAAAAGCTACAACACTCATTTTGAAAGTAAATTCGCAAATCCTGACAATGCAACATTGATGGGAATGGGCGAAGGCGTTTTTTTGGTACAATGCGCGCCATGCCATGGTGTAACGGGTGATGGCATGAATGGAAAAGCAATGAACTTGACCAAATTTGGAAATGAAGCAGCGATTGTTGCAACTATTCTTGGCGGTGCTAAAGGTTCAAATTATCCTCTTGGCGAGATGCCAGCAGGACTTTTGGATGCTGAAAGTGCCAAAGCGGTTGCAGCGTACGTGATGCAAGAAGTTTCAGTCGTTAAAAAAAGCAGCAATCCAGCACTGGTTGAGAGTGGCAAAGCACTTTGGGCAACATGTGCGGCATGTCACGGTGATGATGGTAAGGGAATGGCTGGAAGTGCGCCAGATCTTAGTGTATATGGTAGTGCTAAATTTGTTGTCAATGTCCTTGGTTTGGGTAAAAAAGGAACGATTGGTAATATGCCACAGTTCAATGATGGACGCTTAACCAATGTTCAAAAAACAGCGGTTGGCACTTATGTCAGCTCTTTAGCAAAATAAGGACTCATCAATGGAAAATACAAATCGAAACGTCTTTGGACTTAATGGTATTACAGGAATGTTGATAGCAACAGTATTGTTGCTCTCCATTCTTGGGGTATTAACATTCTTTGGATTAAAGGCACAACAAGCAGTTGCTGATAAACCTTATAAGATTACGGATCCGCAAGCACTTCAAATGAGAGATGCTGCGAATGCAAATCAAAAAGTTATAGCAAAATAAGGAGTATAACATGGCTGAAATTATGGATAAAGTGATTGTTTTAGGTTTAGTTATACTAGCAGCAGTGTCGGTATGGGCTGTATTAACACCACACCATTTATTCATCGGTTAATGAAGAATTTATTACATGTAAAGGCAAAGAAGCTATGGCTTCTTTGCTTTCTTGCCTTTTTCCCAGTGTTGATTTTTGCCAAGGAATTTGTCATTTATGATGATAGCTTAGAAGAGAGAACCGCTCAGAAAATTGAAGAGATGGGCAGTGAACTTTTCGCAAAAAGTGGTATAAAAGTTATTTTGATTGCTAAAAAAAGTGGCGAGGGAGAGAATATTCTCGCATATGAGCAAAACTTTGCCAAAAATTTAACCACACCGTATGTTCTTTTAACGCTCTTTCAAGCAGAAAAAAAAGTAGATGTGTACCAATCAGCAGGGCTTGAGAAAGAGTTTGATCGTGAAGCACTCCTCTCACCTTTGCCATGGAATGGTACGATTATTCCACTCTTAACTTCTAAAAAAAATGAAGTGAGTGTTGGACCTGCATTGCTCAATGGTTATGCAGAATTGGTTGAAGAGATTGCAGCATACCGTAAAATAGAGTTAGAGAGTGCCATTGGCAGTGCCAATAAAGTCACTATCAATATTGTGAGACTTCTGATTTATGGATTTATGGCGATTGTTGTAATACTCATCATTTATAAAAGGATAAAAAGCCGTGGACAAAGTGAAAAGTGAGCGTACCTACTATCCTCATGTAGTTGTTGGTATGATTATTGGATGTGTGATTGCATGTGCTATTACCGTTAAAATTGCTATGGACCATCCTGTTGAGATGGATACATTTTATATGGAAAAGTATCAAAAAGTTGAAAATAATATTAATGAAATTATAGAATTACAGGGAAAATTTGATACTCAATTCAACCTTGCATATTCCACAGAAAAATTTGAAATGGGACAAAATAGCATTACGCTAAAGCTCACCGATAAAAGTGGAGTGGCTGTGAATAATGCAAATATCACCATGATGCTCTCTCGTCCAGATAGCAATAAGGATAATAAGCAGTTATTACCGTCTAAGGTAGAAAATGGCAATTATACCTTTGGCCCTTTTGAAATCAACAAGCCAGGACGATGGCAGATTTTGAGTAAAATAAACGTAGGCGAATTTAAAGGCTATCATAAAAATGAGGCCTATGCAGCACAGTAGTTTCCCCTTTCTCCCTTAATAACCTGCGGTAAGATCGGTTGTGTGATCTTACCGTTTCCTTTCATTTTGACATAAAAATCCATCTTAAATCTTTGCTTTGTTATAATAGACCATTACATTAAAGTGAGGGAAGATGTTAGAAGTTTTTGCAACAAGTCGTGCGGTACGCTCTTTTTATGACACATTTTTGGATGCGAACACCCTTCTTCCCAAAGCCATCACGATTGCTGAATTAGAGCAAAAAGCCGTTCTTGTGCCACATCACGCTTTGGTTGATGACGATATGCGTGTGCTTCTCATGCAAGAAGCCTCTCGCTTTACCAAATTTGAACTTCTCTATATTGAGCGTGAGTTTTTTACCTTTTTTGAAAAACTCCACCTATCTGTTTCGTTTTTTGAAGAGCTTAGTCATGAAAAGGTGGCACTTGACGCGTTGTTGAGTGCAGATACGTATGAGCATTACGCAGAGCATTTAGAAGTATTGCAAACGCTTCTTAAACACTATAAAGCGCTTTTGTCTAAACAAGCCTTGTATGACCGCATCACACTTCCTGAATGCTATGAGCTTAATATCTCGTACATTCGCTCTTTAGGGGCTGTACGTGTTCATTTAGAGGGTTTTTTGAGCCGTTTTGAAGTGGAACTTCTTACCCAAATAGCAGTGCTGATTCCTTTACATGTAAACGTTACCATCAGTGCTTACAATCAAAAAATGGTTTCACTTTTTGCCGAACTTGGCATCATTTTAGAACAAAACAACACCTATGAGATCAATCTCTCCACGAAAGAGATTTTACATGTAAAGCCGCAAAACCCTTTCAAACAAGATACACACGTTTATGGCTTTTCATCGCGTCTTGCACAAATGGGCTATGTTCAAAGTGCCATAGCTCAGTTTGTGGAAGAGGGTTTAAACCCCGAAGAGATTGTGGTCATTTTACCCGATGAGCGTTTCGCTGAAGTGCTGCGCCCCTTTGATACATGGCACAATCTCAACTTTGCAATGGGCATAAGCTTGAAGCAGAGTTCGTTTTATCAAAAACTGAGCGCCATTGAAAAAGCAATGCGCAATGATGAGATCGAAGATCATCTCCGCATTGCGCGATTAAAAATAGAACCCGAAATCATGGTTACATGTAAAGAGATTTGGCACCAAAAAGTCTCTCCTGAGACGGCAATGAACTTCTTTGAAAAGCTCCTCGCCTTTGATCTCAAAGAGCATCAACATCCTCTGTTTCAAGAAGCTTTTTTTGCCTTTACCCACTTTTTAAAACATGCACCTGCTCTTCGTTTTGAGCAAGTCACCAAACTGCTGTTAAACCGCCTTGCCGTCCTTACGCAAGATGATGTTAGAGGTGGAAAGGTCACCGTACTCGGTGTCCTTGAAACCAGAGGTGTCTCCTATAAAGGCGTTATTGTTCTTGATTTTAACGATGAATTTGTGCCCAAACGCAGTCAAAAAGACCTTTTTCTCTCCTCGGCTGTAAGAGCACATGCAGGGCTTCCCACTAAGAGAGATCGTGAGAATTTACAACGCTATTACTACCATCAGCTTTTCTCGCGTGCGCAGAAAATTGCCATAGCTTATGTGAAAAATGAGACAAGTATGCCTTCACGCTTTTTGGATGAGCTTGGCTTTAATACAACCGTTATGGCGGATGAAAAAGCCCTTCAGCCGCTTCTCTTTGAGCTCAATGCTTCTAAAACGCTTTACGATCAGCCGTTTATCGATGCACCTTACGATCTTAAAGCGTTTCCCCTTTCGGCAACAAAGCTCAAAACACTGCTTACATGTAAACGTCAGTTTTACTTTCGTTACATCGCAAGGCTCAAAGAGGCGAAAATGCCGAGCACTAAAATAGACGAGCAAGTGATCGGCTTGACACTTCATAAAGTGCTTGAAGATGCGATATGCAATGAAGTATTATTGGATGAAAAGAGCCTTTATGCCAAACTTGAAACGCTTTTAAAAGAGAACAACCACCATGAAGTTTGGGGTTACTTTGTCGATGTGTGGCTTCAAAAACTTCGCCCGTTTATGCACAATGAGATCCGTCGCTTTGATGAGGGCTTTCGCGTTTTCAAAAAAGAGTTTGTGCATGCCGTGCCGTATGCGGGTTTTATATTAGAAGGGCAGATTGACCGCATAGACCAAAAAGATGATGAGCTGTTTGTCATCGACTATAAAAGTGGCAAAGTGCCAACGACGAGTGAGCGAACACTAGAAAGTACTACCGATTTTCAGCTGGTCTTTTACGCGTACATTGCAAGCTCACTTGGTACTGTTGGAGGCGTTTATTATTACGATCTCAAAGAGGGCGTTTTAGTCCCTGAAAACTTCCTCGAAGAGAAGAAAGCCCTTTTACATGTAAAACTACAAGAGCTATCCAAACCGATCAATGGCTACGAGTTATGCGAGGAGATCAAACATTGCAGGCTTTGTCCTTACGTGCAGTTTTGCGGACGGGAGGAGCAGATATGAATCTAAGTCCTTATTTAGCACTCGAAGCCAGTGCTGGAAGTGGAAAAACCTTTGCGCTGAGTGTGCGTTACCTCTCACTTCTCTTTATGGGTGCGAATCCACAAAAGATCGTAGCACTCACCTTTACCAACAAGTCTGCGGCAGAGATGAAAACGCGCATCTTTGAGACGCTGAAACATTTAGAAGAGAAAGACGAGTTAGAAGCGATTTGCGTGCAAACGGGCAAGTCAAAAGAGACGTTACTCCTTGAGAAAGAGCGTGTCATGCAAACCTTGCTACAAGCCGATATCAAGATCTCGACGCTGGACTCTTTTTTCTCTTTGATTTTGCGCCATTTTGCATTACATGTAGGCTTACAACCCGACTTTAAAGTGGGACAAAATGGGCTCGATGAGGAGTTGGTGGAGCGTTTCATCAAAGGATGCAAAAGCAAAAATCTTTACAATGCTCTGATAGCTTTTAGCATCAACGAAGATAAGAAGCTAAATGATCTTTTTAGCCTGCTGGATATGCTGTACCAGAAAAAATCAGAGCTTGACATTAGCACCTTAGATGAAGGACATTACCCATCCTTAAAACCGTGCTTGGATATTTTAGAGCGCATTAGAGACTACTTTGAGCAAAGCGGACTCTCCGCGCGTGGACTGGCAACACTCAAAGCGGACACACTTAGCGATCTGCTTTCCAAGAAGTATTTGGAGCGAGAAGACTTTGGGTATTGGGACTATAAAAAGTATGCCAATGAGACAGTGGATGCGCTTTTGCGTGAGCTCAAACAGGCGCTAAACGAACATGTCAATGCCAAAGAGGCGTACTTTTTAGGGCAACTGGGCAAACTGTTTGCCATTTACGATGAGAGCCTCAGAGCTTTGATGGGTGAGTATGGTGAACTTCGTTTTGATGACGTTACCAATCTGCTTTATACCCTTTTGCGCCAAGAGATCAGCAAAGATTTTCTCTATTTTCGCCTTGATGGGGTGATAGAGCATCTGCTGATCGATGAGTTTCAGGACACGAGCATCGTGCAGTACCAGATTCTTCTGCCACTTATTGAAGAAATACGTGCAGGGCAGGGTGTGAAAGATTTTAAAACACTCTTTTTCGTGGGCGATGTGAAGCAGTCGATCTACCGATTTCGCGGTGGGGCTAAAGAGCTGTTTGGGTATGCTAAAAAGAGTTTGCATTTAAACGTGAATGCGCTTGATACCAACTATCGAAGCACCGAGCAGGTCGTGAATTTTGTCAATGAAATCTTTACATGTAAAATCAAAGGGTATGAGCCACAAAAGGTTGCCAAAGCCACGGGTGAGGGGTACATCAATGTGCGCATTGAAGAGATGATTGAGCCTTCTGTTTTAGAGGCGATTTCTTTGCTTCTTAAAGAGGGTGTTAAGCCCAAAGACATTGCCCTTTTGGTGCATACGAACAAAGATGCCAAAGTCTTTAAAGCGCTGGTGCAAGAACAGTTTCCCTCTTTACATGTAAGACTTGAGGCGACCTTGAAACTCATTGAAGTGCGTTCTATCAAAGCCATTATTGCTTTGCTTAAATACCTCTATTTTGGCGATGAGCTCTACAAAGCAACGTTTCTTGCACAGTGCGGCAAGACGTGGGATACACCGCTTTCCAAACAAGGTTGGGATTTAGATGCGACGCCACTCGTTTTGGTTGAAAAGATCATCAAAAATTACGGTCTGTTTGATGGCAGTGTGGATCTGCTCAGTTTCTTAGAGGTTGTGAGTCGTTACGAAGAGATCGAGAGCTTTTTATTTGCGTTGGATGAGCTGAGCGATGAAGCCAAAAGCGAAGATGTAGATGGCCTGCGTGTCTTAACTGTGCATAAATCCAAAGGCTTGGAGTTTGAGCATGTCATTGTGTGTGATCGTTTGAGCCGCGATAACAATCGAAGCGATACGATTTTATTTAGCTACGATGAAGTGGACATCAAAGGGCTTTACCTCACTATGGGTGGCAGAGAATCGGTCGATGTCATCTATGCCAAAGCCAAAGAGCAAGAGAGTGTCTTGATGTACGAAGATCGGCTCAATGCGCTTTACGTGGCATTTACCCGAGCGAAGCGTTCACTGTTTGTCTGCGCTAAAGCACAAAACAGTGCGTTTGAGATGCTGGAACTGAGCACCACAGAGCGAGGTATGATTGGTGTTTCAACCAAAGAGACACCGCTTATTCCAAGCACGATGCATGTCCATCAGCCTAAACGCTATGGTGCGCAAGAGGTAGCAAATACACCAGACGTTGAGAGCGAGAGTGCAGAGATTGCCTCCATAACCTTTGGAATTGCACAGCACTATCTGTTGGAGATGTTAGACAGTTTTGATGCATCTTCGCTCAAGAGGGCTTACATCGCACTGCAAAACCGTTTTGCACCGCTTTTGGATGAGCCAACCTTGCAAGCGATCTATCAACGGGGCGAAAAATTGATTACATGTAAAGCTTTCTTGGAGTTGATAGAGGGGGCAAAAGTCTATAAAGAACAACCGCTTATTTATCAAAAAGAGCGCAAGCAGATCGATCTTTTGCTAGAATTTCCCGATCGCATTGTTGTCATTGATTATAAAAGCTCGAAAAAGCAGAGTGACAAACACCAAACACAAGTGAAGCTCTATCAAGATGCACTTTCTACGATTTATAATTTGCCGGTGGAGGCGTATATTTGCTATTTGCAAAACGATGGCGTTGAACTTGTCAAAAGCTTATAGTACACTTAATTTAAGCTGTATATAAGTATATTTTGATTACACTTGCACTTCGTTAAATAAATACGTCAAAGGTTATGACAGATGAAAGCTACACAAGCGATTAAGCCAAGCGAAGTCAAACGCGACTGGATCGTAGTGGATGCTGCTGGTAAGAGATTTGGTAAAGTCCTTACAGAAGTAGCAACACTGCTCAGAGGCAAACATAAACCTTATTTTACTCCAAATGTTGATTGTGGCGATTTCGTTATCATCATCAATGCGGAAAAAGTAGAGTTTAGTGGAACAAAATTAGACACAAAATTGTATCACAGACACACAGGCTATTTCGGTGGCGTTAAAACTGAAAAATTGGGTGATCTTTTGAACAACAACCCAGCGAAATTGTACAGACTTGCGGTAAGAGGCATGTTACCTAAAACAAATCTTGCTAAAGAGATGATCAAAAAGCTAAAAGTATATGCCGGTAGTGAGCATCCACATACAGCGCAAGTTAAAGCAGAGGTAAAGTAATATGGCAAAAGTATACGCAACTGGTAAAAGAAAAACAGCTATCGCTAAAGTATGGGTAAGCGCACCGGGTAAAGGTACGATTACAGTTAATGGCGTTGATTTTGAAGCGTGGCTTGGTGGTCATGAGACCATTAAAAAACGTGTTCGTCAACCTCTTGCTCTTACCAAACAAGAAGCAAGTTTTGATATCGTAGCTTCTACGCAAGGTGGCGGTTATTCAGCTCAAGCGGATGCCGTTCGTCATGGTATCTCTAAAGCACTTGCAGCAATGGACGCTGACTTTAGAGCAATCCTTAAACCATATGGTTTATTGACTCGTGACTCAAGAATCGTTGAGCGTAAAAAATACGGTCGCAAAAAAGCACGTCGTAGCCCACAATTCTCAAAACGTTAATGATTTCCTTCAGGGAATCATTCAACGTTTCCTTGAAAACGTTAATGATTTCTTTGCAAAAGTCGCTCAGACTTTTGTACTTTATGCAAGGGATTTTCCCTTGCATTTCTCCTCTTTAAAACTTCCTCACTTAAAATCGTTATAATACTTCTTTCGTTACATTAGGAGTAAAATGATGAACACTTTTTGCCTAATAACCACAACATACCCTGATGAACAAAGTGCAAAAACCATCATTCATCTTTTGCTAGAGCAAAAACTTGCCGCATGCGTTCAGATGATGCCCGTTCAGAGTTTTTATCGTTGGGAAGGCAAACTATGTGAATCAAATGAACAATTACTTCTGATTAAGACGAGGAGTTCATTGTTTAAAACGATCGAAGCGTTAATTTTAAAGCATCATCCCTACACAACACCACAATTGATTCAAATTCCCATAGAACAAGGATTTGAGGCGTACTTAAATTGGATTGCAGACGAAACGGCACTTCGTTAATAACTCGCCAATTCTTGAATCAACACTTTAACTTCGTCTTTATCAAAGAAAAGGTTAAACTCCAACTCTTTCGCAAAGGCTTTAAGTAAAACCAGTTTTTGCTTTTGGCGTGTATCGGCATTTTCAATGTGTGATAGTTCTGTTTTCAATTTCTGTCGGTAGAATTCTCGTATTTCCTCTTGTTTTTGTGCTTTTTGTTTTTGCCTGTTTTTTGGGGCTGAGTACAAAAAATAGTAAGCCAAGAAGTATGATGATAGCGATAATGCTCAAAAAATTTTCCACAAAAAACCTTTACATGTAAAAAGAGTCAGCTGTACTGGAATCTAAAATAATTTATGTTGAAGATTTTATCTCCGTTTGGCTTAGAGCGATATTTGCGGGGCTAAATGGACGATTAATCTCTCTTCTTCTATAATGTTACCACTATATTGAGGGAGTTTGAGATGCAATCAGTATTAGATGCCCAGCAAAATCACTGGGAAACGATGTTTGGTAAAAATAGTGAAATGTTTGGCTTAGAAGCTAGTTATCCTGCATATTACGCAACGGCTTTGTTTCACGAAAAAGGTGTTTCCTCACTTCTTGAGTTGGGCGCTGGGCAAGGGCGCGACACGCTTTTTTTCGCGCATAATGGTTTACATGTAAGCGCGCTTGATTACACACAAAAAGGGCTAGATGCCATTGCAAACAGGGCTAAAAATCTGAACCTTTCTCTCTCGTTGTGCCAACACGATGTACGAAAACCCCTTCCGTTTGAAGATGCGAGCTTTGATGCCTGCTTTTCGCATATGCTCTACTGTATGCCTTTATCAACGGCCGATTTGGAGTTTCTCAATGGCGAGATCTGTCGCATTTTGAAACCGGGCGGCTATAACATCTACACGGTGCGCCATATGGAGGATTCTCACTACAAACAAGGCATTCACCGAGGCGAAGAGATGTATGAAATGGGTGGTTTTATCGTTCATTTTTTCTCTTCCGAAAAAGTACAATCCCTCACCAAAGGCTTTGAATTGATTCACGTGGAAAAATTTGAAGAGGGCGGATTGCCTCGCAAGCTTTTTTGCGTGACATTGAAAAAGATGTGATGGACTCTTAAACCAAAGCGCCTGCGTACTTGGTTGCCAATAAAAGCTATGTCATCAAAATGAAAAACAAAGTTGATTTGCTTGAGGTGATTCGCCGTTTTTTTTTGAGGGCTTGGCTTTTGTTTTGTGCGTGGTTTAAGCCAAAAAATCCATCACGCACCTTTACATGTAAAATGAATTTTCCGTATACCAATCATGAATGACAAGCGTTAGACTTTTTCGAGCACTTTTGTGTAGAATGACGGTTAAAATCAGCTTGGAGCGTTTTTATGGTACTTCTAACACGTTTAACTCCTCCCATACGAGTCATTTGATGCACACATCAGCACACCATCGCTCATCCAAACTGGCACTGTTGGCGGCATGCGGTGCAGGAATGTTGTGGGGAACAGGCGCACTTGTTGTAAATGTGCTGGTTGTGGAACACGGCTTCCGCCCTGAAAATATCTCTTTTTGGCGTTTTGTCATCGGCGCGGTGATCTTAACTATCGTGTTTGGTCGTCGTATGGTGTGGCAGAGGTTAAAGGCTCTGTGGTTAACGGTCTTGCTCAGTGGCATCGCGATGGCAGGTTATGTCTTGTTGTGGTTCTTCGGAATCGAAAAAATAGGCGCTTCCATTCCGACGTTGATTGCGCTGTGTTTGCCGCCTGTGATCGTGACCATAGTTGCGATTGTTCGGGGGCATGAAAAAGCAAATGCCTCTCTTCTTTGGGTGCTTTTTGGCGCTATTGTTGGATCGGTTTTGATCATTACGAGTCATGGCGGGAGTGCAAAAAATGTCGATGCGTATAATACGCTATTGGGCATCGCTTTTTCTATTGGTTCGGCATTTTTGTATGCGGGATTTTCTATGATTAGCGGGCGCCTCTCCATTGCATTGGGTGCGGGCGTCTCCACCGCTTATTTAAGCATCGTCGCCGCACTGGTCATGGGTTTGTTCGCGTTTACGCAGCCTTTGATTTGGCCTAGCGCTATACCGCCACAAGTATGGTTTTTGTACTTAGGCGTGGTCACTGCCGCACTTGCTTTGCTCGCCTTTAGTTGGGGTGCGGCACGGCTTAAACCCACCGCACTTACCATCGCAACGCTGCTTGAACCGCTCACTGCGGTCGTTCTCTCGGCGATATTGTTAGAGGAACGCTTAAGCGCATTGCAATGGCTAGGAGGTGGTTTGTTGCTGCTTAGTATTTGGTTGCTTGGCAAGAAAAATATGCATCAACCATGATTTCTTAAACCGTTTTTGTGTAAAATCATTGAAACTAACACAAAGAGGACATCATGCACTTTACAACTCCCCTTAAAAGCAATAGCACGAAAATTATGTTGATCGGAAGCGGTGAACTGGGCAAAGAGGTCGTTATCGAAGCCTCTCGCTTGGGCATTGAAACCGTTGCGGTGGATTCGTACCCACAAGCACCTGCGCACTTGGTCGCCAATCGAAGTTATGTCATCAATATGAAAAACAAAGAGGAACTTTTAGAGGTTATTCGTCGTGAAAAGCCAACGTTCATCTTGCCCGAAGTCGAAGCTTTGAGCATCGAAGCGCTGATAGAGGCAGAGAAAGAGGGCTTTTGCGTCATTCCTAACGCGGATGCGGTCAAAAAGACGATGAACCGCAAAAACATTCGTGAGTTTGCCGCAGAAACATTAGGACTTAAAACCAGCGGTTATGTCTTTGTAAAAACACTTGAAGCATTGCAAGAAGCGACTCAAAAGCTTGGGATTCCTTGCGTGGTTAAACCTGTTATGAGCTCCTCAGGGCATGGACAAAGCGTCATCAAAAGTGAGGCGGACATCCAAAAAGCGTGGGAGATCGCCAAAGAGGCACGCGGTGATGCGAGTGAACTCATCGTTGAAGCGTTTGTGCCATTTGACTATGAGATCACGCTTTTAACCGTTCGTAATGGCAAAGAAACCGTCTTTTGTGAACCGATCGGGCATATCCAAGAAAACGGTGACTATGTGCTTAGTTGGCAGCCTGTGCCGATGAAACCCGAAGTCTTAGCCAAAGCGCAAGTGATGGCCAAAGCAGTGACCGATGGCTTGGGTGGTCGTGGTCTTTTTGGCGTAGAATTTTTTGTCAAAGACGATGAGGTCTATTTTAGTGAACTGAGCCCCCGTCCACACGATACGGGAATGGTCACGATGATCACGCAATCTCAGAGCGAATTTGCGTTACATGTAAGAGCGGTTCTTGGCTTACCGCTTGATTTTACCTTTTACGGTTCGGGTGCGAGTGGCGCGTTTAAAAGCTCAAATGAAGAGCATGTGCCAACACTCACGATTCCTGAAACGGCTTTTTCTAAAAATTCCTATGTGCGCATTTTTGGTAAACCCGTGAGCCATGTGGGTCGTCGTATGGCTGTTGCATTGGTCTTGGATGAAGTGGAAGCAGCAAAGAAGCGCGCTAAGGAGATTATTGCGTCGATCGTTGGTTAATTTCACCTCTAAAATAATTTTAAAATAAATATTTATAAAAAATTTATAAAAGCGGGCTATAATGAAATAAGCCCAAACTTAAAGAGATTTTATGAATAAACATGTTGTTGAACAGACGGTGATTTTCTTTAGCGTTTCCAAATGGCTCTTCCTCTCCTCAGCCGTTGGTATTATGATAGGCGGACTGATGTCCGTCTTTATTAAAATTCTCACAACTGCTGAGCAGACGAGAAGCCTTCTTCCTTTTCCCTTTTATTTCACCCTTCCATTTGCTTTGATGCTGACGACATGGATCGTACGAACGTTTGACCAAAATGCCACAGGACATGGGACGGAAAAAGTTATTGAAGCGGTGCATAAACGCGACGGTTACATCAATGCTAAAGTCATTCCTGTCAAACTCGTTGCCACAGTACTAACAATCTTTTCAGGTGGCTCTGTGGGTAAAGAAGGTCCTGGTGCACAAATTGGTGCAGGAGCGGCATCCTTTGTGGCAACATTACTCAAATTTTCAAAGTCTGATCGTAAAAAACTGGTCATCTGCGGTATTAGCGCAGGCTTTGCTTCGGTGTTTGGAACACCGATTGCGGGTGCTATTTTTGGAATTGAAGTGCTTATTATTGGTGTGATTATGTACGATGTTCTGCTACCTTCGTTTATTGCAGGATTTGCCGCGTTTACCACCGCGCAATTTTTGGGTGTGACGTATCAATATTATGACATCAATATGTATCGTGCATTTAGCCTTGATCTGGGACTGATTGGACAAGTCGTTGTCGCTGGTGTCTTTTTTGGAATTGTCTCAGACCTTTTTATTACCGCAGTCAATAAAATAGAAACAGCGATTAAAAGGGTTCCTTACAATCGCTATTTAAAAGCGTTTGTCGCGGGTTTAGTCATGGTCGTGATCTCTTATTTTCTCTCTGAGAGTTACCTTGGGCTTGGGCTTGCAACGATTCGTGATGCACTCAGCCCTAATGCGTTAATTTCAAATAATGTACATTGGTACGATTTTATTTTAAAAACCATTTTTACGGCGATGACATTAGGCTCAGGGGGAAGTGGGGGTATTATTACGCCTGTTTTTTACGTGGGTGCGACCAGTGGTGTTGTCTTTGGACATATTACAGGGGGACATATAGCTCTTTTTGCTGCACTTGGGTTTGTCAGTGTTTTGGCAGGTACAACGAACTCGCCCATAGCGTCCATTATTATGGCGGTGGAGCTTTTTGGTGTACATATGGCAAACTATGCGGCACTCAGTGTCGTCATTGCTTTTTTGATTACAGGGCATCGTAGCGTCTTTCAGTCACAAAAACTTGCTCTTAAAAAGGCGGATAATATCACGATTGGAAAGGGTAATGATCTTGAAGATACCTCCATTAGCATTGACATGCGAGATATTGATAAAGTCAAACGCCTTCGAAATCGCCTGCGTTATAAACGGTTGCGCTGGCAAGTTAAAAATGCAAAGGATGATTTTGAATAGAGAACGAAAAATCCTCATCAGTGCGTGTTTGATGGGTGAAAATGTCAAATATGATGGTGGCAATAATGCTTTACATGTAAAGATGCTCGAAGCGTGGAAAGAGCAGGGTGTTTTGGTTCCGTTGTGCCCTGAAGTGCTTGGAGGGCTCAGTGTTCCTAGACCTCCGTGTGAAGTGCTCGAAGGAACAAATACAGTTGTGTGCAAGAGCGGTGAAGATGTTAGTGAGGCATTTGCTAAAGGAGCACGTGAGAGTTTGAAAATAGCTCAAGAAGAGGGCGTGTGCATGGCGATTTTAAAAGCCAGAAGCCCCTCATGCGGCAAAGACGTTATCTACGATGGCACCTTTACAAGCACACGCGTAAATGATTCTGGCATTACATGTAAACTGTTGCGAGAAAATGGCATTGCAGTATTTAGTGAAGAAGAATTGGCTTTAGCCGAAGCGTTTTGGAGGCAAAAAGGGTAAATCCCTTTTTGCTTTTGGTGATTATGCGTTATGTAAAATCGTTTCGATGACTTTTGGAGTGTAAACTTTCTGTACGCCTTGTCTCTCAGCGGCTAAGAACACATTGGCTGCAATATCAGGAATAGAATCGGCACCGATACCCGCTTCTTTTAAACTCACCGGTGCGCCAATTTTGGCAAACCAACTTTTAAGCGCTTCAATACCTTCTTCCGCACTGCTTTTCCCAAAAATCTTCTCTGCAAAACGTTTAAATTGTGCGGGATTTTGAGTATGAAACCATGTCATCCACGCAGGAATCACAATCGCTAAACCCGCACCGTGAGCAATGTTGAACAGTGCTGAGAGTGAGTGTTCGATCATGTGATTTGGAAACAGATGGGTTTGTGCCCGCTGTTGTCACACCGTTAAGTGCTTGAGTTGCTGCCCAAGTAAACTCAGCCCTTGCATTGTAATCCTCAGGATTTTGAAGCAAAATTTCGGTGGTTTCCATGACAGTTTGAATGATGCCTTCCACCATGCGTGATTGAAAATGAGGTTGAACATTTGCCGTTAAGTAGCCCTCAATCACATGCGCGATGATGTCAACCGCGGAGTAGGCGAGGTAATTTTTAGGCACGCTTTTTGTGAGTTCAGGATTGAGAATCGAGAGCCTTGGATAGACATGAAGGGAGGCGATATTGTATTTTTGCTGTATCGTATCGTTCGTGATCACAGCAAAACCGTTCATCTCACTTCCCGTTGCCGCTAAGGTCATGATGGCATAAACAGGCAGCGCTTTTTCAATGACGGATTTGCCAATAAAAAAGTCCCAAACATCGCTATGGTATAAAGCACCTGCTGCGATACTCTTAGCACTGTCCAAAACAGAACCACCCCCAATGGCAAGGACGGCTTCAACCTTTTCTGCTTTGGCGATGGTGATGCCTTCGTGTACTTTGGAAAGAATGGGGTTGCTGATGATGCCAGAGAGTTCCACCCAAGCGATGCCTTTTTCTTTTAAACGGGTAGTCACTTTTTCGTAGAGTCCATCACTTTTAATGCGCTCACTACCGTAGCAAAGTAGCACTTTTGTGATGTTGTCTTCCGCGATAGCTGTACCGATGAGTTCTTCTTTGCCTTTTCCAAATTCGATTTTTGTGGGGTTTTGATAGGTAAAATTAACCATGTGTTTTCCTTTGATTTGTAGTATTTATTATAGAGCGAAAGAGAGAAAATGCAATAGAACATTTTCGTAGAATTCTTGCCTAATCCTGCACAAAATCTTTACATGTAACGGCTAAAGTCGCGTTATTTCTGTGCAATCGGGTAAATGCTTCAAAGACTCTTCAAAGCTTGTATACGTTTGCAAGGCGGTGATGACGATGCTTAAAGGCTCACTCAGGATCTCTTGAAAGTCGATTTCATGCGACGCCTTAACTTTAAAGGCAAGTTGTTCGAGCGGTGGAGAAAACTCTGCATTGACCCCTTCTTTATTGCCTCTGGCATCCACGCGGTACCAGCCAAAGTCTTTCAGATAAATGGCATTGAGTCCATGTAGTGTATAAGGTTCGTCACCATTGCCCAAAAGGCTGAGTCGTTGGTAACAAAAGCCTGTAGGAATGCTATTGGCACGACACAAAGCTGCCAAGAGGTGGCTTTTGGCATAGCACCATCCTGTTTGCAAGGCTAAGACATCACTGGCTTTACATGTAATGATGGCATCTCTATGATCTCCCGTATGACGAATATGATCGCGCACAAAGGTAAAACAGTTTTTGGCAATGTCAACATCCTTCTGGGTATCTCCTCTTAATTCTTTTGCTTTCTCTAAAATCGAAGGGTGTTCAAAATCAATGACGAAGGAGCTTTGAAGGTAAGCGTTCAGTGTCTCTGTCATGAAATTCCTTTAGCGATTGGCTAAAAAAGCCAGTTCAGGAGAAGTCATCGAGGGTGTGAATTCGGTGATCTCATAAGTTGCAACATCGTGAATGTAAAAAGGATCAAGCGCGATGACCGCTTCAATTTCAGCTTTAGAGGGTGCAAGGGCTAAGATAATACCGCCATTGCGAGGATTTTTACGTCCTGAGGCTAAGAAGATGCCTTTCGCGTAGTGCTCTTTGAGAAATGCTACGTGAGCGCTTAAGTGAGCATCGACCTCTTCAAGGGATTTGTGATAGGTTAAAGCGATAATAAACATGAAAACTCCTGTTAAGAATTGCGGATAAAAATTTGTAATTTTTTAGGCAATGAATTAAAGACAAGGTCATATGAGTCGTCGATCCACTCAAAAATTAAAGTCTCGTCTATTTCGTCTTCACAAATGACTGTATTCCAATGTCTTTTGTTCATATGATAGCCTGCAATGACGTTTTCGTACATTTCCCTGAGTTCTCTTGCATAGTATGGGTCACATTTGAGATTGATGCGTGGAGTATTGCTCGCTTCATCAATTAATGCAAAAATCTTATCGCCGACTTTATAAACGGCAGTTGTGTTATCGAAGGGGTACTCTTTGATTGCACCTATGTGGCTGAGGCAGTAGTTATTGAGGATTTCAAACGTCATTTTATTTGCACCTACAACTGTTTTCATGGTCATTTACCATACCACACGCTTGCATAAACGCATAAATCGTGGTGGATCCGACAAATTTGAAGCCTCGTTTTTTAAGATCTTTGGTTAAAGTATCGGAAATGGTCGAAGTGCATGCGGCAGTTTTGTAATCGCTCACATCGTTGACAATTGTTTTGCCACCTACATAATTCCAAAAGTAGGTATCCAGTGAACCGAATTCTTGAGCAATGGCTTGAAAAAGTTTGGCATTATGAAGGATGGCTTCGATTTTAGGGCGACTTTTGATGACTTCGCCTTCACTTAAAATGCGTTCAACATCCATCTCCCCCATATGAGCCACTTTCTCAAGAACAAAACTAGCAAAAGCATTGCGGTAGCCATCACGTTTTTTTAAAATTGTAAGCCAGCTAAGCCCAGCTGATTGAGTTTCTAAGCAAAAAAGTTCAAAGAGGGCTCGATCATCATGCAGAGGTTTTCCCCACTCTTCATCGTGGTATGCCACGTAAGTAGCATCACTCAGTTTTACCCAGCCACAACGTGAAATGTTTTGTGTCATTTTTCTTCTCCTCAAAGAGGTATGTGCTAAAATTGTAACGCAATAGAGTTAACGAACAGGAAATGCCAATGTCTATCCACGTACTTGAATACATTAAAAAAAATTATAAAGAGCATGCGATCGAAGCCAATGGCGTGGTAATAGCGCGTTATTTTGTGGTAGAAGATCATTACAGAGCCGAAGCGTATATGGAGCAAAATCTTCTTAATATTATTTTGGAAGGCAAAAAAATGCTTCATACGAAAAAAGGTGATGTTGAGGTCAAAGCGGGTGAGGCATTTTTCCTCTCGAGGGGTGAATATGTGATGAGCGAAGTATGTGAAGGTGGAAACTATACCTGTTTGCTCATCTTTTTTGATGAGAAGATCATTGGGAATTGGTTATCGCCTATTTTAGAAAAAATACCTTTACATGTAAAGATGCTCAAGCATACTTCTGAGCCTTTTTGCAAGATAGAATTGACTCCAATCATGAAAAGTACAGCGCTTTCCCTTTTGCCTTTTATCGAACAAAAACCAGCATTTGTTGACACGATTTTGATCTTAAAATTGCAAGAGCTATTACTCTTACTTTTGGGCTCTTCTGAGGGAGCAAAACTTATCTCATACTTTCAAACATTACTTCCACGTGGTATTGATCTTAAGGTTTTTATGGAGGAGCATTTTACGCAAGATTGGAGTATTGCTGAGTTTGCAAGGCGCAGTGGACGAAGCTTGAGTGCATTTAAAGCAGAATTTGCCTCCCAGTTTCAGACCTCGCCTATGAAATGGATACTTCAAAAGAGAGTCGAGCGTGCACGTTTTTTAATCGAAAAAGGTAGCCTTGGTATTGGCGAAGCGGCATTTAAGGCAGGCTTTAAAAGCCAGTCTCATTTCACGCGTCTCTTTAAAGCACAACATGAGCACTCTCCAAAAAACCTTATAGGCAAAATGTCAAACCTTAGAGACTAACACCAAGACGCTGTTTACATGTAAAATAATCTTTAAAATTTCGATAAAAGGATTAGAGATGAAAATCATACAGTGGATTGTTGCCTTCATATTATCAGGAAGCACACTTTTAGCAGGAGGCTTTACCCTTTATAGCAATGACCTCTCTGGGCAACTTTCTAAAACAGAGGAGGCTTCAAGTTTTGGATGCGATGGCGCCAATATTTCCCCCGAACTGCATTGGAGTAATGCCCCTAAAGGTACGAAGAGTTTTGCCGTGACAGTCTATGACCCCGATGCTCCAACGGGAAGTGGCTGGTGGCATTGGGTTGTTTTTAATATTCCTTCATCCATCAATGCTTTGCCGACTGATTTTGGCAATGTAAATAAACCCGCGACTATTGTTGCCATTCAAAGCATCACTGATTATGGTAAGACAGGATTTGGTGGAGCATGTCCGCCTAAAGGCGATAAAGCGCATCGGTATATTTTTACCGTGCATGCTCTGAGTGTGGATACACTAGACCTTGATGAAAAAGCGTCACCTGCACTCGTTGGTTTTATGCTCAATGCCAATACGATCGCGAAAGCAACATTGGTTTCATACTATCAACGTTAAAAGTGAAAAGAAAACAGTATAAAAGAGAGAAAAAAACTCCTATTAACTTTTTATTTACGAAAGATTAACAGAGCGTTTAAATAACTCCCCTATACTTTCACTACCAAGACAATTACCTCCTTTTTGTGTATCACTTAACAACTTTAAAAATCAGCTTCCAGATTGCCCGGTCTGGAAGCTGATTTTATTTTAACACGCAAAAAATGCAAAACTCTTTTTACTACGTTCGCCACTGAATCACAAAACAAGGGCAATGCCTGATGTTTCTCTTAAAAGCTTGACGACCATGTCATCAGAATTATTTTTCTTCACTATGTTATAATCATTCCATGAAAACACTTTTACTCATTCTTTTTTTCTTTACATGTAATGTCTTAGCCAGTACGCTACATCTTTCTATTTCAGCAAATCCGAGTCGTCTGAATCCTATTGTCTCAACCGATAAAACCAGCGCTGATGTTGCACAGTGGATTTTTAATGGACTCATCAAATACGATAAAGATGCGAATATTATTCCAGACCTTGCACAAAGTTACCATTTTGTGGACGATACAACACTCATTTTTGAACTTAAAAAAAGACGTTACATGGAGCGATGGAGTCCCTTTACGGCTAAAGATGTGCTATTTACTTACGAGACGATTATCTCTCCTAAAATCTTTACACCATACTCTTCAGGCTTTATGCACATTTTACATGTAAAGATGCTGGATGAGTTTACGGTAGAAGTAAAATACAAATATCCTTATTTTAAAGCATTAGAAGTCTGGATGATGGAGATATTGCCAGAGCATTTGCTTAAAAATGAAGCGGATTTAATGACCAGCAAATTCAATCAAGCGCCCATTGGTACAGGCCCTTATACTTTGGCGCAGTTTAACATCTCTAAAGATATTGTGTTAGCGGCTAATTCAAACTATTTTGTTCATAAGCCCACTCTCGACACAATGATTTTTCACTATTTACCTGATCCTTCTTCTGAGTTTTTAATGCTTAAGTCCCAAAAACTGGACGTTGGTTCACTCTCTCCTTTACAGCTAGAACGCCAAATTGATAAAGATTTTAAAGCCCACTACAGTATTTATGAAGATATTGCTCATAATTTTTCCTATATGGGGTTTAATTTAAAATCTGAGAAATTTAAAGACCCCAGAGTACGTGAAGCGCTTTCGTTAGCCATTGATCGTCAAGAGCTCGTCGATATTCTCTATTTTAGCCATGGAAAAGTGTGTACAGGACCTTTTTTACCAGGAACGGGAGCTTTTAATGAAGCAGTCCATGCACCAAAACCTGATATTGCAAAAGCAAAAGCACTTCTCAAGGAGGCAGGGTATGATGAGGCGCATCCCTTTGAGTTTGAACTGAGCACGAGTGCCAATGGTAGTGGTAGTTACTCTGCACAAATTCTTCAGCATCAACTCAAAAAAGCAGGTGTGGTAATGAAACTTCGTATTATGGAGTGGCAAGCGTTTTTAAATACGGTCATCACACCGCGTCATTTTGAAGCCGTTTTGATGGGGTGGTCATTAGGGCTAAAACCCGACGCCTACAGCATTTGGCACAGTGAATCTATGCGCAAAGGCGGATTCAATTTTATAGGCTATGAAAATACCGAGGTCGATCAGCTTATTAAACAAGCGGAACAGATCGTTGATCAAGAAAAATTCGATGCCATTTATCGAGAAATTTTTGCTAAAATTGTTGCAGATAATCCTTACCTTTTTTTAGTGATTCCCAATTCTATTACAGTGGTGAATAAAGAGATCACACCTGTCTCAACCTCTATAATTGGGGTTATGCACAATACCATTGATTGGATTAAACCGTAAATTTAAGACTTAATTGCCAAAACTTGTGTTATAATTCGGGTCTTCACACATGAAATCTTAGAAATATTAGTTTAAAGGAATAAAAATGAAAAAAACTTTATTTTCATTAGCGGCACTAGCATCTTTGGCATTTGCAGCACCAACTGCATACAATTACGAGGTAACACCAACCATTGGTGGTGTTTTACCAGAGGGCAATCTTGATCTTAAAAGTCAATTGACTTATGGTTTAAGATTTGGTATCAACCTTGACAATACTATTATCAATCAAGTTGAACTTGGTTACGATAGATCTGACAATGTTGATTATAAAGCGGGTAGAACAGACAGTACAGATTTTAACCGTTACTACGCTAACTTGGTTAAAGAGTATAAAATTACTCCAGAAGCTGCATTGTATGCTTTAGTCGGTCTTGGTTATGAAGATGTAACAAATGCGCAACTTGAAAACAGAGATAGCATGTTTGCACAATACGGTGGTGGTGTAAAATATTGGGTAACTGATAATTTTGCGCTTAAAGCTGAAGTTCGTCATGCTATTAAATTCCAAGGTGGCGATAACAACATGTTCTACAGCCTTGGCTTTACGATTCCTTTTGGTGCAAAATCTGCTCCAGTTGCAGCGGCTAAACCTGAGCCAAAACCAGCTCCAGTTGTAGTAAAAGCTCCAGTTGATAGTGATAATGATGGTGTATACGATGATAAAGATAAATGTCCAAATACTCCAAAAGGTACCGTTGTTGATGCAGATGGTTGTCCAAAAATCATCCGTTTACATGTACAATTTGATTTTGACAAATCAACTGTAAAACCAGCGTTTATGCCTGAGATTCAAAAAGTAGCTGATTTTATGAAACAAAACCCAGGTTACAGTGTTGTTCTTGAAGGTCACACAGACTCTAAAGGTAGCGATGCTTACAACATGAAACTTTCTGATCAACGTGCAAAAGCAGTTGCAAAAGCACTTGAAAGTCTAGGTGTTTCAGCAGCTAAAGTGACAACAGAAGCATTTGGTGAGAGTAAACCTGTTGCTACAAACGACACAGACGCTGGACGTGCTGAAAACAGAAGAGTTGACGCCGTTTTCAAAAAATAATTTAGGATCATAGTGTGCATATGGATTTGAGCTGGACCGTTGTTGTCAATTTTGTTACGCTTTATGGTGTAAAAGTACTTGCTTCTTTACTGATCTTTTTTATCGGTAAAAAAATAGCTTCTCTTCTAACAACCGTTGTTGTTAAAGGGATGCGCAAGTCAAAGATTGATGAGACGATTACCAGCTTCTTTTCCAATGTGATCTATTTTGGTCTTTTGGTGGTGATAATCCTAGCAGCGCTAAGCAACCTAGGCATTAACACCACCTCTTTTCTTGCTGTTCTTGGTACCGCAGGGCTTGCGATTGGTTTAGCACTGCAAGGTACACTCTCTAATGTGGGTGCTGGTATCTTACTGGTATTCTTTCGTCCTTTCAAAATCGGACATTCTGTACAAATCGCTGGTGAAAATGGCACAGTTGAAGAGTTGAACCTCTTTAGCGTCATTCTTAAAACAGCGGATAATAAACAGATTATCATTCCTAACTCTGCTGTGATTGGTAAAAATATAACCAACTTTTCTGCTAAAGCAACCAGACGTATTGATATGACCTTTAATATTGGTTACGAAGATGATCTTCGCCTTGCTAAGGTGACATTGCAGGAGATTGTTGATCATGAGCCAAGAGTCCTTCCTGAACCTTCCCCATTCGTTGCTGTTGGTGAATTAGCGCAAAACAGTGTGAAACTCATTGTGCGTGTATGGGTTAAAACGGAAGACTATTCTGTGGTAAGTTTCGATATTTTTGAAAAAGTAAAATTGGCGTTTGATGAAAAGAGGATAAGTATTCCTCACCCTCTCTTACCCGAAGCATAACTATTTTCCAAATACTTGTTGAATGATTGAACTTCCACTTGCGAGTGGATTGCTACGAAGTGCTTTTTCTTTCTCCTCAATCATATAAAAAAGACCATCCAGTGTTTTACGACCAATATAATCTTCAATACTCTCATCACCACTAGGCACTGCATCGCCCATACCAAATCCTTTTGCAATAGATGAAGCTTGTCCCATTAAAGCATTATTTGAAGCGCCTGCTACTGGGTTACTACCTCCTGCAAAACCTTTAAGACTTTGATAAGAGCTCATCACTTGACTCTCATTCATACTCTCTTTGATGATCGGCATAATGGCACTGAGAAGTTTTGTCCCCGCTTTAGTTTTAAAGTAATCGGTTGCCGCGGTGTTACTACCCTTTACGATGGCATTCGCATCTTCAATACTCATGGATGAAATCGTATCGCTAAAGATAGAAGCTGTCTTTGGAACTGATTTTGATGCAGCACTGTTCATCGTTTTGACAAAGTCGTCTACATAGCTCTTACCACCTAGTTTTTCCGCCGCAGTCGCAACGGGTTTTATGGATGCAGGCAGTGGAATTTTGACAGCACTGTTGTTTAAAAATCCTCCCTCTTTTCCCAAAAGCGAAACGGCTTGTTGTGCTCCAAGACTGAGTGCTTCTTTCACACCGGAAGTCGCACTGCTTTGAGTGGATGTAGGGCTACTGGTTGTGGCTTGTTTTTGGGTAGAAGTAGCGCTAACTGCCGTGTTGACCGCATCTTGCCAGTTGGTAGCACACAGCATAAGCGGTGCTAAAAGAATGAGTTTTTTAGGTAACATGTATCTCCTTTTTAATGATCTAAAAGTCTATTATTTTTAAAACAACAAAAATCTACCAACTCGTATAAAAATTTTGTGGTTCGTAGATTTTTTAGATTTTTGTAATAATTTTAAAAACTATCTCTTGTCTATCAAACAAGTCCAATCCATTTCCAATACGTTGCAGCGAGCAACAAGATCAAGCCATAAGCGATAATCGTAAGTGGAATACCCGTCTTAATAAATTCTTTGACCGTAAATGTATCGGTTCCATAGGCGATCATATTTTGTGGAGCATTGACAGGTAAAATAAAACCAAAACTAATAACATATTGTAAAATCATGGTCATACCAATGATATTGAGTCCTGGTGTTTTAACTTCTTGTAGCATGGATATAACAATAGGAATCATGGCAGCTGCCAAAGCGGTTGCTGATGCAAAACCTAAATGAATAATGATCAAAAAAAGTGCCAAAATAGCAAGTATCATAAATGCAGAAGAGTATGAAAGTCCAAAAAATGGAACGATGGACTTTGCTAACCAAACACCCGCTTTTGTTGATATGATAGCACTTCCTAAACTGATACCAACGCCAAACAAGAAAAGCGTTCCCCAAGCCATCTTTTTACTGGTATCTTCCCACGTTAAGATATCAATTTTAGGTAAAAACATCAATGTCACAGCGACAACAGTAATGGATGAAGTATCAAAAGGATGAATTAAAGTCTTTGCTAAATCACCTTCTATACCAAAATCACCAAACGTTTTCTTTTCCAACACCCAAAAGAGCAATAAGAATACAGAAATGATAACAAGTTTGATCTCTTGAGTTGTAATTTTTCCTAACCCTTCCAGCGCTTTTTGAATAACTGCTTTTCCACCTGCAATCTCTTTTACTTCAGGTGGCATGATTTTTAGAAGAACAAAATAAAGTGCAATAGACATCAAAACGGCAAAAGGTAGAGCTGCAATAAACCATTCACCCCAACTAATGTCATGTCCTAAAATCTGTTTAATGAAGTTCGTTGCAATCATGTTTTGTGCAGCGGCAGTTTTGATGCCCACATTCCAAATACTATCCGCTTGCGCAATCGCTATCATTAAAATAGCTGCAAATTTAGTACGTTTTTCGATACCAAACGCTGAAATGACACCCATAACAATCGGTACCATACACGCAACTCTCGCTGTTGTTGAGGGGACAAAAAAACTAAGGATACACCCTGTCAAAATGATGCCAATTAAAATGCGGTTTGTTTTAGCACCCACTAAAGAAAGGATATTAAGAGCAATTCTTTTATCAAGTCCTGTTTTCATCATGGCGATAGAAATAACAAGGGCTGCTCCAACCAATGCCCAAGCCGTATTTGAAAATCCTCCTAATGACATTGTCAATGCCTTAGATGTGCCGATATATTTTTCTGGTTGTGCCATGTCTGGCGCAAAACCAAGAAGCAATACCATTAATGTTATGATGATCGCTGCACTCACTGGATAAGAAGTACATTCAGTCATCCAAAGAATAACGGAGAACACTAAAAGACCTAGCATTCTATGCCCTGCTATGGTTAGTCCTTCTGGTGTTGGCAATGCAATGATAAGACATAAAATTATCAAAGATACAAACAAGCCATACTGTTTTAGAAAAGTGCCCATCTTAAACCTCCATAATTTAAAATAAATCTTACTTACTTAATTATATATCGTATTTCAAAAAAACGATATGAATTGGATAATAATTTTACTCATAAGTATTGAAAGTTTTGAAATGAACTCAAACTGCGAGTAAAACAAAAAGCTTTAGTGTTTTACTCGCAGTTTGGGTTATAATCACACTTTACATGTAAAAGAAGGATTAAGGAAAAAATGAAAACGATTTTATTTGATTTAGATGGCACATTGATTGATTCAACAGACGCTATTTTGGAAAGCTTTGGGGTAGCATATGAGACATTTGGACGTGTCATTCCTGAGGATGAACAGATCAAGAAATTGATTGGGCATCCTTTAGATTTGATGTTTACGATGTTGGGAATTGACTCCTTGGAGGCAAATGATTATGTGATGGCGTACAAAGAGCATTATAGGCTCATTTCTCGTAAAAAAACAACACTGTTGCCCCTTGCCAACGAAGCAATTAGGCATGCTTCTAAAATTGCAACTCTGGGTATTGTGACGACAAAAACGGCACGTTATTCCGAAGAGATTTTAGAGCATTTAGGCGTTATGCATCATTTCAAGGTATTAATTGGACGCGAAAGCGTCACACATCCAAAACCACATCCTGAACCCATTCAAAAAGCACTCATTGCACTCAACGCTAATTTGGAACAAACATGGATGATAGGCGATACTCCAATGGATCTGATTTGCGCCAAAGAAGCAGGAGTTAAAGGTATTGGTGTGTTGTGTGGTTACAGTACAAAATACGAACTTGAAAAGCATACTTCGTTTGTTGTTCGTGATGCACTTGATGCCGTTAAAATTATTGCTGAACAGTAATGATTTTGCTAGAGAATTGGTATTTTTTTGAGTAATAACGTTCCGAAAATAGTAGTAAATGTAACGGTTCTTAACTTTTTTCATTTATGAGTTATTAAGAGAATGCTAAGTAGAATGAGAAATCATCACAGATGAGTATAGGAATGATAATATAAATTAAGGGGCATTTAATGGCTAAAGTCATGAAAACTATGGATGGTAACGAAGCTGCTGCATACGCATCTTACGCTTTTACCGAAGTTGCTGGTATTTACCCAATTACACCTTCTTCCCCAATGGCGGACTTTACCGACATTTGGGCAAGTCAAGGCAAAAAAAACTTATTTGGTATGCCTGTAAAAGTTGTGGAGATGCAAAGCGAAGGTGGTGCTGCCGGAACGGTACATGGTTCTCTTCAAGCTGGTGCACTTACGACAACGTATACAGCCTCTCAAGGACTGTTACTTAAAATCCCAAATATGTATAAAATGGCAGGTGGATTATTGCCAAGCGTTATCCATGTTGCTGCTCGAACACTTGCTACCCATGCACTTTCTATTTTTGGCGATCATCAGGATGTTTATGCTGCACGCCAAACAGGTTATGCAATGCTTTCATCAGGTTCTGTTCAACAAGTTATGGATTTAGCCGGTGTTGCTCACTTATCAGCGATTCAAGGACGTGTTCCTTTTATGCATTTCTTTGATGGTTTCAGAACTTCACACGAGATTCAAAAAATTGAAGTGATGGACTATGCCGTTTTTGATAGATTACTCGATAAAAAAGCAGTACAACGTTTCCGTGACGAAGCGCTCAATCCTGAGTCTCCAAAAACGAGAGGAACAGCACAAAACGATGATATTTATTTCCAAGGCAGAGAAGCACAAAATAAATTTTATGACGCATTGCCTGACATCGTAGCACACTATATGGCGGAAATCTCAAAAGAGACAGGACGTGAGTACAAACCTTTCACTTATTATGGTGCCAAAGATGCAGATCGTATTATTGTTGCAATGGGATCTGTAACAGAGTGTTTGAAAGAGACGATTGATTATTTAATGAGTAAAGGTGAAAAAGTTGGTTTGATTACACCCCATCTTTACCGTCCATTCAGTATCAAATATTTGATGGATGTTATGCCAGAATCCGTTAAAAAAATTGCTGTATTGGATAGAACAAAAGAGTCAGGATCTATTGGTGAGCCATTGTTCCTTGATATGAGAGCAGCTTTCTATGGTCATAAAAATGCTCCTATTATTGTCGGTGGACGTTATGGTCTCTCTTCTAAAGACGTTGATCCTGCACAAATGCTAGCTGTTTATGAAAACCTCAAACTCGAAAACCCTAAAAATGACTTTACCATTGGTATCGTTGATGACGTTACCTTTAAATCACTTGACGTCAAAGAAAAAATTAGTTTGGGCGACGCTGAAACGAAAGAGTGTTTATTCTATGGACTTGGTGCTGATGGTACGGTAGGTGCAAATAAAAGTTCTATTAAAATCATCGGTGATGAGACAGATATGTATGCTCAAGCATACTTTGCGTATGACTCTAAAAAATCAGGTGGTTTTACACGTTCTCACTTACGTTTTGGTAAAAAACCAATTCGCTCAACCTATCTCGTTTCAAATCCACATTTCGTAGCCTGTTCTGTTGCTGCATACCTTGAGTTGTATGAGGTTGTGGATGGAATTAGAGAGCATGGAACATTCCTGCTAAACTCAATTTGGGATGCAGAAGAGACCGTCAAAAGAATTCCAAATCGTGTTAAAAAAATCTTAGCAAATAAAAAAGCTAAGTTTTACATTATCAATGCAACCAAACTTGCACATGATATTGGTTTGGGTAACAGAAGTAATACGATTATGCAATCAGCGTTCTTTAAACTTGCTGAAATCATTGATTTTGAACAAGCTCAAACCTTTATGAAAAAACAAGCGTATAAGTCTTATCACAAAAAAGGTGAACAGATTGTTGAGCTTAACTACAAAGCAATTGATGTAGGGGCTAATGGTTTGATTCAGGTTGAAGTTGACCCTTCATGGGCGAACCTTCCTGATGATGTGAAAAAAGAAGACAGCAAATATGTCGGAACAGAATTTGTTGAAAAAATTGTAAAACCAATCAATGCCGCTCGAGGGGATAGCTTACCTGTTTCTACTTTCAAAGGCTACGAAGATGGTACCTTTGAGCATGGAACCACAGAGTATGAAAAACGTGGTGTTGGTGTTATGGTTCCAAAATGGATTGAAGAGAACTGTATCCAATGTAATCAATGTGCCTTTGTTTGTCCACATGCCGTTATTCGTCCATTCCTGATCAATGATGCAGAGTTTGCAAATGCTCCTGAAGGCGTTAAAACACATGCTCTTGAAGCCAAAGGTAAAGAGCTTAAAGGCTTAAAATATAAAATCCAAGTCTCTTCACTGGATTGTACAGGCTGTGACTTATGTGCAGAAGCATGTCCAACCAAAGAAAAATCACTTGTGATGGTTCCACTCGGTGAGAGTCTTGAAGCAGGTGAGCAAGTCAATGCGGATTACCTCTTCAAAAAAGTAACGTACAAAGATGATATTCTCTCTAAAAGCACGGTTAAGGGTGCACAATTTGCTCAACCACTCTTTGAGTTCCATGGGGCATGTCCAGGTTGTGGTGAAACTCCATATATCACATTAGCCACAAGACTTTTTGGTGACAGTATGATGATCGCTAACGCAACAGGGTGTTCATCCATCTATGGTGGTTCAGCTCCTTCAACACCTTACCGCAAAAATTCCGAAGGACATGGTCCAGCATGGGGTAATTCACTCTTTGAGGACAATGCAGAGTTTGGTTTAGGTATGCATGTAGCTACGGAGACAATGCGCCATAGAATTCATTCTGTGATGGAAGCTTCTCTTGAAAAAGCTCCAAATGCCATTGCCGCACTCTATAAAGACTGGATTGAATTCAGAGACGATCGCGTTAAAAGCACTGAAATTCGTAATCTTCTTGTTCCATTATTGGAAGCAAATCCAGCAGCAGCGGGCGCAGATGTGATCTTAAGCCTTAAACAGTACATTGCCAAAAAATCACAATGGATTTTTGGTGGAGATGGTTGGGCATACGACATCGGTTACGGCGGATTGGATCATGTTATCGCCAGTGGTGAAGATGTAAATATTTTGGTTCTTGATACGGAGGTTTACTCCAATACCGGCGGTCAAAGTTCAAAATCTTCTCGTGCAGGTTCTATCGCGCAGTTTACAGCAGCAGGAAAACCTAGCCAGAAAAAAGACCTTGGTTATATCGCTATGACGTATGGTAATGTTTTTGTGGCACAGATCAACTCTAACGCTTCTGCGGCACAAACAATCAAAGCATTTGAAGCGGCTGAAGCGTATCCTGGTGTTTCTCTTATCATCGCGTATTCTCCATGTATCGCACATGGTATCAAAGGCGGCCTTGGCAAATCAGGTAACCAAGGTGAACTCGCAACGAAATGCGGTTACTGGCCAATCTATACCTATGATCCTCGCCTTGAACAAGAGGGTAAAAACCCTGTTAAGATTACAGGAAAAGAACCTGATTGGTCATTGTACGATGATTTCTTGATGAACGAAGTACGTTATGCGTCACTTAAAAAGTCAAATCCAGAGCATGCACAAGCACTCTTTGAACACAATAAAAAAGATGCACAACGCAGATGGAGACAGTTAAATCGTCTTGCAAGTGCTGATTTTTCAAATGAATTAGTTGAGGTAAAAGAGGGCGAATAAGCCCCTTTTACATGTAAAGGCAAGAAAGTAATTTCTTGCCTTTTTTAGTTTTTAATCTCTGCTGCCACCTGTGCGTTTGATTTGACAACTTCACCACTTCCATGAATGATATGTGGAATACAGCTGGTACACACATGGATCTCTTCACCATTTTTCATTGCTTTAATAAAAACAGCACCTGCACTTTCCTCACTGGTTCTTAGGCAGACATTGCACACTTGAATATTGTTGATTTCCATAAAAAGCTCCTTGTTAAATTTGGCGTATTATAGTTAAAAAAAGACCAGAAAAGATTGAGCGAGATCAAGGTTTACATGTAAGCTTTTGTCAAACAATCAAAGCATCTTTTTGCCAACAACATTGACAAGCTTGCGTAACCTCATACACCGTAGTTAAAAGAGTTTTTGTTGGCGTAAAAGCGTTTGTAAAAATGCTTATAAAAACAGAACCACACTGATCATCGCATCAATGCCAATGTCTACGGGCTCTTTCCCAATGAGTCTGGCACTATTTTTGACTTGAAAGATCATTTGACTGAGTAATGATTCAAAATTAAAGTTGGAAGGATCTAGAATACTCTCTTTGTGATTTTTGATAGATGCAAGATTTTGGATCATTTCCCAAGAAGGCTGTTCTCCTGTATGCAGCCTATTTTGGAGCTCAACTTGCCAATTGTTTTGCCATGTTAAGAAGAGAAAGTTATCGTTTTTATCTTTGGCTGTTTTAACTTTCCATTTAACAACTTCAAGGTAGTAGTAGAGTTTTTTAAAAGCTTCTTGATCATACGTGAGTGTGGTGATGTGGTGACCTTCTCCAATTTTATAAGTTTCCCAGATTACTTTATAGAGTCCAATAATGAGAAAATCATTTCGATCGGGGATATTACTATTTTTATCAAACGCTATACGCAAATAGTCATCATAGGATTTAAGATATACACCATTGTATTTCATCCGAATACTATTTTGTGAGGTGCGCATTTCGTTAGTGATGAAGCTTTGGCTCTCTTTACTGTAACTTTTTGGATTGCGAAGGTCGAGTTTTTCTTTATAGATGATAAGATTTTCAATGATCTTGCTGTAGTCATAATGTAACGATGTAGCGCCATGAGATTGGAACACTTCGCCTATTTTTTCTTGGGGGTTTGTGGTGGTTGTAGCGCAACCATAAAAAAAGAAAACCAAGAAAAAGCAGAGTTTACTCATCCAATATTTCCTTTCCCTTTTTAATCTGTTTTTTGATGATTTTAATGCTATCGTGGATGGCTTCACGTTTGATGAGATCACTCTCGTCTTTGAGCTCTTGCTTCAGTGTAATGCGTCTGAGTTTGAGCTTTTGAAGAAGTTCTTTAATCGTCTGTTTTTTTGTTCCCTCTTCATTGGGGGTAGATATGCCAAATAACGCTTTGACTGAATGGATAAATTTCAAACCGTTCATGAAGTGCTCCTTTGCTCGGTTGAATGTGTTAAATCCGTGATTTCGGATTCATTTAAGATCAACGCTTCTCGTCCTTCGCTTGATTGGGTATCAGCATGGATGAAAAGGGTATGTGCGACTTTTGTCAATTCTGACACAATGGTATAAGCGTATGTCGTATCGTTCATCAGTGACGTTGCCATAGTATAGGTAATTTTATTGGTACGAATGAGATTATCGAGCGATTTATTGGCAGCAATGTCGTATTTTTGGGCATCAAATTGAAGTTTACTGAGGAGTAAAATAGCAACATCTTCTTCGGTAGTGTTGATAATAAGCTGCATATTGCGTAGGTGTTTGATGAGGTTTTTACGGATATGGTTATACTCCTGCCTGATGTATTCATTATCGGATTCAAGATAAAAAAGCATATTTTTTTGCATATGTTTCGAGGCTTTAAAGGCTTCAACCATGCCAAGTGTTGCATTTTTTATGGGAATAAGCCGTCGGTTACTTTCATCTGAAAACTTGCCTTGTGCCAAAATAGCGAAGTTGATAATCTTCCCATATATCTCTTTAATGCGAAGTTCATAATACTCATCCATATTGACATGCATGGCTTTATTACGTCTTATTAATATATCATCCACTTCCATACCTGAGGCAATATCTTCTTTGGTAACACTAATTCCTTGAGCAATAATGTCAAAAATATTGTTGTAGAGATGCTTCGTCTCTTTCAGCAGAATTGCTTGTGCCGTATCGGGGAAATCAAGCGCTACATCGTTAATAAACAGAACATCATCTCTCTCTTTTTCTGCCACTTCTTTAGGCTTAAACACACGGTTTAAAAGGGTCACAAGCCCATGTACCATAGGGGCAAACAAAAGAACACAGATCAGGTTGAAGTAGGTATGGTACAGTGCGAGTTTGAGGGTATAGTCATTCTCAGCAATACCCAAAAAAGGTGCGGTAAGGTCAATGAAATGGATAAATTGTGGTACAAATCCGATGAGCAAAAAGCCTGTAAGGCTGTTGATAAGAAAATGTGCACCTGCTAGTTTTTTACCTTCGAAGCTCGCTCCCAATGCTCCAATGATGGCAGTAATGGGCGTTCCTAGATTGGCACCAATGGTGAGGGCGATAGCATTTTCATACGTAATTTGGGAAGCGGAAAGGGCTGTGAGAATAAGTACCAGTGAGGCATGGGAAGATTGAGAGATCATCGTCACAATCATACCGATCAATGCAAAAAGCAAAATTCCTTTCAGCCCATCGGCAGAGTATTGCGTAAGGTCAATAGTCTCTTTAAATGCGTCAAATCCCTCTTTCATGTAAGCGATACCCAAAAAAGAAAAACCCAAGCCAACCAAAGCGTAACCAATGCCTTTAAGACGCTTATTTTCTTGAAAAACAAACAAAGTTCCAAAGACCAGCATAGGGAGGGCATACGTGGCAATATTGATTTTTAATCCTAATCCTGCAATCAGCCAAGCGCCAGTCGTCGTGCCAATATTGCCACCCAAAATAATACCAATACCTTGCGCCACGCTGATCAGACCTGCGCTGATAAAAGAGATGGCAATGACAGCCGCTAATCCACTGGATTGCATGAGTGTGGTAATCACCGTACCAAAAAGAATACTTCGGTAAAGGTTATGCGTAATTTTTTTGAGAAATTGATCGAGAAGTCCACCGACAAAGAAGCGAAATCCCTCTTCTAGGTTTCGCATACCAAACAAAAAGATAGCCACTCCAGCGGTAATATGAAGAATATTGGTGCTTTGAAAAAATGCATAGGAGAGTAATAAAATGACGACAATCAGGAGTAGTCGTTTCAAGGTATTCCTTTACATGTAAAGAATTTGAATGGCAAATTATTGTACACTTTTTTATAAAAAAAAAGAAAAAAAAGGACTTTAAATGCCACTATTGGACAGTTTTTGTGTAGATCATGTCAAAATGCCAGCCCCTGCAGTCAGAGTTGCCAAAACGATGAAAACTCCTCACGGTGATGAGATTACTGTGTTTGATCTTCGTTTTTGTAAACCGAACCACGCCATTTTGCCAGAACGCGGTATTCATACACTGGAGCATCTCTTTGCAGGCTTTATGCGCAATCACCTCAATGGAAATGGCGTTGAGATTATTGATATTTCACCGATGGGATGTCGCACCGGTTTTTACATGAGTTTGATCGGTACACCAGAGCCTATGCGAGTCGTCAATGCTTGGAAAGCATCGATGAATGACATTTTACATGTAAAGAGTGAGAACGATATTCCCGAGCTCAACGTCTATCAGTGTGGAACTTATAAAATGCACTCGTTGGATGAAGCGCATAACATTGCTTCAAATATTTTAAGTGCAGAGATTGGTGTTATGAATAATGAAGCGTTAAAGCTTGATACTTCAAAAATTTAATGCTCTAGGTGCATAATTTTAACACGTAAATAAGAACCTTTTTTATATGATTAGTGTGTTTTTTTAAAGAAAATATTAGTTTTGGTACACACATTTGAAGTAAGGAAGGTTTTTATGGAGCGTTTAGTCGCAAAGTACAAAGAGGGCAATCTGATTGTGCTTATTTTGATTGGTATGGTGGTGGGCGTTGTGATCGCTCTTATTTCTCCAACAGCTGCAATGGCTGTTTCAATTTTAGGAAAACTATTTGTTGGTGCACTGAAAGCCGTTGCACCTGTATTGGTTTTGGTACTCGTCGCAACAGCGATTGCAACCAAGCCTGTTGGTGTTCAAACCAACATCAAACCGATTGTTCAACTTTATGCCATCGGTACTTTTTTAGCAGCACTTGCTGCTGTTATCGTCAGTTTTGCATTCCCTGTAACCTTAGTGCTTGCGAGTGGCGCGGATGCAGGGTTGACACCTCCTCAAAGTATCATCATGGTTGTTAAAGGTTTTTTGGTGAGTATGGTAGACAATCCTATTAATGCACTAGCAAAGGGCAATTATATCGGTGTGTTAACATGGGCAATCGCTGCAGGTCTAGCTCTTCATCATAGTAGTCAAGCAACAAAGCAAGTGATGAAAGATACCAGTGAGGCGATGACTAAAATCGTTCAAGGTGTTATTCGTTTAGCACCATTTGGTATTTTGGGTTTAGTGGCAGAAACATTTTCAGAAACAGGTTTTTCAGCACTGCTTGGATACGGAAAATTACTTATTATTTTAGTAGGAACAATGCTTTTTGTCGCGCTTGTCCTTAATCCAATTATTGTTTACATCAAAATGCGTAAAAACCCATATCCATTGATTTTTACATGTTTAAGAGAGAGTGGCGTGACAGCATTTTTTACTCGTAGTTCAGCTGCCAATATTCCTGTTAATATGGCATTGTGTAAGCGACTTGGCTTGCATGAAGACACCTACTCCATCTCCATTCCTTTAGGGGCAACCGCCAATATGGCAGGCGCAGCTGTGACCATTACGGTCTTAACGCTTGCAACAGTCAATACACTTGGCATTTCTGTAGATATACCAACAGCACTGCTGTTAAGTGTGGTTTCAAGTATTGCAGCAGCAGGTGTTTCAGGTGTTGCGGGTGGATCGTTGTTATTGATCCCCTTGGCATGTGGACTTTTTGGTATTAGTGATGAAATCGCGATGCAAGTGGTTGCGATTGGTTTTCTGATTGGGGTAGTTCAAGACTCTACAGAGACAGCGCTTAACAGCTCGACAGACGTTGTCTTCACAGCAGCTTGTTCGAACGAACCACTGAATCTCTAAGCGTTACATGTAAAAAGATTTGGCACTTAATTGGAAGCAAAAAACTCCAATTTTTTGCCAAATCCCAGTGTATTGTCCGTAAATTTGAGATACGTAATCTCAATACTCCATAAATGCGGATTCATTGCAATGGCATAAGGAAAGCGTTTTAAATAAGCTTTTTTTTCTGCTTCGTTTGCAGCTCTAAATCGTCCCGTAAATTGTACCCCTTGAATTTTTCCTACTAATTTTGTCTCAAGTGCAACACTGCCTGCCACATGCGTATTTTCTAACGCTTCACGTCCGTGCCTTGTCTTCTCATCGGTGGCAATGACAAAGGTGGCATTTTGTTCCATAAACGCATAGAAACAGGTCGCGCAGTAAGGGAGGTTATCTTTACATGTAGCCTAAAGTTTAGTAGGTGATTGTTTTTTAAAAAAGTGGTAATGGCGAGCTCTAACATAGGTATCCTTTGGAAAAAAGTATAACATATTTTCTTTCTCTCTTTTAAATTTTAGATGGGTTAACATAAGCGAATTTACTCCAAGGAGCAATTGATGCGTTTTATTCTTGTATTATCTTTTTGGGTAGGCGCCCTTTTGGCTGAAAATCTTTCAACGTTGCAATATACGGGTGTTCAAACAACACATGTGATGAGTGATGGCAGTACGAAAGAAGTTTTGATTGAGCGTACTATTTCTCCATCATGCAACAGCGTTGGAATTAACACAGAAGCTGTTTTTAGCGGGAACTATGCAGGTAAAGATGTACCCGCGGAGTGTCAGAAAAGTTTTGTAACCACTGTTGGTAAAATTCAGCCGATGATCTTTGCCCCAGGTATCATGACGGTGGGTGAGCTTGAGGTATTGGATTTTATTAAAAACAAAGTCAATGTCTCTCCCAATGCTTATATTTTAGTCGATGCGCGTAAACGTGATTGGTATGAACAGATGACCATACCGGGTAGTGTAAATATCCCTTTTGATGAGATCGAGTATGATGCTTCTATTCCCGAAGATTTTGATCGGATTCAAAAACTATTAGGGTTTAAAAAAGTGGGTGAAAAGTATGATTTCACACATGCAAAAACAGCACTTTTGTTCTGCAATGGTCCGTGGTGCGCACAGTCTGGTTTAGCAATGACACAACTGCTCAAACTGGGTTATCCTAAGGAAAAATTGTTGTGGTACCGAGGCGGTTTGCAAGATTGGTTGCTGTTTGGTCTAAGTGTTGTTAAACCACATTCATAAGCTTTACATGTAAAGCTTATGAAAGAGGCGCTTGAAAATCATCTTCGTCGACGGTGATGCTTTTGCGCCACTTCTCAATTTTAAGATCATTTTCCAAAATATGTTCTACAAGCCATTTTTGAGCAATCATTTTCATACTTTTTTGAAGTTCTACGATTCCTTTTTTTTCTTTGAGAATTTTTGTCATCCCAAAAATAATACTCTCATGGAATTTCTTATGTTGTCCCAAAAGAGGATAATCAAGGCTTTGCATATATGCTTCTTCTTCTTTAAAATGTTTTGCCATATAGTCAAAAAATTCTTTAAAAAGCTTTGAAAGTTCTGCCTTATCGGCACTATCGGGATCGAGTCTTTGCACGGTGTTCGCCAGATCGAAAAGTTCTTGATGCTGTTGATCTAAGAGTTCATGATGCAGGCTAAATTTTTCACTCCATTCTATCAACACGAATATTCCTCATAACTTTTTTGAGGGTATTTTAGCATGCTTTGAGAGGATTTGAGCAAGATTGATTAACATAAAAACGGTAGAATGGAGCTTATCATTTATAAGGAATTTGCATGATCGTGAAAATACTTCAATCATTTTTAATAACACTCCCTCTTCTTTGGCTTGGATGTTCCAAAGATGAGACACAAAACAGACCTAAACCGCAAGTAGAAGTAGGCACGTACACCCTAAGTGCGCAACATGTAACCCTTACGCGTGAACTTCCTGGTCGTACCAAAGCGACACTGAGTTCTGAAATTCGCCCTCAAGTGGGCGGTATTATTCAAGCACGACTGTTTGAAGAGGGTTCTTTGGTGAAAAAAGATGCTGTGCTCTATCAAATTGATCCTTCCAGTTATCAAGCGGCATTTGACGAAGCGAAAGCTGCCCTGAAAAACGCGGAAGCAACGCTTGAATCATCACGGCTAAAAAGTGAACGTTATGCTGACCTTGTCAAAATGGAGGGTGTCTCTAAACAAGAAGTTGAAGATGCCAAAGCAGCTTATTTACAAGCTGTGGCAAATGTGGAAGAAAAAACAGCAGCACTGCAAAGTGCGCGCATTAATCTTGAATACACGAAGATCAAAGCACCGATTAGTGGGCGTATTGGAACTTCGAGTGTGAGTGTGGGCGCCCTTGTAAGTGCGAGCCAAACAACAGCACTTGCTACGATTCGTACCCTTGATCCGATCTATCTCGATCTCACCCAATCCAGTACGCAGCTTTTAAAACTCAGAGCTCTTTTAACGCAACAGGGTTTGAAAAAAGGTGGCACAACCGTGGCATTGAACCTTGAAGATGGCTCACGTTATGCCCACAATGGCACGCTTCAATTTCAAGAAGTTGCGGTAGATGAAAGTACTGGCTCAGTCACGCTTCGTGCAACGTTTCCCAATCCTGATGGTGTATTGCTTCCAGGGATGTATGTCCGTGCTTTATTAGATGAAGCAATCAATGAAGGTGCCCTTTTGGTTCCACAGCAAGGGGTTCAACGTGACCCTAAAGGGAATGCAACAGCGCTAGTTGTAACAGCTGAGAATAAAGTTGAAACGCGCGAGTTAAAAACAGAGCGTGCTATAGGTGATATGTGGTTGGTTCATAGTGGATTGAGTGCGGGTGATCATGTGATTGTTGAAGGCTCTAGTAAAGTTCAAACAGGCGATAGTGTCAAAATTGTGGATGTCACAACAACGTTAGGTAAAGCGCAATGATCGCACACTTTTTTATCCATAGACCCATTTTTGCATGGGTTATCTCGATTGTCATTATGTTAGCAGGTGTTGGTTCCATTTTTTCCCTTCCTGTTGCCCAATATCCCGATGTTGCACCACCTACAATTCGTATTGAGACGACTTATACGGGTGCTTCTGCTCAAACCGTTGAGAATAGCGTTGTGCAGATTATTGAGCAACAGCTTACAGGGTTGGATGGTCTTTTATACTTTTCCTCTAGCAGTAGTTCTTCAGGTTCTGCTCAAATTGAAGTAACCTTTCAAAAAGGCACCAATGCTGACACTGCACAAATGCAAGTACAAAATAAGGTAGCCCAAGTTACCACGCGTCTTCCCAAGTCGGTTCAAAATGAGGGTGTACGTGTCAGCAAAGCACAAAATGACTTTTTGATGATTGTTGCTCTTTTTGATACTTCTGATACGAAAATGTCTGATGATATTTCTGATTATTTGCTTAGTAACCTGCAAGACCCGATTGCACGCCTTGAAGGTGTGGGTACGGTACAAGTCTTTGGTGGTCAGTATGCGATGCGCATCTGGTTAGACCCCAATAAACTAGCTTCTTACAGTTTAATGCCTTCCGATGTGAGCAACGCTATTATGGCGCAAAATGTGCAGGTGTCTGCGGGTAGTATTGGTGCTTTGCCGAGCTCTTCTGAGCAACAGCTCAATGCCACAGTAACGGCTAAATCACAATTGCAAACAGCGGAAGAGTTTGCCAATATCATTGTTAAAAGTGATGCAACGGGAGCTATTGTTCGTTTAAGTGATGTTGCACGCGTAGAGCTCGGCAGCGAGAGTTATGACAATGTAACACGGCTCAATGGTCATCCAGCCTCTGGACTTGCGGTGATGCTAGCCCCTGGCGCAAATGCACTTTCTACAGCAAGTCGTGTTAAAGAGGGCATCGCAAAACTTGAACCTTTGATGCCAACAGGGTATAAGATAGCCTATCCTCTGGATAGTACCAAGTTTATTCGAATCTCCATCGAAGAGGTGGTTAAAACACTTTTTGAGGCGATTTTACTGGTTATTGTAGTTATGTTTGTCTTTTTGCAAAACTGGCGTGCAACCCTCATTCCTGCCATTGCTGTTCCGGTTGTTCTTTTAGGAACTTTTGGGGTTTTAGCTATTTTTGGTTATTCCATCAATACCCTTACCATGTTTGGCATGGTGCTCTCCATCGGTCTTTTGGTGGATGATGCGATTGTTGTGGTGGAAAATGTTGAGCGTATTATGCGTGAAGAGAAGCTCTCCGCGGTGGAAGCGACAGAAAAGTCGATGAAAGAGATTACCAGTGCATTAATTGGTATTGCCACGGTTCTTTCGGCTGTTTTCTTGCCGATGGCCTTTTTTGGAGGTTCAACGGGGGTTATTTACCGTCAATTTTCCATTACGATTGTCTCTTCCATGATCCTCTCCGTTATTGTGGCGCTCACCTTAACGCCAGCACTCTGCGCTTCATTGCTCAAACCGCATGAAGAAATAATGAGCCATGGTTTTTTTGGGTGGTTCAATAAAACTTTTGATAGGTTGATTGAGCGTTACAAAGGTCATGTGAGTTCTGTCATTGCTACCCCACTGCGATGGATGCTGATGTATGCCATTATCGCTTCAATCATGGCACTTTTGTTGGTGCGTTTACCGACAGGCTTTTTACCCAGTGAGGATCAAGGCGAAAGTATGGTTCAGTTTAGCTTGCCTGAGGGGGCTTCGTTTAAACGCAGTGATGCCGTTGCTCGTGAAATTGAACATTACTTTTTAAATGAAGAGGGAAATAATACCGAAGCGATTTTTACCATCTCAGGGTTTAGTTTTAGTGGAAGTGGTCAAAATGCAGGTATGGCATTTGTCGCACTCAAAGATTGGGATGAGCGCAAAGGGATTGAAAATAGATCTGACACCATTTCAGATCGTGCTACCATGAAGCTCGCGCGCATAAGGGATGCTCAAATTTTTTCACTTAATCCTCCTGCTATTGAAGGGTTAGGACAAAGCAGTGGCTTTGATTTTCAGCTTCAAGCGCTCAGCAATATTGATCGTGAAAAACTAAAATCATTAAGAGATATGTTGTTAGAAAATGTGCGCCAAGATTCTCTCTTTAGCGCTGTTCGTCTAGGTAGCATGGAAGATACACCCCAATTACATGTAAACATTGATGAAGCCAAGGCTGTAGCGCTAGGTCTTTCTCTAACAGACATTGATAGTATGCTCAATTATGCGTGGGCGGGTGCTTATGTGAATGATTTTGTGGATCGTGGGCGGATTAAAAAAGTGTATTTGCAAGGCGATGCACCTTTTCGCTCCAAGCCAGAAGATTTAGATCAGTGGTATGTGAAAAGCAGTAGTAGTGTGATGACGCCTTTTTCTGCTTTTGCAACAACAAGTTGGAGCTATGGTGCGCAAAGTTTGACACGTCATAATGGGTTAGCATCGTATGAGATTCAAGGCTCTGCCGCTTCTGGAATTAGCTCTGGGGTTGCGATGGATAAAATGGAAGCTTTACAAGCGTCTCTGCCAACAGGCACAAGCTTTGCGTGGAGTGGACTCTCGTATCAAGAGCGTTTATCCAGTGGGCAAACGGTTAAATTATATACCATCTCTATTTTAGTTGTCTTTTTATGTTTGGCCGCTCTTTATGAGAGTTGGGCAGTACCGTTTTCAGTATTGCTTGTCATTCCTTTGGGCATCTTTGGTTCTGTCCTTGCGGCATCCCTTCGAGGCTTGGAAAACGATGTCTATTTCCAAGTTGCGCTTTTAACGACTATCGGTCTCTCCTCTAAAAATGCCATTTTGATTGTTGAGTTTGCGGAGGCTGCGTACAATCGGGGAAGCACGCTTGTGGAGGCTGCTGTGGAGGGTGCAAAACTAAGACTTCGCCCCATCTTGATGACGTCGCTTGCGTTTATCGCTGGAGTTCTTCCTCTCGCACTCTCAAGTGGAGCCGGTGCCAATAGCCGTATTTCGATTGGTACGGGGATTATAGGTGGGACACTGAGTGCGACCTTCTTGGCCATCTTTTTAGTGCCACTCTTTTTTGTGTTAGTTCGGGGATTTTTTCCGAAACGAAGTCACCATGCAACCATGGTTGGGGAGGTATAAAATGATGAGGTTTCACAGACGCACACTCAGCGTTGTTGTATTGCCCTTGTTGGTAGGAGGATGTGTCTCTATGGCTCCTGAGTATGAACGACCAAGTGCTCCTGTTCCTGAACAGTTACGTTATAGTGATGCACTTTCTTCTCAGAGTGCTCAAGCGCTTCCATGGCAAACCTTGATTCATGAGCCAAGGTTATCGGCGGTTATTGAAAAAGCGTTGGATCAAAGTCGTGATTTGCGTAAGGCGGTTGCAAATATAGAAGTGGCACGGGCAACGTACCGCATTGCTCAAAGCAGTGAGTTTCCAACGCTTGAAGCCAGTGCAACAGGTAGTAGAGAGAGAACACTCAACTCTCCAACCAATAAAACTGCCATCACGCAGAGCTCTTCTGCCACCGTGGGAATTAACAGTTATGAGCTTGATTTTTTTGGAAAAATCAAATCACAAACCGATATGCAGTGGGAGAGTTACCAAGGGGTTGAAGAGGCGGCACGTACGGTTAGAATTAGTCTGATCGCTGAGGTTTCAACCGCTTGGCTCAGCCTTGCATCGGATCAGAGTTTATTACAGCTTGCACGCAAGACAGAAGAGAGTGCGAAACGTTCTCTTGTGATTGTTGAGGCACGCATTCAAAGAGGTATTGACTCTAATGTGGCGTTGTATGAAGCGCAGAGTGTGGTGCATCAAGCCAGAGCGGATAGTGCCAGTTATGCTGCCAAAGTGGGGCAAGACCGTGCTGCTTTAGAGCTTTTAGTCGGAGCTTCGCTAGACGATTCCCTTCTGCCTCAAACACTTGATGCCAATGCAGAAGGTTGGGTAGGGGATGTGCCCGTGGGACTCTCTTCACAAATTCTTTTAAGTCGTCCCGATATATTAGAAGCAGAGCATAATCTTAAATCTGCGAACGCCAACATTGGTGTGGCACGTGCGGCCTATTTCCCGTCAATTACTTTAACAGGCACAGGAGGCGTCGGCTCCAATTCGCTTCGAGGCTTGTTTGATGGTGGAACATCGACCATTTGGTCATTTATCCCTAATGTGAAGTTGCCACTTTTTGATGCAGGATCGCGTGATGCAACGTTGGATTATGCCAAAGCAAATCGCGATCTGTACGTTGCACGTTATGAACTTGCGATTCAAACGGCGTTTAAAGAGGTGAATTCAGCCCTTGCCAGACGTGTAACCATCAACGACCAGCTCCAAGCACAAAACGCGCTGGTTGAAGCAACCACAAAGCGTTATGCAACGTATGATGCACGGTATCAAAAAGGAATCGATACGTTCTTAAATACGCTGATATCCCAGCGTTCGATGTATGCTAGTGAGCAAAATTTGATCGGTGTGCGATTAGAAGCGCTGCTTAATCGTGTTAGTTTGTACCAAGTCTTGGGTGGTGGTTTAGCCCAAAAAAGCGAATAATCTTTTTTACATGTAACGTAAACGCCGCTGGCTCTTACGTGTTTTTGGGCAAGAGCCAAATGGCTAAGAGACCACTCATCACAGAGATAAGGCAGCCAAATATCATGGTGTGGTGGACTCCCTCAATAAAGGCTTGATCCACAAGATGAAGAAGATTGCCTTCAAGCGCATTATCATTGAGCGAAGCGATGGCTGTATGGGCAGCTTGGATCGAAGTTTTAAGCGCTTTTAAAAGCGTGAAATCTACATCAATCTCTTTTACATGTAAAAGATAAATGCGGTTAACGTAACTTCCCAAAATCGCAATGCTCATGGCCGCTGAAAGCTCAATGGTCGTGTCATTGAGCGCACTTCCCACCCCCGCTTTTTCTTTGGGAATGGAGCCCATAATCGAATCGGTTGAAGGTGGCATGGAAAATCCCATCCCCAAACCTTGAATTAAAAATCCACCTAAAATCGCCCACAGAGGCATATGCACATCAATCGTAAAGACAAAAATCGCCATCCCAAGTGCCGAAATGATCATACCACCACCAATGCTGAGCGGTGCGCCATACATTTTGACAACATCCGGTGCATACTTTGAGCCCACCGCAACGCCCAATGTCATCGGCATGAGCAGTAAACCCGCTTCCAAAGCGCTGTAGCCTTCAACCGTTTGAAAGAGTTGAGAGAAGAAAAACATAGAACCCACCATTCCAAAGACAATGAGCGCGATCGCAAAAGAGGGAATCGTGAAGGTACGCTTTTCAAACAGCTCAAAGGGAATCATCGCATGAGAACAACGCCTCTCCCAAAGGATAAAAAAAGCGCAAAAGATGAGCCCAATGATAAGGCTGATGCGAACGCTGCTATCGCTCCAACTGCTCACCCCTGCTTCAATAATGCCATACGTCAGTGCAAATAAAAACAGCACGCACAGTACCATACCCAGTATGTCTGCTTTAGCGCTTTTGTTATGCGATTCGGGCAAAATCCACGAAGCATAAAGGAAGGCGACCAAGCCAATAGGAAGGTTGATAAAAAAGACCCAATGCCAGGAGGTGTACTCAAGGATGAAACCGCCGATAAGTGGTCCTAAGCCTTGACTGAGCCCAAAGATCATCGACCAAAGTCCAATGGCTTTCATACGCTCATCGGAGTCTGTAAACATATGCGTGATAATGGAGAGTGTGGAGGGCATAATGAATGCTGCGCCAACACCACTGAGACTGCGAAAAAAGATCAGTTCTAACGTTGAGGTTGAAAGTCCTGCACCCAAAGAGGCGAGCACAAAAAGTACAATACCAATTTTAAGAAACCGCTTTCGTCCAAATTGATCGCCGAGTGCTCCGATCGTAATTAAAATAGAAGCAAAAAAAAGAATGTAAATATCGACAATCCATTGAAGTTCACTCATACTCGCTTTTAAATCAGTTGAAATGGAGGGGAGGGCGACATCAAGGACGGTATTGTCTAGTGTAATGATGGACATGGCAAGGCAGAGTGCGCCAAGACCTGCCCACCTTTTTTCATAGGTATAAGGCATAAAGGTATTCCTAAAATCATAAAGTGTAATGAGTGTTACAAAGTAGAATCATACCAAAGATCAGCTTAGCCATGAATCTTTGGTATGAGACGTGAGGATTTAGGGTTTTACCTGTAAAAGAGGTTAGGCCGCGTTGCTCTGTTTTGTAGACAACGCAGCGTAGATAATAATGGCTAAAGAGACAACACTTAAGCTTAGGAGTTGCACGGTGACAAGCTCCCAACCACCATGCTCCCAACAATACACCCCAATAAATGTTCCAAGCGCACCACCGACAAACATGGAGCTCATGTAGGCAGTATTAATTCTGCTGTGCGCACTCTCATCAAGCGTGTAGATTTGCGCTAAGTTATTGATTTGCACCGCTTGAAAGCCGATGTCAAGGAGTAACGTTGCTACGATAAATGCGGCTAGGCTTGTATCAAACCACTTCATCAAGAGAATACTGACCACAATCATTCCTACGGAGAGCATTTTGGTGAACGTCGGGTTGATTTTATCGGCAACTTTTCCAATGTAAGGTGCAAGCAAGGCTCCGGCAACGGCAAGCACACCAAAAAGACCGATGATGTCGCTGTCAAAATTAAAGGGCGCAAGGGAGAGCTTAAATGTCAGCGTTGTCCAAAAAGAGCAAAAAACACCAAATAAAACAGTAATCAACAGCGCATTACTTCGTAAAAGCGCAAAGCGTTTGAGTTGATAGATCGAAGAGTAGAGCAAAGAGGCATAACTTTTAGAGAAGTTTGGCTCAATGCATGGAAGCGTTTTAGCCACCATCACCATACAACCAAACACAAGCAGGGCTGAAAGGGCAAAAATAACATGCCAGTTGCCAAACCAATCGGTGATGTACCCACTGAGTGTTCGAGCCAATAAGATACCTGTGAGCAAACCGCTAAAGATGGAGCCGACGACTTTGCCTTTGTCTTTTCCGCTCATCGCTGCCGCCATTGGAATGACGATTTGCGCGGAGACGGCGAAAAGTCCTGCTAAAAGGCTCAGTGCATAGAGCACATAGATATTCTCCACAAAGGCAAGACCAAGCAGAGAAAGTCCCAATAAAAAATGCGAAAGCAAAAGAAGCTTCTTTCGATCCATCTTATCACCTAGTGGGCTTACAAAAAAGAGCCCTAAACCGTAGCCAATTTGCGCAAAGGTGGGTAGATTGCCAACGGCTAAAGCGCTTACATGTAAATCTTGCGCGATGATATTTAAAATGGGTTGATTGTAGTAAATATTCGCTACATTGATGCCCGCAACGGCTGACATCACGTAGATTTGTTTTTGTGAGATCATTTTTTTTCCTTATGGATGAAATGTAGTGAAATCATACACGATAAGGGAGATTTCTTTCATGCCTCATTCAAGCGAATCATTGCGCAAATCAAACAATAGACTTTTTTCATAGCCCATTAAAAAAAGAGTATCGCTTATAGCACATCACTTTTCAAAACTAAAAACATCGCCATAGCTTTGGCTATGACTCAATTTTGAGTTTCAAAAATTAACGCACTCTAAGCAATCTCTTTATCTTTTTAAAGGCTATGAAAAAAGTCTGGTTTGCCCAATGCGGTAATTTTGCGGTGTTTGATTGAGCTTTTTTTTGAAAAAGTTGATGAAGTGAGCGGACTCTTCGTAGCCTAAGGCATAAGCGATGTCACCCACACTCCACGAAGAGTGTTTGAGTAAAATCTTAGCTTCTTCCAAAACACGCTGTGCGATGCGCTCGGTGGTTGTTTTTTCGCTCACCTCTTTGAGGGTTCGGTTGAGGTGATTGGGGTGAATATTAAGAAGTCTGGCAAAATCACTGGGGTTTTTAAGCTCAAGTCGCTCATAGGGCGATGTGATCGGGAATTGCCTTTCAAGGAGTTCATTAAACAAGGAGTCAATTTTACGTTTTTTATCGCTTTGCACATCAGGAATTATGCTTGCAGGCTCCATTTTAAGGGCGATATGAATGAGCTCCATCGTCCAGTTACGCAACAAATCATCCCTGTAAGCGTACGTAGAGTCAATTTCTCCTAGCATCTTTTCAAAAAGAGCTTCCACCTCTTTGGCGGTTGCTTCATTGAGCAAAAACAGTTTGGGGTGCTCAGGTTTGTAGATGGGGTAGCTTCGGAGTGCTCCGTGGTTGTAAAAAAAAGCTTCGGTGAAAATGCAAAAATAACCGCATTTTTTGCCATCGAGTGACTCCCAACTGTACGGCACTAACGGGTCTGAAAACATAAGGGCGTACTGGTTACTTTGCAGGGTTTTATCGGCGTAATGCACCTTATGTTTGCCCTTTAAAAAGGTGATTTTAAAGTAATCCTTGCGACTGTAAGGAATTTCAGCGCACTCTTGCCTCGTGAAGACATTGAAGTGCCCGATGCCATTATGTAAGTCTTGGGGCAGTGGATGGGTAATTCGTTTGTAAAATGCTTCAAGTGTTTCCATAAAATAATTATACATAAATTGTTTTACATGTAAAAATTTTTGCTCAATAAAACAACACCCCTTTTGTTACCAAGTTGATATAATGTTTTCATAGAATTATCGCATGAAAGGGAGTCAGATGTCAGTCAACAAAGTTTATGTGCTCGATACCAACATTATCTTGCACAATACCAATTTTATTAAAGAGTTGTGTGATGGCGGCAACAACATCATTGTGATCCCAGAAACGGTGCTTATAGAGCTGGAAGATTTTAAAAAGAACTTCACGGAACTAGGCTACCAAGCCCGAAGTTTTGCCAGAATGCTCGCTTCGTGTAAAGTGGTGGAAGTGGACAGTGGAGAGCCTTACCGCGTCGTTAAGATGCAGTATGAAGAGGATATTGCCATTCATCTTTTCTCCAAAACGATCTATACCTCGGATATTGACTCGCAATTTATCAACGAATCCAATGACAAACGTATCCTTGAAGTCGCTGCGGGTGCGCAAGAGTATTATCCTGATTATAAAGTTATTTTTCTCTCATTAGACGTTTATGCGCGTATGTTTGGACTTTTTTACAATGTGACCGTAGAGTCCTTGCGAGAAGATCGAAGTGATGTGCCAGAGTTTGAGTTTGTCAAACAGCTTCCCATCGACTCCGCACTTTTTAATACGTTAGATAAAAAACTCATCATGGAATACGACCCAGAGTATCATAATGGAAATTACTGTTATGAGTTTGTAAGCCCTGATGGTAATTCGGAACATGCGATTATCTCTCCAGGTGGCATTATTCATATGCTTAATGAAGAGTTGGACTTTAGAGGTTTAGAGATTAAACCGATCAATCTCAAACAGAAATTCTTTATGAAAGCCCTTTTGTCGAATATGTATGACATTCATGTCATCGATGCACGTGCGGGTAGCGGTAAAACCTTGATGGCGTTTGTGGCAGCGATGCGCTTAGTTACCAAAGGAAGCTACGAAAAAATCGTTTATGTGCGCAACTCCATTGAAAGTGTTGACAAGGGTGCAGATGTTGGTTATCTCTCTGGCAATGATGAGAAGTTTCGCATTTACAATATGGCACTCTATGATACGTTAGAGTTTATTGCCAAAAAGAAAATGAAAAAGCGTGACAACTCACAAGAGCCTCAAGTAGCGATTGAGAAAAAAGTACAAGAGATGATTACCAAGTACAACATCGAAAAACTCTGGCCGGGTGAAGCGCGTGGTCGTACACTGAGCAACGCTATTGTGATCTTGGATGAGTGGCAAACAGCTCAAACAATACCACACAGCTTATCTTGTCACGTCTGGATAACAACTGTAAAGCGATCGTCATTGGTTCGAACCGTCAAATTGATAACATGTACTTAAACCGCTTTAACAACGGTTTGACCTCACTTCTCAAACAGACCAAAAAAGAGCAGACACACATCTCGCTCTTTGCGATTGAGCTGGATAAATCGGTACGTGGTAAGTTCTCACACTTTGCCGATGATATTTTTGGGGATGGCGACAAACACAAATGACCAAATACGAATTTTCAGGGGATGAAGACCCGATAGCCTTTCGCTCGATCTTTATCTCCGACCTGCACTTGGGAACGCGTTTTTCCCAAGCGGAGGAGCTTTTGGACTTTTTAAAATTTACGAACAGTGAAAACCTCTATTTAGTGGGCGATGTCATTGATGGTTGGGCGATTAAACGCAAGATAAAATGGGCACAGTCGCACTCCGATGTGATTCAAAAGATTTTACGAAAAGCCCGAAAAGGGACGAATGTTTTTTACATCACTGGCAATCACGATGACTTTTTGCGCTCCTTTTTACCTTTAGGGTTGGGCGATCGTATTGCGGTTGTCGATGAAGTGGATTATACAAGCCTCAACAATGAGCGATTTTTCATTACGCACGGTGATTTTTTTGACTCGGTCACGATGACTAAACGGTGGCTCGCTATCTTGGGTGATTTAGGGTACGACCTTTTGCTCAATATTAACCAACTCATTGGCTGGTTTCGCAAGAAAATGCGTTATCACAGCCACTGGTCACTCTCCAAATACGTCAAAGACAATGTTAAAAGTTCCATCTCCTTTATCACCGATTTTGAACATATTCTCAGTGAGCATGCCAAGCGCAATAACTACGATGGCGTGATTTGCGGGCATATTCATAAGGCGGAGATTCGCGATATTGAAGGTATTAAGTACCTAAATTGCGGCGATTGGGTCGAGTCCTGCACGGCAATAGTCGAAACCTTAGAGGGTGAATTTAGGATTATACGATGGCTGGGACATTGAAAATATCCTTAGCTCTCTCTGGCGGTGCGGCAAGGGGGGCATTTCATCTGGGTGTCATTGCAGCAATGGAGCGAAACAATGTGGAAATAGCCGCTGTCTCAGGCGCCAGTATTGGTGCGGTGATTGCTGCTGGTGTGGGCTCTGGTGTCAGTGCTTTTGATCTGTTACGCATCGTTAAAAGTCGAGCCTTTCGTAAAGTATTTCATTTTAACTATTTTCGCAAGGGACTTCTTCGCATCAATGAAAAAGCAGCTATTCTGAAAGAGATCGCCCCTATTGAGCGTTTAGAGCAGATGAGCATTCCTACTTTTATGACATGTGTTGATCTCCCTCATGGCGAAATCGTCCGCTTTAGCCATGGCAATACAATTAACCTTGCCATCGCAAGCTCCGCGCTCATTCCTATCTTTCGCCCCATCACTTATGATAATTACACGCTTATTGATGGTGGTTTTATGGATAACCTGCCTGTAGCACCACTTTTAGAGCTTCCTTATCCTGTGGTGAGTGTTAATTTGTTTCCTTTACATGTAAAGCAAAAAAGTAACTTTTTTTCCAGTTTTGAGCGCGCTATTTATCTCTCCATTTTGGCTTCATCGAAACAGCAGATAGAGCAGAGTGATCTGTGCATTAGCGATCCCACACTCAATGATTTTGGATTGTTTACTTTTAGACAAATAGATGCTTGTTTTGAGCTTGGATATCGCAAAGGCAGTGAATCCATTTTGACTTTTATGGCGCAAAAAAGTATAATGAAACCCTTTTAAGATCGAAGGAATAGAATGACAAGTAAAGATTATTTAACGCAAATGTTTGCGTTACAGCAAAAACTGAACGACGAAACCAATGGTATTGGCTGGGAAAATGGCTATACCAAACATAACCGCATGATTAACTGGAAGCGATGTATTTATATGGAGTGTGCGGAACTCATTGATAGTTTTAGTTGGAAACATTGGAAAAACATTAATAAACCGACCGATTGGGACAATGTCACCGTTGAAATCGTTGATATTTGGCATTTTATTATGAGCCTGTTATTGGAAGATTATAAAACGAACAACAGAGGCGATATTGAACAACTTGTTTTAGATGTGTTGGATGTTCAGGGATTTGAAGCATTTACCAAAGAACCACTCTCTATCGGTATGGCTGTACCAATGGAACTGGTCAATGACATCGAGAGCATCATTCACGATACGACAGGTTTTGAAATGGATCTTTTTGATGGACTGTTGAAAGAGTATTTTACACTTTCAAGAAAATGTGGCATCAACCTTAAAGTGCTGTACAAATTCTATGTGGCTAAAAACGTGCTTAACCAATTCCGCCAAGATCATGGCTACAAAGAGGGACATTACATCAAAGTGTGGAATGGTAAAGAAGATAACGAAGTGATGCTTTCATTGCTTCATGGCGAGTCTGCTCCCACTGTGGATGCGCTCTATAAAAAACTCGAAAAGGTCTATCCAAAGGCTTAAAAGCACTGAAAGTGCGCGGGCTTGACTTCAAAGAAAACCCAGTGTTAACGTAGTCTTTAGAGCTTTGCTCTAGAGGCTACGTTCAGCGTTCGGGTAGAACGCTAATGGTTGTAAACGATACTTCGGCTTTTTGGGGTTTCTAAAAATTCTACATGCGAGACTTCCACTCCCAAGCGACTCATCTTTTTCGCAATGATTTGAAGCAGCCACGTTGAGATGTTCTCACTGGTTGGCACAAAATCAACGATAATATACCCCTCATACATTTCTACAAGATAATTTGGCTCATGCGCTATAAAAGAGAGATCGGGTGTTTTATAACCACTTTCATGGGAAAGTAAATTCTGTTTGTCAGCAAAATGAGGCAATAAGGTCGCAAAGAGTGGGTCGTGAATGTCAATGATGAATTTATGATCTAAGGTATTGTCTAAAAAGAGTTTAAACCAGTTCAGATGATGAAAGTCTGTCACCATACCATTTTTGAGTTCATTACTTTGTAAAAAAACGATAATTTTGCCTTGATGTCCATGCAAGTGACGGCACGCTAAGCACCCACTGAGGGAAAATTCAGCATCCAGCTCTTGTGACCAAACGCGGTGCCCATAACAAAAATCGAATTCTTTACTGATTTGCCATAACATTGGTTATACCCTTTTACATCGAAAAATATCTTAGGAATGATACCAAAATATAGCTGTCAAAAAAAGTAAACCTTTTTTAAACCTTAAATAACTTCGGATTTGTAATAGTACAATTTTATTTTATCTTTTCTTGTTATACAATCAAAAAGTTTTACATTTTTTATAAGGATAATTGATGGCTAAAGTTGTTATTTTGGGTGGTGGTGTTGCAGGGCATACCGCCGCACAGTTTGCGCGAAAATGGCTCAATCGAACTCATGAAGTTGTGGTTGTAACCCCTAATAGCAAGTGGAATTGGATTCCATCGAACATTTGGGTAGGTGTTGGTCAAATGGAACAAGAGGAAGTTCTTTTTGATTTAGCACCCATTTATGCAAAAGCGGGCATTACCTATATTCAAGCAAAAGCACTTACTATTCACCCTGAGGGCACAGTGGATAATAGTAAAAATTTTGTTACTATAGAACACACTGGTGCAAATAAAGAGGGCGAAAAAGAGGAAATCACGTATGATTATCTCATCAATGCCACAGGTCCAAGACTCAATTTTACAGCAACAGAGGGTTTAGGGCCGGACAATGGCTTCACTGTTTCCGTTTGTACCGCATCACATGCAAAACATGCCGCAGATGAGCTTGAAAAGATTATCGAAGCATTAAAAAAAGGTGAAGAGAAAAAGATTCTGATTGGTACAGGTCATGGAATGTGTACCTGTCAAGGTGCAGCGTTTGAGTACACGTTTAACGTCGATCATCGCTTGCGTGCTGAGGGTGTTCGTGACAAAGCGACCATCACTTATATCTCTAATGAATATGAACTCGGTGACTTTGGTGTAGGCGGTATGCACCTTAAAATGGGTGGTTACATCACGAGTGGCAAAGTCTTCGCAGAATCCTTATACGCCGAGCGTGATGTCAAATGGATCACGAGAGCGCATGTCAATAAAGTTGAAAAAGACAAAGTCCATTACGAAAATCTTGCAGGCGAAATGAAAGAAGAGACGTATGACTTTTCTATGCTCATTCCTCCATTTGCAGGGGCTGGTATGAAAGCATACGATAAAAATGGAGAAGACATTACCTCTTCTATGTTCAATGCGGGTGGTTTTATGTTTGTTGATGGGGATTACTCAAAAGCAACAGCTCCGTATGAAACATGGGATGCGTCTGATTGGCCAAAAACATGTCAAAATCCTAAATATAAAAATATTTTTGCGGCAGGTATTGCCTTTGCACCACCGCATATCATCTCTAAACCGATGAAATCTCCTAATGGCACACCGATCAATCCAACACCTCCACGAACAGGAATGCCTAGTGCGATGATGGGAAAAGCGGTTGCTGCAAGCATCGTTGATATGATAGGGGGTGCGAGTGCACCAACCCATACCGCGTGTATGGCGGAAATGGGTGCAGCGTGTGTTGCGAGTGCTGGTAAAGGGTTGTTCTCAGGAACCGCTGTTGCGATGACCATGTATCCGATTATTCCGAATTATAAAAAATATCCTGATTATGGTAGAGATTTTGGCGGTACTTTTGGTGAAATTGGTCTTGCTGCCCATTGGGTTAAGCATCTTTTACACCATGCATTTATCTGGAAAGCCAAAATGAAACCTTTTTGGTCCATTATCCCAGAATAAAGTGCGTTAGCGTAGCATGAGAAGCTTTGCTTTGAGTGCGAGACAAAGTTCCATAAGAACTTAAAAGCATCGAAGATGCACGGGCATTGCGCCAAGCAAAACTCAGTGTTAACGTAGTCTTTAGAGCTTTGCTCTAAAGGCGTGACAAAAAATGAAAACAAAGGAGAATAGTATGAAATTAACACCGTATTCACAAAATGCTTTTACACCGATTCCTTCAAAGTTTACACTTTTTAGAAGAACCTGTGTGATTTGGCAAGTGATAAAATTTATTATGATCAACATCCGAATGACCATTCTAATTATCAAATCACATCACTAAAAAGCTTACATGTAAACCTACACGCCTCTTGTTAATCTTAAAACAAGAGGCACTTTTCAAATAATCTTCTAATCCATTTCATATTATAATGTTACACAATAGATAATAATGTTTTGAAACATTATTAAGGAAAAGGGTGGTATGTTAAAAGTTGTCGATATATTTTATTCTATTCAAGGAGAAGGTGCGCATGTTGGTGTTCCTTCTATTTTTATTCGACTGTATGGGTGCAATCTCACCTGTTCCTTTTGTGATGAGTTCTTGCACAAAGGAGAATATGAAAGTCTTAGTTTTGATGAGGTGTTAACACGTATTAAGCCTTATCCTGCCATGAATGTCATCATTACAGGTGGCGAGCCGAGTATTTATAATCTTAATGGTTTTATTGATTATTTGCAAGCGTATATGTATGCTGTTTCTGTCGAAACGAATGGCTATAATTTTTCCAACATTGCGAGTGCTAACTGGGTGACCTATAGCCCAAAAGATTGGGATAAAATTGAAAAATATGGCTACGATGAGATTAAATTTGTGGTGAGCAAAGAGTCTGCAGTTGAAAAAATACTTGAATTTTCAAGCTACAAACCCATCTTCATTCAGCCTCAAAATGAGATGGATCGACCCAACAAAGAAAATGTTGCTTTTTGTGTGGAGTTTGTCAAAGAACATCCACAATTTATCTTGAGTGTGCAGTTGCACAAGTTTTTAGGAGTGGAATAATGGGAAAAATTGCTTCCAAAGCATTAGTGGTCTTTAGTGGTGGACAAGACAGTACGACTTGTCTGGGTTGGGCAAAGAATCGTTTTGATAGTGTTGAAAGCATTACGTTTGATTATGGCCAAAAGCATCGCGTGGAAATTGCGCAAGCTGAGAAGATCGCCAAAGCGTTACATGTAAAAAATACACTACTCAGTTTAGATGCCTTTTTACAACTGAATGATTCGGCTTTGATTGATGGTACGCAAGATATTGGCGCACATCACAGAACGCATACCAATCTTCCTGCTTCGTTTGTTCCCAATCGCAACGCGATCTTTTTTACACTTGCGCACGCATTTGCGCAAAAACAAGGTATTGAGCATATCATCATTGGAGTCAATCAGACCGATTATTCAGGGTATCCTGATTGTAGAGAGCCTTTTGTAAAGGCGCTTGAACTTGCCCTTAATCTTGGAAGCGAAGCCAACATCACTTTTCATTACCCACTCATGCACCTCACAAAAGCTGAAACCTTTGAACTTTCACACCAAGAGGGTGTCTTAGAACTCGTCATCGATGAGTCACATACATGCTATAATGGTGTCCACGATAAAAAGCATGCATGGGGCTATGGTTGTGGCGAATGTCCTGCATGTGTGCTACGAAAAGCAGGATGGGAGACCTACGCGAACGGTAGGTGACGCCCTTTACATGTAAAGCATGTTATGCATTATTTGCATATTAAAAAGGAGTGCCGCGATGAGTGTGAAGTCCTCTTTTTTCTTCTTGACAATGTTAACTTTTTTAGTGGCTATTGGTGTTGAAGCTTTCATTTGGGTGAATGAACGCGACAATGTCAATGTGATGGCTAAGCAGAATGCCCAAGAGATCGTTCAAGGGTTCAAACAACTTTTAATTTTAAAATCAGACTCTTTTAAAAAACAAGCACTTGATTATGCTGCGTGGAACGACCTTGCCAATTTTACCGATACGAAAGATCCGCAATGGGCTGAAGATAACCTTAGAGCAAGCATTGTACAATTTGGTATCGATGGAATGTATATCTTGGATCAGAATAAAAAAATCCTCTTTTCCGAATCCAATAAACCTTTTTTAGAGGCGATTGAAGCACTTGTCCCTTTTGCGGTATTTGATACTGCCAATGCGGGGCTCTTACACTTCTATGCCAAAGTACCGCAGCAAGGAATTATAGAATGCTATGTTGCGCCGATTCATCGTATTGATGAGACTATTGCTCAAAACTCTTTAGCGAAAGGGTTTGTTCTGATTGTAAAGCATTGGGATGAAGCATTTTTGGAAGAGCTTAGTGGCTATGGAATTGCAGAGGCACGTTTAAGTGCAATTCAAAATGACGATGACTATAACACCGTCCATGAAATTCCTCTAAGTGGAATTCAAGGCGAGAAAGTAGGCACACTCTATTTACATATTCATAATCGAATGAGTGAAGTGTTGGATCGCTATGGTAAAAAAGAGTTGAAGCTGACCATTGTGCATACGGTTATTTTGATGATCGTTTTTGCCCTTTTGATTGCAAAATTTATCTCTTTTCCTTTGCGAGACATTACAGTTGCGCTCAATGCTAAAAATAAAGAGCCTTTACGTAAATATTTGCTCAAAGAGAATGAATATGGTGCTATTTCAACAGCACTGTGCGAGTCCTTTGATACAAAAGAAGAGCTAGAATATCTCAATAAAAACTTGGAAAAAAAGATCGATGAAGAAGTTGCGAACAGCAGACTTAAAGATCGAATGCTCTTTCAACAAGCTAAACTGGCAGCCTTAGGAGAGATGTTGGGCAATATCGCGCATCAATGGAGACAGCCGCTTAATACGATTAGTGTGGTTATTAGCAAGATTTATCTTGATAGCCAAATGAAAAAACTCACACCTCAAACCCTTGAAGACGAGATTGTAAAACTAAGAAGTTTAATTCAAAGTATGTCATCAACGATTGATGATTTTAAAGATTTCTTTTTAGCCGACACGGGAAAAGTTCTGTTTTCAGTATCGAAATGTATTGAAGAGAGTATTCGGATGAACGATGGTGGCATTGCCAATCGAGATATTTTATTTTGTGTGGATTGTCCGCAAGAGATTGAGCTGAATACTTTTAAGAAAGAGCTGGGGCATGTCCTTTTAGTGCTGATTCACAATGCAAAAGAGGCGCTTATTGAGCGGCAGATTGCTCATGGTGAAATTACCATTAAGGGGTATGAGCAAGAGCACTATGTCATTATTGAAGTTTCAGACAATGGAGGTGGTGTGACGGATGAACAACTTCCTCATGTTTTTGATCCATTTTTTACCACAAAAGATCCGACACGTGGCAATGGTGGAGGGCTTTATATGTCCAAACAGATTATTGAACAGACGATGCAAGGCTCCATCAATGCAACCAATGAGCGAGGTGGGCTGTTTATCACAATTGTATTGCCCAAAGATGAGGCATAAAAGGGGTATGCCCCTTTTGGTTTACTCTGCTAAAAATTTGAAAAGGGAAGTGCTCCAGTCATCTGTATGCAAGATGGTTTGGTAGGTTTTAACATCCTTTGCAAGCGCTTCTGCGGTGAGTTTCATCGCCCCATAAGATGCGAAAATCCCTTTGAATTCCATCCCTGTAAAGACAATGGTTGAGTAAAGCGGTCTTAAGTATTCACTGAGCGTAAAGTTATTGTACGCACCTGCTTGGTAAGCGTACTCAGGTGAACCCACACTGACAACAATTTTGCTCTCTTTTCCTGCCAGTTTACTACCCTCTGGGCCATATGCAAAACCATATCCCAAAACTTTATCTTGCCACTCTTTTAACATAGCAGGAGTGCTATACCAGTAGAGTGGAAATTGGAAAATGATGCGATCATATTGAACTAATAGGGCTTGCTCTTTAGCAACATCAATAGCCTCTACAGTTTTATATGTTGCATAAAGATCATGTACGGTGATATTTGGCTCATTTTTGATGCTCTCAAGAAGTGCTTTGTTGACTTTGGACTCCGCGATGTTAGGGTGCGCAAAAATAATCAATGTTTTTTTCATAGTATCTCTCCTAAAAATTTAGAAAAATATACCTCTTAACACCTTAAAGTTTATTATAGAATAAAAAGTAAGTAAAGAACAAAAATGGTGATTATGGTATAATACAAATTAAGAGGTGACAACAATGATAACAACAGACGTAAAAGAGTTGCAATGCCCTGTAGCATTGACATTGGACATTATAAACGACAAAAGTAAAATATTTATCGTTTATATATTATTAGGCGGACAAAAAAGATTTAAAGACATTTGTGAAGCTTTTTCACAAGTGACACAAAAAACGGTGACACAAAAACTTAAAGAGTTAGAAGCCGATCATATTATTGAGCGAACAGTTTTTGCTGAAGTGCCTCCTCGTGTGGAGTATGCGCTTAGCCCTATCGGTTTAGAGCTTAAAAAAGTGCTTGACTCTATGCACGCATTTGGCGAAGTTTATGCCGCAAAATATGGCTGTAAAAGAGATGTAAAGTGAATATGACCAACATCCCTTTTGGCACAACCGATTGGGAAAATGTTGAAAAAGTGGAACACAAAGGAGAGAGTGGAAGTGCCTTTTGGCGTACGAAACAGTGCGGAAGTATTCGCGTGCGTATGGTTGAATACACCGCAGGGTATAAAGCCGATCACTGGTGTCAAAAAGGGCATATTCTTTTGTGTTTAGAGGGTGAACTTTATACGGAGCTTAAAAATGGAGAAGTTCACGTTCTTCAAGCGGGTATGAGTTACGAAGTGGCAGATGAGACGATGGCACATCGTTCGTATACACCAAGTGGAGCTAAGCTTTTTATCGTTGATTGATCTTTACATGTAAAGGTAGTTATGAGCAAAGAAACTTACCAATGGCTTGAGAAAGAGCTGCCTTCTTGGGTTCAAGAGGGTATTGTTACCGATGAAGGCGCACAGGTACTTTTGCGTCGTTATGTGGGTGAAAAAACGTCTTCTCGCTCTTCAGGTATCGCGTTTAGTCTGCTAGGATTTGCGCTTGTAGGATTGGGCATTATCTCCCTTTTAGCCTACAATTGGGATGCGTTGGGACATCTGGAGCGTACACTGTTCGCCATTGTTCTTTTAGTGGGAGCACAAACGTTTAGTTTTTTTGTGAAGCGCTACAAGCCAAACAACACAGCGTTACTAGAAGGGAGTGGCATTTTTTGGTTTTTGATGATGGGCGCATCGTTGGCGATCATTGGACAGACATACCATTTGGGCGGTACGGTGTTTGATTTTCTGAGTATTTGGCTCTTACTCTCCTTTGGTATTGCATGGTTGCTTCCTTCTTCGGGTGCCGCTTTTTTACAGATCTTTTTGTGGACAGTTGTGTGGATCAGTCATCGAAGTGACTTAAGCACATTGCTGGAAATGAATACAGACTCTTTCCTTAGTACATGGGCGCTTTTAGGCATTGTGCTTTGTTGGCTTGGCTACTATGTGTGGCAACTGAGAACAGCAAAAAATACCAATGGCACCTTACTCCTTAGTTGGGAACTTGCGATCTCACTTTTTTCTTGTCTTTCTCGTTGAAATCTTAACGCAAACGCGTCTTATGCCTCATTTACGCAGTATGGTTAACTATTTTGCACTTTTCTTTGCACTGTATTACATGGCAGGAATGCTGTATCTTTCGCATGGTGAAAAAACATGGCAACGTCCTTTTGAACGCATCGGAAAATTTGGAGCTTTGTTCTTGGTGCTGACTCAGGTTTCGTTTCGGGCACGCATTTGGCTGGATGGATCAGATTCAATGATAGATGAATCTAGCCAGATAGGTTGGCTGGCGATCAGTCTGATCGTACTTTTTGTAGCACTTCTCGTGCTATTTTTACAAAAGCTTAAGCAGGTTCCCGCTGAAGTGCTTATTATCCTGGCTCCTATCATTTTCTTGATATACACACTGCTTCAAAGCCATCACGAAATATCTGCTTTGGCTCCAATGCTCTTTATCAATGTATCTTTACTCTTGGGGGCTTCGTGGATGATTGTATGCGGTGCCAAAGAGGGGCGTTTAGGACTGATCAATCAAGGGATGATTTTAATCGCATTAACGGTTTGGATTCATTTCATGGATGCTAAGTTTGATCTGGTAGCTAAAGGTGTGGCATTTATCGTTACAGGCATATTATTTTTAGTGATCAATGCTTTTGTACGACGAAAATTGAGGGCTAACGCATGAAAAATATGAAACTCCTCTCGTGGATTTTTTTTGGGCTTCTGTGTGCCGTACAACTTGGCGTCATTGCGTTTCAAATACTCAGTTATGAGCGCATTCTCAAAGAAGGTGAAGTCTTTTATTTGAAAGTATCGCCACTTGATCCGTATGATCCATTTCGGGGACGCTATGTTACACTTCGTTTTGATACGGCTACAAAAGCACCTCTAGCTGAGGATGAGACTATGAGAGAACATTCTAAAGCGTATGCCATTTTTGAACACAGTGATCAAAAGGATAGCATCAAAGAGATACGCTTTACAAAGCCACTGAGTGGAAATTTTTTGGAAGTGAATGTTCATCCTCTCTATCAAGGTATGACTCAAAAAGAAGATCTCTCAAGACTTGTCTCTTTTTCATTACCATTTGATCGTTTTTACATGCGTGAGGAATTAGCACCAAAAGCTGAAAAAGTTTTAAGACAAAATAGCGGAATAACGGTGAGAGCAAAGCTTAGAATTTTAGAGGGTAAAGGGGTAATCGAGGATTTAATGGTCGCAGATACCCCACTGAGTCAATTTGTTCTTGAGAAGTAAACGCATTATGCGTTTACTTCAATACCGAGCGCTATGAGTTCGTTATCGGTATAAGGAATGGGCATTTTTTTACCATCCGACGAAACGTTGACATAGGTAATCACGGCACTCGTTACATGTAAACAACGGTGTGCCCCTTCAATGGAGCGTTCGGCATTGACTTCAATACGCACGGTAAGGGATGTTTTCCCCACCTTCATGATCTTAGCATAGCAACTCAGAACGTCACCTACTTTAACGGCTTCTCTAAACTCCATAGATTGTACGGCAACCGTTACTACGCGTCCAACGTTGAGATCGCGTACAGCAAGGCTTCCTGCAATGTCCATTTGCGACATAATCCAGCCTCCAAAGATATTACCAGAGGGGTTAGTATCTTTTGGCATCGCAACAATTTTGATGCGCGGTTCACCCATATTGTACATGTTGAGCCCTTTTTTATTTTGATACACGTTGTAGGCAAAGCCTGCAACGCTACGTTTGCCATTGGGACGCTAAAGCTTGCCAGATACCTGGCCAAAACTTTAACAAAAGTGACGAAATTGATGGGTTTATCTTATAATAAATCAGTTTGAAGGTAATTTAAACGAAAAATCAGATCCTACACCTAAGCTACTTTGTATCTCTAGTGTAGTGTTGTGAAGTTTAAGAATGTAGTTCACAAGAGCAAGTCCAAGTCCCATGGAGTTATCCCATGAGTGTGAATTCGAGCGGTAGAATTTTTGAGTCACTTTTTCGATCTCTTCGCTTTTGATACCCATGCCTTGATCTTTTACATGTAAAGCGTCATTCTCAAGAACAAGGGTAATGCTTTCTTCAGAATATTTGAGGGCATTGTCGATGAGGTTAGTGATGACAAGCTCTATCATCGTACGATCTGCCGATACCATATACATTGCAGGAAGTTCTGTATGAATGGTTCGGGTAGGCTGTTTTTCTCTAAAACTCTGTGCAATTTCTTGAGTCAGCTTCACTAGGTCAAATGTGGTGTTTTGGGTTGTAAAATCACCATTTTCAAATTTGGTTGTTAGCGCTAAACGGTCGATCATATTGGAAATTTTCTGCCCATTTTGAACAATTTTCCCTAAAAAGCGCTCTCTAATTTGTGCATTGGTATTGGGATCATCCAAAAGCGTTTGCGCGTATCCCATGATGGAAGCGATAGGGTTTTTAAACTCATGGCTAATGGCAGAGATAACATCGCTACGTTGTTGACTAATCAGCTTGATCTTAGCGGTGTATTTTCGTTTTTGTTTGGCTCTTTTTTCCAGTTTGGAGGCTAGCTTTTTGAGATAATTGGAAATTTCTAAAAACTCCATACTAAAATGTGAAGAGAGTTTAATTCTGTAATCTTTGTCAGCAATTTGTTGAAGGTTCTCGACAATGTTATCGATCTCTTGTCGAATTTTTTGACTAAAACTATACGCCCCATACAATCCCATTAGAATTGTCACAGTAAAGATAATGGCGATTTTAAACCATAAAGCATAGAAATTATGCATAATAGTATCGATATTTTTTGCCAATCGTAAAAAGTAAATATGATCGTTCATGCTAAAGCGGTGTGCCACGTATAGAAAATTACTTTTGATGGTATCAGAAAAACGGATAGAGTAACCAAAAGAGGCTTTGCCCGCTTTGATCATCTCCTCACGATGTGAGTGGTTATCCATTGTTTCGCTGTCATGGTCACTGTCGGTAACGACCATACCCTCTTCGTTAATGAGGGTAAAGCGAATATCGGTACTCTCACGAAAGCGTTTTGCAAAACTATCAAGGTCGTTCATTTGTGGTAATTCACGCACTAAAATCTTGATATGGGATTCGAGATTGTTTCGATAGTGATCAATGTTGTCACTTTTGATGGCGAAGTAGCTGACTGCGCCTGAGAGAAAGAGTGTCGTTAAAAAAAAGTGCAAGGAGTGCTCGTGTGATGTGTTGGTGGAGCATTAGCATAAAGTGTATCCTACTCCCCAAATAGACTTGATGTACTCTTTTTCTTTGGTGGGATCTATCTTCTGTTTGAGGCGATTGATAGCGACATTGACCGTTTTATCTTGAAAAAATTCATCGTTTTTCCAAACGTGTTCCAGTAAAAATTCACGACTTAGCACAGAGCTTTTGTTTTCAATCAGGGTGCGTAAAAGGTCAAACTCAAGCTTGGTGAGTTCGACCTCTTTGGTGTTTACATGTAAACGGTGTGCTTCAAGATCGAGACTGAGGTCACGGTAAGAGAGTAATGATTTTTCATTTTTGGGTGCAGTACGAGAGAGAATCGCTTTGATGCGTAAAAGAAGCTCTTTCATATTGTACGGTTTAGTAACGTAGTCGTCTCCTCCTCGCACAAAACCTTCTTCAATGTTTGTATCACTGTCTTTGGCTGTGACAAAAATAACGGCTTGTGTGAACCCTTTTTTGCGTAGGCTCTCAACAAACTCACTGCCTTCAACCCCTGGTAAATTTCGATCAACGATGAGGAGGTCGATGGGCTCTTCTTGAAGGCATTTTTCAACATTTTTACTGCTTAAAAAACCTAACGTTTCATAGCCCTCTTTTTGCAAATGGTACTCCAAAAGTTCTAAGAGATCTTCTTCATCTTCAATAATCAAAATAGTCTGTTTCATTTTCCCTCTGATCTTTAACACGCGCGTTGGGCAAAGCTCAACACGCTACGCTAGCCGCTAAGGCACTAAAGCTTGCCACGTACGTGGCAGAAATTTACATTTTTATACGCATGTTAGGAAAGCTCAACACGCTACGCTGGCCGCTAAGGCACTCAAGCTTGCCACATGCGTGGCAGAATTTTAATAGGTTTTCATCTCTCCACCCACACGTGAAAAAATCATCAGTTGGACGATATTGACACTGCGATCTGCCATACGTTCTAACTTGCGCATGGTACTTAAAATCTGAATAAAATCAGCGGATTGATCGATGGTTTTTGTAATGTCACTTAAGATATTTTTTTCCAAAATAGAGTAAAGATCGTCACTTTTGCTCTCTTCCACTTTGACTTTTCGATACGTGTCTTCAAGCGTATCTTTATCGCCAATATCAATCGTGCCAAGGGCTAACGTAACGGCTTGAACAGAGGTTTTGCAAAGGTGTGTTGAGTATTCGTGTAGTGAGATCAATGGTACATCGCCTTGAAGATGGAGTGCCATACGCTTACTGAAACTGCGGATATTTTCAGCAATTTTGACAAGTTCATTGGTGATTTTAAGGTAAGCAACCATTTTACGAAGGTCTTTTGCTTCAGGTCCAAAAAGCGCTAATGTCACAACAATTTCATTATCAATCGCATTAGCTTGAGTCTCCACATTTTTGAGTAAAGTGCGAGCAGATTCAAAACGAGTCACATCTAAACTTTCCATGCCACTCAGTGCTTTTTCACTTGCCATGATAATATCTGATCCTAAACCCAAGAGCATTTTTTTGATTTCACTGAGTCTTTCTTCATACTTTTGAAGCATTTGTATTCCTTATAATATTTGCTCCCATTCTAATAGGAAATCATTACAATATGGTAACATAAAAACCTCTCCTTCGTTACCGTATCGTAATGAGCTCCTTTTATACTATGCGAAAAAGTAAAGGAGTATTCATGGTTGATGTTGAAAAAGCATTACACCTCAAGTATCCTAGTATTGTCTATTATCCAACAATTGTGAAAAATTGTCTGATTTATCTGCTGAAAAAACTTTTGCATCAAGATGAGATTAACACTTTTCTCATTCATGGGGAAGCATATCGTGGGTTTGATTTTGTGGAAGCGGTTTTGGAGTATTTTAATTTTGGATATACCGTTTCAAACAAAGATAAAGCCAATATTCCTTCCTCTGGTCGTGTCATTATCGTTGCCAATCATCCCTTAGGTGCATTGGATGCGCTTTCTCTCATTGCACTCATCAAAGAGATACGTAGCGATGTCAAAGTCATTGCCAACGATGTTTTAATGCAGATAGAACCTTTGCAAAGTTTACTGATTCCCATTGACAATATATCTGGTGCTACGGCAAAAGAGTCGATCAAGAAAGTCTACGATGCGCTTGAAAATGATGAAGCGCTCATCGTTTTTCCCTCAGGTGAAGTGTCACGCGCACATCCCACTGGCATTAAAGATACGAAATGGAAAAAAGGGTTTCTTAAATTTGCACAAAAGAGCAATTCGCCTATTTTGCCTATTTATATAGATGCTAAAAATTCACCGCTATTTTATACGATTTCGATGATTAACAAAAAGCTTTCGATGATTTTGCTTGCCAGTGAGATGTTTAAAAAACGCTCTAAAGTGATCAACTTTAAAGTGGGTGAAATGATTGCCTATAAAACACTTCAAAAGTCAGAACTCGGCGAAAGTACATTGATTAATTTGCTCAAAAAACATCTCTATAAAATCAGTAAAGGTAAAAAAGGAATCTTTGCAACACAAACCGCTATTGCGCATCCAGAAGAGCGCAAAGCAATTCGCTCTGAGCTTAAAAAAGTCAACACTTTGGGTCAAACGAGTGATGGCAAAAAGATCTATCTGTATGAATACGAAAGTGGTTCCGTTTTGATGCGCGAAATTGGACGACTCAGAGAGTTTACGTTCCGAAAAGTGGAAGAGGGAACGGGTGGAAAACGCGATGTAGACCTTTTCGATAAACACTATAAACACATTGTATTATGGGATGATGAAGAGCTTGAGGTGGTAGGTGCGTACCGCATTGGAGAGGCAAATTTTATTAGCGAATATTTTAGTGTTGATGGCTTTTATTCACAAACTTTGTTTGAGTTTACCCCAGAGTTTGAGCCCTACTTGCATAACTCCATCGAACTAGGGCGCAGTTTTGTGCAACCCCGTTATTGGGGAAGTAGGGCGCTGGATTACCTCTGGCAAGGCATTGGGGCGTATCTGTTTCAAAACCCGCATATTCGCTATATGTACGGTCCTGTAAGTTTGAGTGATGTTTATCCTAAGATCGCCAAAAATCTTATTGTGACTTTTTATGCGCTCTATTTTTCAACGCCCAAAGAGTTGGTGAGTGCTCGTAATCGTTTTTTTATGAGCAAAGCGGAAAAAGAAGAAGCGCAAGCTTTTTTTAAAGGCAATGACTATAAAGAGGATTTTACGGTTCTTAAAGAACAACTCTCCTCGATGGATCTCAGTGTGCCAACTCTTTACAAGCAATACACCGAATTGTGCGAAGAGGGTGGCATTTTATTTTTAGATTTTAACATCGACAAAGAGTTTGCCAACTGCGTGGACAGCTTTATTTTGGTGGATATTACCAAGATAAAAGAAGCTAAAAAGACGCGTTATATCAAAGGTGCATAAAAACTCCTAAGGCCCTAATAGGGACTTGGGAGTTTTTTTAGCTTAGGCTGTTTTAAAGGCGGAGAGTGCGTGGCTGAGATTGGTGGAAAGTTTGGCGAGGTGTTCTGCTGCACTTGCGATCTCTTCGACGCTTCTGGCATTGGTAGAGGTGAGTTTATGAATGGTTGCAACACGCTCTAACATAACAGCAGCTTCACTGCTTCCCTGTTTGGCTTCGTGTGCAGAACCTTCTGCAATGCTTGCGGTTGCATTCATGCTACTGACGGTTTTAAGCATCAATTGTTGGGTGTTTTCTGCTCGGTGTCCAAGAGACTGAATCTCTTTCGCATTCTTTTTCATAAGATCGGATGTTGTATTGACGGATTGGGTAATAACTGCAACGGTAGAGTTACTCTCTACAAGGCTTTTTTGAGTACGTTCAGCGAGTTTTCGCACTTCGTCAGCGACAACGGCAAATCCACGCCCTTGTTCCCCTGCACGTGCTGCTTCAATGGCGGCATTGAGTGCCAAAAGATTGGTTTGCTCTGCAATATCGGAGATCACCAAAAGGACTTGTTGGACTTGGGAAACCTCTTGATCAAGTTGTTCTAAACGTGCGGATAGATCGGTTTGATTGACAACAACGGTTTGAAGGTCATTTGAGACAGCAAGGACTTCTTCTGAAGCATTATTGAGTTCATGGGCAACATTTTGCATCACTACGCCCGCATGTTGAGCATTTTCTTCGCTGGTATGTAAAATACTTGCAACTTTCTTGGTGGTATTGACCGCATGATCGACTTCTTGGTCTGTCTCTTCGGTACGTTTTCCGATTTGAAGGGAGGTGGAAGAGAGCTCTTCTGCCACAGCGGCATTTTCCATCGCGGTGCGTTTAGCATCATCAATCGCCATGCGTAAGTGATCAAAAAGAGCATTGATTGTGCGCATAATGTCAGCAATTTCATCATTTCCCATAATCTCAATCGAATGGCTCAAATCTTTCGTACGCCCAATGTACTCACACTCCTGCGCTGCTTTGGTGAGGGATTTTTTAATTTTAAGGGCGATGTATCTGAACAGAAATGTAGTGAACCCTAAAATGAGAAGTGCCATGACAATTCCCATATGTTGTGCCTTGTTGAGCGTGGTGCCTGCATCGCGTTCGATGAGTTTAGAGAGTTCATCGGAATTTTTTGAGATCGAAATGAAAGCAGTTCTGCCGATGTTGGTCAGCTCTGTAAATTTTTTGCCCTCTGCAGTAGCCAGAAATTCAGGCGAGTTTGTTGTCTCTTTGTATTTTTTTAGCATTTCAAAGCGCGGTGTGCTAGAGGCTTTAAACTCCTCGACGCCTTTATGAATGACATCCAAAAGTTCAATTTCTTTGGCTGAGGTGAGCAAAGGTCTGAGGTCATCAATGGCTTGAATGAGGTTAGTTTGGGCTTGATAGGAATCGTCCATAAATTTTTGATTGTATGAAATTTGATAGCCTCTAGAGTACATCAAAAGCTCTGCTGTATAGCGTGGAAGTTTACCGATGGTCTGCACTTTTGCCACAGCTGTTTGCGCATGATTTCCATTGGACATCAGCAAATAACTAAGCCCTAAAGTACCTATGAGAATAATCGCCAGTAAAAAAAGCAGTTTTGCTTGGACGGTCTGAAACATAAAATATTCCTTACATATAAAATTTAATTTATTATCGTTCTAATTGTAGTTGTTCTATGTGAGATTTAGCGTGATATTGAGGTTACATGTAAAGAGATTTCACCCTTGGTAAACACTTACGCACCAAGGGTTTGTGAACAAAAGCGGTGTTAATGGAGCATGAAACCTCGCATGGAGAGGCTAGCGTTTTGGAAAAAGGGTGTAATGACGTTGATTTCATCTTCTTCTTTGCGTGTCCCTGCGATGTAAAGCAGTGGTAAATAGTGATCGATGGCTGGGTGTGCCGTTTTAAAATCAGGGCACAACGACTCAATTCTGATCAGTGCATCCGTATCGTTACATGTAAATGCTTTGTCGACAAAAGTATCAACATTTTTGGCCCATTCTACGGCGGGAGCATTGATATTGTAAAAATCAACCAGCCCTAAATTGTGCGTGATGTTCCCACTGCCAATGATCATAATGCCCTCTTCACGGAGCACTTTAAGTTGCTCTCCCATCTTTACATGTAAAGCGAGTGGAAGGTTTTTATTGAGGCTGAGTTGTATGATCGGAATGTTGGCTTTGGGGAAGAGAAAGTGCAAGGGCATCCATGCGCCATGATCTAATCCTCGCTCTACTAAAGGCACATCCAAAAGATCAGCGATGCGTTTGGAGAGGGTATTATTTGTGGGTGATGGATAACTCAGCTCATAAAGAGAAGGAGGGAAGCCGTAAAAATCGTACAACGTCTCATACGCAATACCTGAACTGATGCTCACTGCCGTTTGTGTGGTGTACCAGTGCGCGGAGATAACCAGAATGGCTTTGGGTGCAGGAAGCTCTTTGGAAAGGGCTTCTAAGGCTTCTGTGAAGCTATTTTCCAAAATCAAATTCATGGGTGATCCATGTCCCAAAAAGAGGCTAGGCATAATTTCTGACATTACCGCTCCTTAGGCAGTTTTAAACACTGAAAGTGCATGACTTAAGTCGTTGGAGAGTTTAGAGAGGTGCTCAGCGGCACTGGCAATTTCTTCAACACTACGAGCATTGGTGGTAGAGAGTTGGTGAATATTGTTAATACGAACTAATACTTCATTCGCTTTTGAGCTTCCCGCTTTCGCATCTTTAGCCGTTCCTAGGGCAAGTGCTTTTGCTTCATTCATATTGTCCACGGTTTTGAGCATTAAGGATTGTGTTGTTTCAGCGCGAAGCCCAAGCGCTTGAATTTCTTCTGCACTTTTTTTCATCATTTCGGTTGAGGTGTTCACAGATTGAACGATGACGGCAACGGTTGCATTACTCTCCACAAGGCTTTTTTGAGTGCGTTCAGCAAGTTTGCGCACTTCATCGGCAACGACGGCAAAACCACGTCCATGTTCCCCTGCGCGCGCTGCTTCAATGGCGGCATTAAGAGCCAAAAGATTGGTCTGTTCGGCAATATCGGAGATAACAGAGAGCACTTGTCTGACTTGTGAAACCTCTTGATCCAGATGTTCGAGTCTACTGGAAAGATCGGTTTGACTGACCACAATGGTTTGAAGATCGGAAGAGACAGCTAAAACCTCTTTTGAGGCATCGCCTAACTCATCGGCAACACTGGCAATCATATCACCTGAATGCGTAGAACTCTCTTCACTGGTTTTTAAGATAGAAGCGACTGCTTGTGTGGCTATGACGGTTTCATCAACCTCTTTAGCCGCATCTTCCGTACGTTTGCCGATCTCCAATGAGGTCGAAGAGAGCTCTTCAGCAACGGCAGCATTTTCTAAAGCCGTACGCTTAGCACCATCAATCGCTGTACTTAGTTGAGAAAGGAGAGTATCGACGGTTGTCATCATTTGGGAGATTTCATCGTTTCCAAGGGTTTGAATCGTATGACTTAGGTCTTTGTTTTGACCAATATAATTACACTCATCGGAAGATTTTCGGATGGAGCGTTTAATTTGACTTGCAATAAACCAGAAGAGAAAAGAGACCAAACCTGAAATAACAAGTGCCATCATAATGCCAATGATTCTAAATTTTTCAAGTTGTGCATCTTCATAAGCCATAATGGCATTCGAAAATTTTGTCACTTGCTCTTCAAGAGAAATATTTTCAGTATGAAGTTGTGCTGTTAATTGCGTAAATTTTTTACCATCAGCCGATGCAAGAAATTCAGGTGAAGTGATCTGTGTGGTGTATTTTTTCATAATTTCGATACGTGCTGCATTGGTGGCATAATGTTTGTGAAGATCTGCTTGAATTTGACTTAAACGATCAAGGTTCTCTTTAAACTGAAGTCTTTTTTGCAATGTATCAAGATTTTCAGATAGATTTTTATAAGAGAGGTTATAGGAGTCTAATGATTCTTGATCAAAAAAGAGTTGATAGCCTCGTGCATACATCAAAAGTTGCGCCGTATATTTTGAAATTTCCCCCGTTGTTTGAATTTGGCTTGATGCCTTCTCTGCACCATTTGTGTTAGAAATGAGTAAATAGCTAAGACTCACAGTGCCCAAAAGAACAACAAAAAGTAAGAAGAAGAGTTTAGCTCGAATAGTGGTTAACATAAAAATCCTTGTTGACATAAATTAAAAATTAGCATGCAATTATACATCGGTATACTAAACAATACAATAATAGTAAGATGTAATGGGCTGTAAAATAAGTAATTGAGATTTATTATGAAGGAATTATGAGTTTTACATGTAAAAAGGATGATGGAAGATTGGAATCATCCAAATCTTCCTGTGATGTACTCTTCTGTGAGGCGTTCTTGTGGATTAACAAACATATCTTTGGTGGCTCCTAGTTCAATAAGCTCGCCTAAATACATAAAGGCGGTATAGTCTGAAAGACGTGCGGCTTGTTGCAGGTTGTGTGTGACAATGATAACGGTTAATTGCTCTTTAAGCTCGATGATCAACTGCTCAATGGCTAAGGTTGAGATAGGATCAAGTGCACTGGTAGGCTCATCAAACAACAAAACATCCGGTTCAACCGCAACAGCACGTGCGATACAAAGGCGTTGTTGTTGTCCCCCTGAAAGGGCAGAAGCACCATCTTTTAAGCGGTCCTTCACTTCATCCCACAATGCCGCACCACGAAGCGCTTTTTCCACTTTTTCTGCCAGTATTTTTTTATCTTTTAGCCCTTGAAGTCGCAAGCCATACGCTACATTGTCAAAAATGCTCATTGGAAAGGGGGTTGGTTTTTGAAAAATCATTCCTATCTTCATGCGAAGTGCAATCAAATCAATCTCTTTATCTAAGAGGTTTTGGTTGTCATTGTGAAAGCGAATTTCTCCTTCGTAGCGATTTCCTGGGTAGAGGTCATGCATACGGTTGAACGATCGAAGCAGTGTTGTTTTGCCGCAACCACTCGGTCCAATAAGCGCCGTAACCTTTTTCTTTGCAATAGGCATATCGACGGACTTGAGATTGGGCTCATTTTTTCCTGCATAAAAGAAATTAAAATTTTTAACTTCAAGCTCAAGAGGATCGTTCATGGTAATAATCGTAGACATAAAATTCCTTTATTTATTTCTTTTCTTAATGAGAAGGCGACCACCAATGTTGATGGCAAGAATGGCAAACGCTAAGATCGCCGCACTGGCCCACCCTATTGCTTGCCAATCTTCATAAGGGCTCATGGTATAGTTGAACATCGTTACGGTGAGCGATGCCATGGATTCGGACATGTCGAGTGAAAAAAAGTTGTTATTAAAGGCGGTAAAGAGCAGTGGAGCTGTCTCTCCCGCAACCCTAGCAACTCCTAAAAGAATACCAGTGGTAATGCCTGTAATCGCCCCTTTATACACCACTTGAATGATGACTTTCCATTTAGGCGCACCTAGTGCGTAAGCAGCTTCTCTTAGTTCAATAGGAACGAGAGCGAGCATATCATCGGTGGTGCGAATAATGACAGGAATCATAATAATCGCTAGTGCTACACTACCTGCCCATCCTGAAAAGTGCCCAATCGGCATGACCAAGATACCATACACAAAGACACCCACAATGATCGAAGGAGCGGACATCATAATGTCTGAAATATCACGTGTAAAGTTAGCAAAACGTGAATTTCTACCGTATTCACTGAGGTAGGTTCCTGCTAAAAGTCCCATCGGTACGCCAATAATGGTAGATGAGAGAGTAAGCATTAAATGTCCCACTAAAGCATGACGAAGACCGCTAGGTGCAATACCTGGAGGTGCACCATCTTTCATAAAAAGATCAAGAGATATATGTGAAAGTCCATTCACCAAAAGTACCCCTAAAATCCAAAAGAGAAAAAAGATACCAATCGCAGTTGCGAAGAAGGCAAGAGACAGAGCAATGATATTGGTGATTTTTCGTTTTTTATAAGAAGTATTAACCATTTTTTCTCACTTTTCGTAAAAAGGCAAATTTAGCAACGGCGATGACAGAAAAACTAACCACAAACAAAATTAGTGCCAAATAGAAGAGGCTGGAGTAGTATAAATCGCCATCAGCTTCACTAAATTCATTGGCCAAGATCACAGGAATGCTGGTAGCTGGCTGGAGGATGGAGGAAGGCATGTTGGTGCTATTTCCCATGACAAAGGTAACTGCCATCGTCTCTCCAAGAGCGCGCCCCAAAGAGAGGATGATCGAACCGATAACACCGACTTTAGCAAAGGGGATGATGACATCTTTGATGACGTCCCATTTGGTAGCGCCTAGGGCATAGGCTGATTCTTTCAAAATGTCTGGTGTTGTATCCATAGCATCACGCGAAACAGCGGCGGTAAAAGGAATAATCATAATAGCTAAGATAACACTCGCAGTCAATGTGCCGATACCTGAACTATGCGTCAATTTTTGAATGATAGGTACAAAGAAAAAGAGACCCCACATACCATAAACAATGGATGGAATTGCAGCAAGAAGTTCTATCATAGTTCCAATCAATGCTTTGAAACGTCCTCTTGCAATTTCAGAGAGAAAAATAGCAATACCAAGGGCAATGGGTGTTGCTAAAACCATCGCAATGGTTGTACTGGAGAGTGTTCCATAAATGGCTGGAAATGCTCCAAATTTTTCAAGGTTAGGCGCCCAATCGGTGTCAAAAATAAATTTGAGTCCAAGGACATCAATGGCAAGTTTAGCGTGGTCATACAAGACATAAAAAATACTCACAAGAATTAAAAGTACAGAGAGTGACATCACTCGTGAGAGATTTTCAAATATAAAATCGCCAACATTAAAGTTTTTCATTGGTTCAATGGTTCCTTGTCCTATAAAGATAAAAAAGTACGCTAAGCAAGGGGAAAACCCTTGCTTAATAGTTTAGTATTATTTAGCGCCGTTTGCTTTCCAATAAGCAACAATAGCGGTAATTGTTTCTTTTGGAAGGGGAATATAACCCAATTTTTGTGCTTCTTCCGCACCTTTTTCAAATGAGTAGTCAAAGAATGTTGCTACTTTTTTGTTTTCTGCTACTTTTTCAGTTGGCAATAAGATAAAGGTTGCCGCTACGATTGGATAGGTCTCTTTACCTGGTTGGTTGGCTAGGATTTGATAAAATCCTTCTTCTGCTTTCCATTTAGCATTGGCTGCTGCTGCTTTAATCGTTGCAGTGGTTGGTTTTACCCAAGTTTTTTCAGCACTTTGAATGGTTGCCATTGGAAGGTTGTTTTTTTCAGCATAAGAAGTCTCAACATAACCGATTGAACCTGGAGTTTGTTTGATCATATTTGTAACACCCTCGTTACCTTTTCCACCGATACCAATTGGCCATTGAACGGTTTTACCCAAACCTACTTTCTCATGCCATGCTGGACTGATTTTGTCTAACCAGTAAGTAAAGTTCCATGTTGTACCACTACCATCTGAACGGTGAGCAATCGTTACTGCTAAATCAGGGAGTGTAACGCCAGCATTGTCTGCTGCGATTTTTGGATCATTCCATTTGGTAATCGTACCCATGAAAATTCCCTCGACAACCGCGTTAGATAGTTTAACTTCTTTGCCGTCAAGTGTTGGAATATTGTACGCTAAACCGATTGCACCGACAACGGCTGGAAATTGTAAAAGTTTATCTGCAGCCAATTTTGCAGGTTCCAATGGCTCATCAGATGCACCAAAGTCTACGGTACGCGCTTGGATTTGTTTGATTCCACCGCCACTACCGATGGATTGATAATTGACTTGAATACCTGTCGCTGCCTCATAGGTGTGAGCCCATTGGTAATAAATAGGAGCTGGGAAACTAGCACCTGCACCACTAATTTTATCTGCTGCAATAAGGCTAACCGCTGCTAATGCAGAGAGAAGAAGCATTTTTTTCATAGAAATCCTTTTTGTCAAGTTTGGTTTTGTAACGCTCAAATTTTAGTGGGATTTAATTACGATTTGATTACAACAGGTAAAGGGTTTTATGACTCAATGGAGGTGGATTTTCCAAAGAAAATAGTTAAAAATCTTCTTTAAAGACTAATTCCCCAAACGCTTTATACACAACAATCTCTTGGGTTTTAGGTGATAAACTTTTTTAGTTAGATTTTACATGTAAAGCATTATAATCCAAAAAGGAGAATACTCAAGAATGACATACCCTTTTGAATCTTCCTTCATAAAACAAGGAATGGATAATGCTTTTCTAGGCGTCAAGTAGCATCTTGTTTTACATGTAAAGAGACACAATAACGTTGATAGCAAAGTGGGTTTTATGGAAAGTATAGGAAGTTTTGTCAATATCAAAAGTCACGATTTTCATTTTCACGGTTGTTCAACCTGTGAAGGTCACTGTTGCAATGGGGCTAAGGGTTTTGCCGCGTCTCCTCTTATCTTAGAGGATTTCGAAGAGGTTTATAAAAATTTTCCGATTCTTTTTAGTGTCAAAGAGCAAAAACTAGTAGCGTATGTCCTCTTAAATGATGGGAAGAATTATTGTAAATATTATGTCAATCAACAATGTAGCATCTACTTGCAAAGACCACCTGCGTGTAAGCTTTATCCCGTAAGTCCTTATTTTGAGCACATATTTATCGACACTGCTTGTCCTTCTGTCAATCAGGACTCTGGATACTCTTTATGCTATGATGGGCAATTAAACAATGCCTTTGCTACCCACAGATTGGAAAATTTCGTTGAAAAACTTGAAGCAACCCATGCTTTTCTTGAAAGTATTCAAAATTTGGATCATTTTGAGTATGTGGGTGATTTATTGGGAATATCGCTTCTCAAATACACCCAACCCAGTGATAATCAATACATCAAAATGCACTTAGAGTCTTTAAAACATTTCTGGCTTTATACGCAAACGAAAGATCAAGAATTAGAGGTTTCCTAGAACGCTAGTGTAAAGGAATGCTCATGATTTCACCCAGAAAAGGGTTGAGTATAAGGACGTTCTGCTCTTTTGTAATTTTCAGCGATTGGATGATCGGATCTAACCAGTGATGAGGTGAAAGCCTAAACATACTCCAGTGAATGGGAACAAAAAACTTTGCTTGAATATCTTTGATCGCTTGAACGGTCTGCTCTGGCATCATGTGGGCATTAATCCAGCGTTTATCATACTGACCATTTTCCATAAAAGCCACATCAAATGCTCCATAGCGCTCACCAATCTCTTTAAAATGGGGACTGTACGCTGAGTCTCCACTGAAAAATACGTTTGCATTTTTCCCTTTGATAACCCATGAAGCCCACAGTGTTTTATTGTGCCCCAAAAGGTTTCTGCCTGAAAAATGGTGGGCTGGGGTGGCGGTAAAGTGTATGGAGTCCATTTGATAGGATTCATGCCAATCAAGCTCTACGATTTTTTGCTCCAATATTCCCCATTTCATCATATAGCGTTTAATGCCAAGAGGTACCACAAAGCGTGTCTCTTTGTCTTTGAAAAATTGGATACTCTTTTTATCTAAATGGTCATAATGATCATGTGAAATCACGATAACATCGATATAAGGCAACTCTTTGAGCATCAATACGGGTGGTTGAAAGCGTTTAATGATTCCTTTGATAGGCGAGGCATAGAGTGAAAACATAGGATCAAGGAGCACCTTAATACCATCGATGTTGAGCAGAACCGTAGAGTGTCCAAACCAGATGAATTTGAGCCTATCGCTGGCTTTTTCAAATGCTTCAAGATTGGGTTTGATTTGTGGTATCTTGCTCGTAGGGATTTTCTGAGCCGATTTGTAAAGAATTTCTTGTGCGGCGCGAAGGCTTTGCTTTAAGGTCATTTTGGGTGTTTTAATAGGATAGAGATTCTGAAAGCGCTGTGTTTTAGGATCAAAATTTAATGTGTTCATAGGGTATCTTTGTTTGAATATAAAGGTGATTGAATCATCAAGTGTAGAACAATTCTCTATAAAAGTTGCATATTTCAATAAAACGTTTACATGTAACGCGTTACATGTAAAAAATTAGGCAATATTTTCCGCATCGTGATGAATCGTTTTTGCATACGTTTTAGGTGGAAGTCCAAACATGCGCACGTATTCTCTGCTAAATTGTGATGGACTTTCATATCCGACAGCAAAAGCAACTTCGCTTGCGTCAAGACCTTGCGTTAAAAGCATGCGTCTGGCTTCTTCAAGTCTCAGTGTTTTTTGAAACTGCAACGGACTCATAAGCGTGACTTTTTTGAAGTTATGGTAAAGCGAAGATTCGCTCATTGCAAACGTTCTGGCAAGCTCTTTTATATTGATGTTTTCGGCAAAATCATTTTTAATTTTTGAAATAACTTTCACAACTTGTTGGGTACTACTGCCATCCATCAAATATTTTCGCAAGAATTCACCACCTTTATCGCTCATCACGATGTACAAAAGCTCTTTCATAATCAGAGGAGCCATAAATTTGATGTTTTGAGGCGTATCCAGCAGACGCACTAAGCGCATGAGTGGATCCAGTAGCGGTGTGTTGCTTTCTCCAAAACAGAGCCCACGTTCGGGTGTTCGCATAGCCACACACATCGCTTTAGGTTCCGTCTCTTTCATCACTTCAAAAATATCTTCCATCGTAAAGGTAAGTTTCAATGAGATAAAAGGATGCTCTGTTGAAGCTTCTGTAATGCGGACACGTGTGGGCATATGCGTGGAGGCAAGTACGTAACCTAAAGCATCATACCGGTAGTACGTTCCTCCCAAGAGTAAGATTTTAGCTCCTTGCAACACAAGACACAACGAAGGTTCATAAATGGCAGGGATGCACTCGGTATTTGTCGTTGTGGTGTAAAAACTTAATGAGGGAATAGCCGTTTTCATCGCGCCTTCTTCAGCACATTTTGCCAAAATAATTTGAATGAGTTCTTCTTTGTAGCGTTGAGGGGATGTGTCCATCAAAAACTCCTTGTGAGAAAATTATAACACGTTCATAGGTATAAAGAATTTTCAATGCCATTTTCGCGAAAAGAGTAACAGAAAGAGTGCCATTAACACAAAAAAAAATGGCGATACCATACAGAGAATGAATTGGTAAATGGGCAATGCTGATGCCTCCCAGTGCTGCACCAGTGGCAAAGCCAAATTGGACAAACGAAATATTCAGGCTCAGCAGTATGCCAGAAGTTTCAGGCGCAATAAAGGCTAAATGAATACTCTGTGCGGGACCGAATGTCCATGCGGCACTTATCCAAATAAGAAGTAAGAGCGATGTCAAGATCAGTGAATGTGACACCAAAAGAAGCAGCACAAGCATGACACAAGAAAGCAACATACTGCCTATGAGCGTGGGTGCAATGCCGACATGATCGGCTAAAAAACCTGCGAGTTTTGTTCCAATAAAACTCGTAATTCCCAGCGCTAATAAAATCGTGCTGATTTCGTGTTCGCTGATTGTACGGATGGAAAACAGAAGTGGCATGATATAGGTATTAATCACGGCATAACTGATAAAAAAGAGAAACGTCACCCCAAGGGCCGACAAAATTTTGGGCTGCTTTAGATAGGCCAGTTGCACCCTTAAAGCAATAGGCGTCTGCGAAAGTGTTTTTGGAATACTTTTATGTACCACCACCAAACAGAGCAGACTCAAAATACCAATCATCCAAAAAATAGTTTGCCAATTTGCCACAGCCGTAATCATACGCCCTAGAGGAATTCCCAAAACCAAAGCGAGGCTAAAGCCCATGGCGATATTTGCCATGGCAACCCCTTGTTTGCCTTTTTCGGCAAGTTGCGCACTGATACCATACGCGATGACGATAAACACACCCGCACCCGCACCTATAATCATACGAGAGATGACAATGAGAAGGTAGCTTTGAAACAACAGCATCGCAAAGATACCAATAATGAAGATAATCAAAGAGAGAATGAGCTGTGCCTTTTGACTCATTCTTGCCGTTACCATTATGATTAACGGAGCACCAATAGCGCTTGCAAGGGCATAAACACTGACCAATTGACCCGCTTTGGAAAGCGAAATATTTAAGGAAGTGGCGATTTGGTCTAGCACCCCTACAATAATATATTGTGAAGTGCCGACCAAAAAACTCATAAAAGCGAGTAAGTAGATTTTTTGTTGGTTGCTCATAGGTTACTTTTTGACAAATTTGGTTTCGCGTTCACTGTAACGAGGCCCTACATTGGGATAGCGTTGAACGATAGCCTCGATGGCTTTCAAATCGGAAGTGCTTAAGTTCACATCTACTGCTCCTGCGTTGTCTTCCAAATATTTTCTTCGTTTGGTTCCAGGAATAGGGATGATATTATCGCCTTGAGCGATGACCCAAGCAATGGCTAGTTGCGCAGGGGTACAGTGTTTTTCAGCAGCGAATTTTGCAAAGGCAGTAGCGAGTTTTTGATTGTTTTCTAAATGCTCGCCATTGTAACGAGGCAGTGTCTTTCTAAAATCGCCCTCTTTAAGCGTGTTTACATCCAAAGCATTGCTCATTAGCCCACGACTGAGCGGTGAAAAAGGGATAAAACTAATGCCAAGCGCTTTGGTTAACGGTAAAATCTCGGCTTCCACGCCACGTGTTAAAAGAGAATACTCACTTTGTACCGCACTGATAGGGTGAATGGCATGGGCTTTTTTTAAATCCTCAGGCGTACATTCACTGAGTCCCAAGTAACGCACTTTCCCCTCTTTGACTAGGTCACTCATTGCTCCAACGGTCTCTTCAACGGGAATGTTTGGATCAACACGATGTGCATAGTAAAGGTCAATCGTCTCAATACCCAGTCGTTGAAGGCTCTTTTCAACCGCCTCTTTGGCGTGTTTGGGTGAACCATCAAGGTACATCTCAAAGGCATCGCCATGTGTTTTTCGTGTTCGAAAGCCAAATTTAGTCGCGATAAAAATTTTGTCACGATTGGGGATGAGAACTTTGGAAATAAGTTCTTCATTCACGCCATTGTCATAAATGTCCGCCGTATCCCAAAAATTGATGCCAAGTTCCAAAGCTAGGTTTAGGGTGGCAAGGCTTTCATTGTCATCTTTTTGCCCATACGCAAAGCTCATACCCATACATCCAAGACCGATGCTTGAGATTTTACTATCCGTTTTTCCAAGTATTTTGGTGTTCATTGCTGTCATCTCCATGTAATCATATTGGTGATGAAAGTATAAAACGAAAAGGTTCTGGGAGGGTAGAACGATTGTGTAATATCATTGCCTGATTCTGCAAAGTATTGGATTGAAAAAAATGAGCTAAGAACTTTACATGTAAAGATTTTGCGCTTTACATGTAAAACTATTTGCGCTTTTGTAAGAGCGCATTGAGCGCATCAGCGAAGGCTCGCTTTTGTTTTTCACCAATGGCACTAGGACCTCCGGTGATTTCACCCGCATCTCGGAGTTCTTGCATTAAATTGCGCATGGCAAGGATGCTTTTGATATTACTCTCATCGTAAATCGTACCTCTTGGATCGAGGGCAAGAACGCCTTTGCTCACCAGTCTATCCGCTAACGGAATGTCTGCGGTAATCACCAAGTCACACTCAACGGCATGTTCGACGATGTAGTGATCGGCTTCATCCGCGCCTTGGGAGACAATGATCATTGTGAGTAGAGGCGAGTCCTGAAGCGGTATTTTTTTATTCGCCACAAAATGGGTGGTAATGTTACGCTTAAAGACGGCTCGAAGCAGAATCTCTTTAAGCGTATTGGGAAAGGCATCGGCATCAACGTAGATCATAGTGCTTACCTGTTTCTTCTTTTTTCGACGTATTCGCGAGGGGCATTGTCCCTGCGACGCGGTTGACCTTGTGGTTTACTACCACGACCTTGTTGAATAGGCTCTGCTTTAATCTCAGGATTGGGTTCAAATCCCTCAACAATTTCGCGTTCAAATTTTTTGTTGACGAGTTTTTCAATACCTCGTAAATACTCATGTTCATCCACGCACACTAAAGAGATGGCTTCACCATTGTTTCCAGCACGCCCTGTCCTTCCAATGCGGTGAACATAGTCTTCCGCAATGTTTGGAAGTTCAAGGTTGACAACATAAGGGAGTTGGTCGATGTCCAGTCCCCGTGCGGCAATGTCGGTTGCTACAAGCACTTTGACGGAGCCATTTTTAAAATCAGCGAGCGCTTTGGTTCTGGCACCTTGACTTTTATTGCCATGAATAGCAGCAGAGTTGATACCAATCTTCGCAAGATACTCAGAAACTTTGTTGGCATGGTGTTTGGTGCGTGTAAAGACCAAAATTTGCTCCCATTTGTTTTCTTGAATCAGCTTAGCGAGTAGGGCAGTTTTGCGTTTACAATCGACCATAATGACGCGCTGTTTGACCAATTCACTGGAGGTATTACGGCGTGCCACTTCGACGATGACGGGATTTTTTAAGATGGATTCACAGAGTTTTTTAATGTCATCGGAGTAGGTGGCTGAAAAAAGAAGGTTTTGGCGTTTGGTTGGAAGTAAAGCAATGACACGGCGAATATCTTTCACAAAGCCCATGTCTAACATACGATCAGCTTCATCGAGTACAAACGTTTCAATATGTTTAAGATCGATAGTCCCTTGAGACACATGGTCTAACAAACGACCCGGTGTTGCAACAAGAATATCAATGCCAGCACGTAGTATTTGAATTTGAGGGTTAATACCTACTCCTCCAAAGATGACCGCACTTTTAAATGGAAGGTATTTGCCATACGCTTTAACGCTCTCTTGTACTTGTGCTGCAAGCTCTCTCGTTGGTGTTAAGATAAGCACGCGAAGAACGGGTTTCACTTTGTTGCGTGGTTTTTGAGACAGAAGCTCTAAAATTGGAAGAGTAAAACCAGCCGTTTTTCCTGTTCCTGTTTGCGCACCTGCAAGCATATCGCGACCTTCTAAAATAGGAGGAATCGCTTTTTCTTGAACGGGTGTTGGGGTTGTGTAGCCTTCATCTTGAACGGCTTTTAAAAGAGGGGCACTAAGATTGAGTTGTGAAAATAACATAAATTGGGGTTTCCTTTTGGATTGTCATAAAGAGACGTTGTGTCACAGTGGTTTATCGACTCGAAAGAGTGTTACATGTAGACGCTCCCTTACCTTCTACAGTGAGGGAAATATATAAATAAGGCTTGATGTATCACGCAAGACCTTAAAAAACTAGAGGAGTATTCCTCGTATGGATAGCATATCATAGCTTTTTCTTCATTAATCTTACGCATTTGATGTCCTAAAGGCGCCAAGCAAAGCGTTTGGATCTTTTTAGCTGAGATGCTTTAGTTGCTGTTTCAAATCGACTAAGAGCCCATTTTGACGCAAGGCAACATACTGTCTTATCTTGGTTTTCATGAACGTATTGGGTTGAATGTTGAGCACAATGGTTTCGTTAATAATGCTAAAAATCGTTGCTTTTGCCGAGATCATGGTTAAAAAACCTTTAACCGTAGGAATCTGAAAAGAGACATCAAACTCTTTATCAACAAGCTCTTTATGGATGAGTTTTTCAATGTCGACAAGCTTTACATGTAAAACAACAGAACTCTCTGAGAGGGTGTCTACATTGCCATCAATACATTTGATTTTATTGAGCAAAAGTGTTGCATTAATAGGCTTTTGAGGTTGGACTCTGGTGTAACTTCGATCGAGTGGAGACGCATCTAGAAATTCTAAATTCGCAAGCACGAGAAGTGATTTAGCAGGATCAACTTTAATAATTTTGGCTTTGATGATATTGGGGATTCTGTCATGTTGAATAAAGGTAAAGCTCTCTTTGGTGTAGTAAAAAATCTTAGGTGCGTTGACGGTCAGTTGTGCGATGCCTTCATCAAACTTGGCGATATTTGCCTCTTCTTTGATGGAGATACCATTGTAAAGGTTGTACAACGTGACTGCTTTTTCTTTGTGCAAAATAGAGGTGAGAACATCATTTTTATTTTGGGTCTCGTAAAAATCAAAATCAAGGGTTCCGTAAAAGATTTTTTTGCGGGTGGAGAGGCGTGACATGATGTAGTATTTATCCAAACGGTCGAGTAAACTTTTGTAGGAATCACTTGCATCAAAAAGGGTCATACCGATGTTTTTGATCTCAATTTTGAAGTTTTGTTTGATGTTGTGTTCTAATTTTTTGAGCATTTTTTTGGCATAGTGGATTTTAAAATCACGTAAAATAATTAAAAAAGTGTCATTTCCTTGTTGTAATAGTGTTTGAAATCCAAGCTCAGTATGGATAAATGCAATCAGGTCTTTAAAGAAAAAGCCATCTTCTAAATCGACTTCAAATCCAAATTTAGCGATACAAAAAGAGGTTTGATGGGCTTTTGCAAAGGTAATATTCGCTTCAACAATGCCTCGATTGAGGTAGGTGTTAACGGATTCATAGTGACTACTCATCATCTATCCTTCTTCGTAGTATAATCCCATTGTGATAATGTACATGAAAAGCAAACTTAAAATTTTTTAAGTATTAAGGTGATAGTTAATCTCTTCATGATATAAGGGGAGATAAAATTATACTTAAAAAAATACAAAAAATGTGAGAATGATGATGACTCCGAAATTTGAAAATGATCTAAAGCGGTTTTATGAACTTCTAGGGGAGCGCCAGAGGGCTCTTGGAAGTTATTTTAGTATTGTAGAATCTGAAGATTGCGACAAGCGTATCGAAACATTGATCGATACCTTTCTAACAAGTATTGAATTAAGTTTAATTCGTGAAAATAGGGTAGCAGCACTCACTCGTCTGATTAATCTTCGTGATGAACAGATGGTTCAAGCGTTAGAAAAAGAGGCTAAAGATGAGGTTTTTATCACTCAAGCGAAAGAAAAAGCGTATGTGTGGGTGAAAGATTTTTATCTTAAATGTCACAATGAACTGATTATGCAAGTACAAAAAGAGTGGCTGTTTTCACCCTTTTATCGTCGACTTTTAAGAGGAGTCCATGAAGTAGGCGTTGTAATGAGTGCGTGGCAATCGCACTGGAATGAACACATTATTAACACCATCAACCCCCTTCTCGAACTGGAATACAATAAAGATGCTCAAGCGATTGCTGAAATGTTACATGTAAAAGGGTTAATGGATCCAGATCCTTCAGGAAACGATGGTGATAGGTCGTATTCTGTTTTGGAAAAAGTAGAAGGCGGTTATATTGCCAGAGCTTATGCAACAGCCTTTCCTAAAGAGGTTTCACAGGTACGAAATACCCTTCAAGATTTATGTGATGATCTCTCGGAAATGGATGATCCAGACTTGGATCAAAAAGAGGCGTATATTAGCTATCTTAAAGCACTCAATGATGCTTTTGGTGAAGAAGAACGCAGTGAACTGATTGCAAAATGGGCAGAAGTGGATCGTAAATGGATGAAGATTACCTCTCCAATTCAAATTGGACATCCTTTGGAATACTACGAAGATCACTATAAGAAAGCGGTTGCATTAGAGTGGGATGTCAGGGTTTCTAACCCTGAAGACAAAGGTGCTTACGTAACGTATGAGCGGATTTTGAAAATGATCATTCGTCTGTTTGATCAAAATAATCTTGATGCAACACAGATCAAAGAGATGATGCTGTTTAATTTGAAACGTGTTCAGCTATACATCGGAAGACCAGCTCTTTTTTATGCGGCAGAGTTTAATGGACTTTTTTCAGCGCAAGTTGTGCCCAATGATGAAACTGTCAGTCGTGAACTTGGCAAAAAGATCTTTGCCTTTTCCGATAACATCTTGGACTCTTTACGTGATAAACCCTTTTTGAAAATTAATCAAGAAGTCTTAGGTAAAGCTTTTATGGATAAAGAGCGAGAACTCATTTATCATGATGCAAAAACATGGCATCAAGTGTATGAGGTTACAACCATAGGGCATGAATTTGGGCATATTTTGTGGATGGATCATGACACGGAAGCTAAAATGAATCAAAGCGGTGTCTTTAAAAATATTGAAGAGTTTAAAGCAACGACAGGTGGCTTAGTTGCGTTTTTTATGCAAGAAGATGAGAGTCTCAAAGAGGCCATTTTACGAGATACCATTAAGCGTTCTATTGGTTTAATTGGATGGATGAAAACAGGTGAAGTAGAGCCGTATTATTGTGAAGGGTTAATTCACTTGACAGGACTTTTTCAAAGCGGTGTTCTGACCTTTGATCAAACATTGCAGATTGACCTTTCACCCAATGCCTATGAAATGCTTAAAGAGTGGTATCTTAAAACCTACACAGAACTTTTAGAACATTATCTTGCCAAAGCAGATGCTAAACTCTTTTTAGAGCGCTATGCACGTAAAGAAGAGGGTGTATATTTCCCCAATGAGCTTCGTGTGCGTTCCTTTGTGGATTATTATTGGGCATTGCATCAACGCATAGGACGCGATATAGACGAGAGTGTCAAACGTTCGGATTGGCTTTAAAGGTTATGTCAAAATTATGTCTTACTTGTAGGGGTTAGTTTAATATTTAAGTGATATAATTTGTTCTCTATTTTTTAGTAGGAGTTGACGAGTGTATGCACGAAAAATCACAAAGGTATTGATTGCCAATCGCGGTGAAATCGCGCTTAGGATCATTAGGGCATGTAAAGAGTTGGAGATCAAAAGTGTTTGTGTTTTTTCAACAATTGATGCGAATGGTGTTTGGGTCCGAAAAGCAGATGAAAGTTATCTGCTCAAAGGCGATCCTATTCAAGTCTATCTGGATTACAAAAGTATCGTAGCTCTTGCCAAAGAGGTCGGTGCAGATGCCATTCATCCAGGTTATGGCTTTTTGTCTGAAAATGCTGATTTTGCACAGTATTGTATTGACCATGACATCGCTTTTATTGGTCCGAAACCTGACCATATAGCACTTTTTGGTGACAAGATGGCATCAAAAATTGCAATGAAAGCAGTGGGAGTACCTGTTCTTGAAGGAACAGAGCAACCGATTATTGATATAAGCGCTGCTATTCAAGTTGCGCGTGAAATTGGTTTCCCTGTGATTATCAAAGCTGCCTTTGGTGGTGGTGGTAAGGGTATGCGTATCGTCAAAAAAGAGGAAGAGTTTATTCCGATGTTTGAAGCAGCAACCCAAGAAGCTGAGCGCTTTTTTGGGCGAGGTGATGCATTTATTGAAAAATATGTTCAAAACCCTCGTCATATTGAAGTGCAAATTATGGCAGATAAATTTGGTAATGTCATTCACTTAGGTGAGCGCGACTGCTCCATTCAAAGACGTCACCAAAAAGTGGTTGAGATCGCACCAAGTCCAAGATTGAACAATGCTGTACGTCAAGAACTGCTTCGTGCTTCTAAAAAAGCAATGTTCAAACTAGGGTACGAGAGTGTTGGAACGATGGAATATCTTGTTGATGAAGAAGATAACTTCTATTTCATCGAGATGAATACCAGAGTCCAAGTGGAACACACGATCACTGAAGCAATTACGGGCATTGATATTGTTCAGAGCATGATTCATATTGCAGAGGGAAGACCTCTTCCAACATTGCAAGAAGATATCAAGTTTAGAGGCTATGCGATTGAGTGTCGTATTAACGCAGAAGATCCTAAAAATGGGTTTATTCCTTCTTCTGGACGTATTACCACCTATCTCTCTCCGGGAGGTCCTGGCGTAAGACTCGATGCTATTGGTTTCAAAGATTACGTTGTTCCAACAAATTATGACTCAATGATTGGAAAAATGATCGTTGTTGGTATTGATTGGGAAGGTGCTGTGCGTAAAGCGAGACGTGCTTTGGATGAATTTATTATCTCTGGCATTCCTACTAATATTCCACTTCATCGTCAAATTGTACGTGATGAAGATTTTAAACAAGGTATCTTCGATACGACTTATCTTGATAAAAAACTTCCTACCTTTACGCTTGATGCAATTCATGATATTGAGGAAGATGAAATCAAACATGAGCACATTGCAGCCATTGTTGCAGCGCTCAAAAATAAAGGGATCTAATCTCTCTTCTTTTCTTCAGAGATATGCTTGCATATCTCTGATTTTTCCTAAGGATCATCATGCAATCCATCCCGCTTCTCAACCTCCTCTATATGCTTTTACCACTGTGTGTGGTTGCTTTTTTTTACTATATTTGGGTTGGTAAAAAAACAGAGATCGCCTTTGCTACTGCTAGAATGAGTATTCAGTTGATTGTTATTGGCTATGTATTAACGTCACTTTTTACAACCAATGCACTATGGCTTTTAGCACTGTTAGTCGCAGTGATGATCACCACAGCCTCTTTAATTGTCAGACGCAATATCCGCCATCAAGATTTTCAAACGTACTTGGCCATTTTAATCTCCATCGCATTGGGTGGAACTTTGAATTTAGCGCTTGTTTTATGGTGTGTTTTAAATCTTGAAAATCCACTCGAACCTCGTTTTGTGATTCCTTTAGCGGGGATGATTTATGCCAATTCAATGAATGCTATCTCTTTGTGTGCCGAGCGATATGAAAAAGAGAGAGAACATTATGATATTGAAAAAGCGAGAGCCATTGCTTTTAAAGCATCCATGATCCCTCAAATCAACTCCTTTTTGGCAGTTGGTTTTGTCTCACTGCCTGGAATGATGACAGGACAGATTTTATCAGGTGTTGATCCGCTTATTGCGGTACGGTATCAAATTGTTGTGATGGGAATGATCTTAAGTAGTGGGGCAATGAGCAATATTCTTTATTTAACGTATGTTGTTTTTAAAGAGGCAAAAAATTAACGACTTTTATTTTTTCGTCACTCTCGTCACACTTTGAGTTCCACCTAAGTCTGCATGTGTTACAATTTTAGATATTCTTTTAAATATGTTTTTAAGTTTTATGACTGTAAGCCTTTTTTTGATAGACGCAGATAATGGATTTGTAAGGACAAAAAATGCATTTTCAGGCTCATTTAGTAAGTGGAATTATTTCTATACTTTTAGGTGTTACATCTCTTTTTAGTGGGGATATTGCACTCTATGCTGTTCCTAACCCCCCGTTTAGTTTTCGTGATAAAGGTGCTATTAAAGGCTTAAGTATTGACCTTTTGGAAGCAAGCCTTGCAACAATAAGACCACGTTTTGCACAAGAAGAGATTGAACTTGAAGCATTAAATAAAATGTATGATGAAGCACTACGGCATCCTAAAGCTTTTTTAGTGACGATGGTGAGGCTTAAAGAGAGAGAACAACAATTTAATTGGCTTGGACCAATTGCTACTGTACGATTAGGACTGATTACCAAGAGAACAACCGATCTTCCAAAAGGGCAATCTACTTTAGAAATATTACGTCCTCTCAGAATTGCAACGATTAAAGAGACCTCCTCTGAAAAATTGCTTTTTAAAGAAATTGGTGAAAAAAGTGGACTGAATATTACACGTGTTTCAACACCGATCCAAGGCTACAAAATGTTAGAGTATGGCAGAATTGATGCGCTTGTTTATACCGATGTTCCTTTTGTGTATCATTTAATCACGGAAGGGCAAGACGTCTCACAATACCGTATGGCCTATGTTATTCTCAATACAGATTATTATATTTGTGTCGGTAAAGATGTACCCAAAGAGCAGTTTAACATTATGCAAGCACAGCTTAACCATCTGAAAGAACCTGATGGTAAAGGAAGTAGTATGTACGATCGTATGGTGGCAAATTACCTCAATGGTGCTGTCCTTAAGCCTTAAAAGATGCCCAAAATAATTTATAGTCTAGGATGAGAGTAGATTAATTTAAAGGGTTTTGATATGTGTTTTAAATGGTGTGTATTATGTTGTTTAGGATTTATTTTTTCTCTTAATGCTGCTTCTGTAATCGTTTATACCGAGCCAAACCCTCCTTTCAATTTTCGTGAAAAAGGGATGATCCAAGGATTGGGGTTTGATCTACTTGAAGCTTCGATGATTTCATTGCGTTCTAAAATCGCGCAAGATGAGATTTATTTGGGGACATGGAAAGAAGTTTATAAAGAGGCACTGGATCATCCAAATACCTTTTTGATTAGTACCACTAAAATTAAAGAGCGCGAACCTTATTTTCAATGGATTGGGCCTATCGCAACGGTACGACTTGGAGTCATTGCCAAACGAGGGACAGACATTCCTAAGGGTCATAGCACCATAGAAATTTTGCGCCCTCTGAAAATTGCTACGGTGAAAGAAACCTCTTCCGAAAAAGTTCTTTTTAATGAAATTGGTGAAAATCATAACTTAAATATTACACGTGTCTCTACGCCTGCTCAAGGGTATAAAATGTTGGAATACGGTAGGGTTGATGCGCTAATTTATACGGATGTTCCTTTTGTTTATTATCTGATCAGTGAGGGGCAAGATGTTTCTCAATACAAAATGGTGCATGTCCTTTTGAATACAGATTATTATATTGCAGCTGGAAAATCTGTACCGAAAGAGCAGATACAGATTATGCAAGCACAGCTCAATCATCTCAAAGAGCCTGATGGCAAAGGAGGGAGTAGCATGTATGATCGTATAATGGCAAATTATCTCAAGGGTGTTGTATTGCAACCTTAAGTTTTCACCAAAACTTCACGATTTTACTCTATAATACGCCAAAACTTTTGAAAGAGGTTGCATGGTTCGCTTAATTTTAATAGGTATTGCTTTTCTGTTGGCAGGGTGTGGACCACGCTATGTCATTAAAAATGAATATATTCCTCCCGCTTCTGCCGTATCACAAACATGTCTCAATAACTGTTCTCATATACGACAAGGATGTCAAAATCAATGTCAACAAAATTATCAGTATTGCCTTGATGATGCGTATGCTAAAGCAAAGGCTGTTGAAGTTAATGAACAACGTGCTTATGAAATGGCATATAGTCGTTATCAAATGGATTACACAGAGTATCAGTTTTCATTGCAGCGTTGGCAGAGAGATTATTATGATTATAGTCGTGATCTCAGTCATTATCAAAGTCAATGCGAGCGAGACAAAGATGGTTATGCTTGTAAAAAACGTGATGAATTGCGTCACTATCTCAACCGTCTAAGTCATGACAGACCACGTGAACCTTGGGTTCCTGTACGTCCAACCTTTGAGCAGATTTTGGTCAATCAGCAAAGTTTCTGCACGACGAACTGTGGATGTGAGCTAAGCTATGATAACTGTTTTGTAGGGTGTGGCGGTCAAGTGATACCGCATAAAATTTGTGTGGAAAATTGCGACTAAGAGACGTTTGTTATTGTAAACGTAGCGTGGTTATTTCAAAGTGAAAACACTTTACATGTAATGATTTAGTAATCGCATTAGAGTATGATTTCTGTATCTTCCATAGAGGAATCATACCCAATGTTAAACGAAAAATGGCAAACGCTCATTGATGTAGCAGACTTTGCTTTTCAGCCCATTGTCAATATTTACACAGGTAAACTTTACGCAGTAGAGGCGTTGATTCGCAACTATGAGCCTGCTGGTTTTACCACGATTGACTGTGTTTTTGATAGTGCTTATAGTGAAAAAACACTTTACAGTATTGATGTGAAGCTCCGTGAAAAAGCAATCCATAAGTTTTCATTACTCCCTTTTTCAAAACATATAAAACTCTTTTACAATCTCGATAATCGCATTACAATGATGCCTGATTTTAAGTCTGGTTATACCTGCGAACTGCTTTCTACCTATGAAATGGACACCTCTAATATCTGCTTTGAACTCTCCGAAAAACATCAAGTGGGCATGTACGCTGGTGTCGATAAGCTCGTGCTCAACCTTTACAAACAGCAAGGCTATAAAATGGCCATAGACGATTTTGGCGTTGGATTCTCAGGGCTTCAAATGCTCTTTAATGCTGATCCCAATTTCATCAAGATTGATCGTTTTTTTATCTGTGATATTCACCTCAGTAAAAAGAAAAAGCTTTTTGTGAGCTCTATCGTTCAAATTGCGCAGGCGATGGGTATTTTTACAATTGCTGAAGGCGTTGAGTGCGAAGAGGAATATAACGAATGTAAAAAACTTGGCTGCAACATGGTTCAAGGTTATTTTGTGCAAAAACCTACCCTTGATGTTACCCAAATAGTGATGAGTTATGAGCATCTCAAACTGGTCGATCAAAGTGATAAACGCAAAAATGGCAAAATAGCGAACATAGAAAAATACCTTCAAAAAAGCTCTACGGTATTTATGGATTCGCCGATTAATGATGTTTATGAAGTGCTGAAAGGGGATAAAAAAAATCATTTTGTTCCGGTGCTCGCACGTGATCAAACCCCTCTTGGTATTATTAGAGATGCTGATATTAAGGCGTATCTCTACTCCAATTATGGTAAAGCCTTATTGTACAATCTGACACAAGGAAGTTTAAAAAAGATCATCGCACATTGTGGGCGAGCGGACATTAATGATCCGATTGAAAAGATTTTAAAAATTTATGCCTTTGATGATGATAACGATGCCATTTTGATCACGGAAAATGAAAAATATTTGGGTTATTTAAGCTCGAAAGTGCTTTTAGATATTGTCAATGAAAAAAATATTGTCGATGCCAAAGATCAAAACCCGCTTACAGGTCTTTCAGGAAACCGCATTATCAATGAATTTGTTGCCAATGCAATGGATAGCAAAGAAAAAGTGATGATGGCGTATTTTGACTTTGATAACTTCAAACCCTTTAATGACTACTATGGCTTCCGTAAAGGAGATCGTGCGATTACGCTGTTTGCGGACATTTTAAAAAGTTCGGTAGGTTTTGATGAGTGTTTGGTAGGCCACGTCGGTGGCGATGATTTTTTCCTCGGTTGGAGTCTTAAAGAGGAAGATAGTTTTGAAAAAGTCTATGCCATTGTCTTAGAAATTGTCACGAAATTTTCTGAAGATATTAAGAGTTTTTACTGTGAACAAGGATTGAGTTCAGGGTATATCATGGCAAAAAATCGTGATGGTGTGATTCAGCAGTTTCCTCTAATGACCGTCAGTGCCGCAGTCATTTGCCACGGTTTTGGGTATCAGCATGATTTTGATGACAATGAACTCAATGAAATTTTTGGTGTTCTCAAAAAAAGTGCTAAAGCCTCATCAACACACATTGCGTGTGTTGATTTGGGCGTCATTAAAGATGCGATATAAGTTCAATCTTCCTAAGAAATACGTACTCTTTTATCGTATATTTTTTTAAAGATATAGATGATGATACTAAGTGCAAACATCATCAAAAGTGTGATAAAAATAATTTTTCCACCACTGCTTAGATTTTGTCCAAAATAGCTATACACCAGCGTTGCGGGCAATTGCCCAATACCCGTTGCAACCCAGAAACTCCAAAAACGAATCGACGTCAGACCTGCAGCATAGCTGATAAGATCAAACGAGATAAAAGGAAGCAGGCGACAAACGATAATCGTATGCTTTCCATAACGCTCAAAAAAGGCATCGGTGGTATCCAAAGCTTTTTTACTGGTCAATTTTTCAACCACATCACGCCCTAAAATACGTGCAATAAAAAAGCAAAGGGCAGCTCCAACCATCGCACTACTCCACGATAAAAGCGCACCCAATGCCCAACCAAAAATGGCTGCATTGGAGAGCGTAATCAAAAAAGCAGGAATGGGAGCGATGATGGATTGTAAAATCATCAACAAAAAGGAGATTAAGGCTGCATACGCACCAAATTCTCGTAAATAGGCAATCACACTCTCCAGATTAAGGGAGCATAAAATGGAGATAGCAAGATTGAGTTGTGTTTGAATGCTGGGGATGGTGAAATAAAGCCCCAAGCAAACGGCGCTAAGCAGGAGTAAAATGATTTGTGATCGTTTCATATGAGGTCTCTTTTTAGGAAAATTTGGAAAAGCCCGTGAGCTTTTTACCCAGAAGATGATAGACAATTAAAAGATTGATCAGGGTTAAAAAGGTTAGAAAAACGATCTTAATGGTGCTAATCGAGATACCATCTAAGTAGAAATTACGAAGACTATAGTAGATCAAATCCATCTTAGAGAGCCAAAAGCAGATCAAGAACATCATACTTTGGAGCACCAAAAACAGTGCGATGGAGGCACTGTTTCGAAAAAAAGAGAAAACCATGCCAAGTCCCATACACACCTCGAGCACAAGCCTTTCATGAATACGCATCTCTAGCCAGACATTCGTTGAAATGATAAGATTAACACTTATGGCTAAAAGCAATCCGCAAAAGGCGTAAAAAAGTCCTAAAAAGAGTTTATTCATTGATCAATTTATAGGTTACAGCAACCAATGTACCATCTTTTGGAAGAATGGCTGCATTGCCATGGAAAATGACTTCACCACGTTTTTCAACGGCACCATAGGTATAAGCGTGATTGGAAATAATACCAACAGAACAACTGTCCAAACAGGTAATACATCCTGTATTGAGCTCTTTAGCATTTTTTTCGTTACCGCCAAAGCGTAAATCAATCAGCTTATTGTTGCTGTCACTGATGACTTCATTGATGTCATAGCTTTTAGGCGCACCGTTCCATGTTACGCTTAGTGCGATTTTTTGACCTTCCACGTAGGTTGTTTCGCCATTGGCTTTCGTCATATTATTGCCCGCAACGCCACCAATCTCAAGCATCGCTTGGAGAAAGTCATTTTGATTTTGAAAGGCTCTAAAAACTGGTTTGTCACCGAACTTACCATCTTTAAAAACAACAGCATGACGTGTATTTTCAGTCAAATATTTACCATTGACAGCCGCTAAAATAGTAATCGTTTTGTTTTCTTTATCCACTTTCATTGGAGCACTAAGGGAAACACCATTAATGGAGACATTTTGAGTTGTAGATGTTGTATCTTTTTTTTGACACGCACTAAAAAGAAGCGCAACAACAGCTAAGAAGGCGAGGGTTTTTTCATCATTATTCCTTTGGTATGTTTATTTTCAACGAAAATCTAAGCGCTATTTTAGTGTGTCAAAACTTTGTATTAAATTAGTCATAATTTTTTAACTTTAATTTAGTTTGATAAAAGGGATCTGTGCAAAAATCTTTACATGTAAAGTGTGTTGACAATTGCTTACATGTGCGTTAGAATAGGCTTTTAATAAGGATATACTATGGCAAATCCACTTTCTTTGTTCGAACATCTGTGCATTTTATACGCCGAAGATGAAGAGAGTCTGCGCAAAAGTGTCGTTCAAACTTTGGAGCTTTTCTTTGATAAAGTCGTCGAAGCACGTGATGGCGAAGAGGCATTAGACCTTTTTTTTGAACACAAGCCAGACATTTTATTGCTTGATATTTGTATGCCAAAGTGTGATGGCTTAAAGCTGCTCAAAGAGATTCGCCAATCGCACAAACGTGTTCCCGTGATTATCATGAGTGCATACGCAGAGCCAAGTTATTTTCAGCAATCCATTGAGCTCAATATTTGCAAATACCTTCTCAAACCTTTTTCCAAAGAGAGTTTTTTAGATGCCCTTAAAACCTGTGCCGAATGGATGTATGAATGGGGCGAGGGCGGTATGATCAAAGCGGGGAGTGATCTTTTTTATGACCCCGAAACGGGTACCTTGGCGAATGAAGGTGTATCGTTTGTTCTTACCAAAAAAGAGCGTCTTTTATTTGAGTATTTTTTGCGCCAAAAAAATCGTGTGATCTCATTTGATGAGCTCGAAGACGCAATCTGGGCAGGAGAGGGTGGAAGTAAAGAGGCGCTTAAAGCCCTCGTGAAAGAACTTCGCAAAAAACTGACCAAAGAGAGCATCGAAAATGTCTTTGGGATAGGATATAAACTTGTCTTACCTTAATACGCTTTCTAGCCTTTCAACTAAAACCAAAACGATGATTTTCGTCCTAATGCTGTTTCTAGCGATGGCGACGATTTTTGGCTGGATGCGTTATATTGATGTCAGGGAAGGAATTGAAAAATCCCGTAAAGATTATTCGCTTCAAATTCACAGTATTTATGAGATGACACTGAAGCGTACCAGTGCTTTTTACCTCAATCGCGCCTACGCCAATCTTGACTCTTATGGCATTAAGGAGGCGTTAGAGCACAAAAATATAGAACAACTTACAGGACTTTCAAGTTTTCGCTGGAACGTACTTAAACAAGAAAATCCTTATCTGCTCGGAATTCGTTTTTACGATGAAAAATTGGCACTGCTTGCCTACCTTGGGAAAGAGCCTAAAAAGGAAGAGATTGAGCAGAGTGGTGAAGTGCCCAAGGAGCCCGAAGTTGGCTTTTTCTTCTCCAAGCATTACGCAGCCTATCATATTATGGTGCCAGTCATCGTGCATGAAAAAATTATTGGTATGCTGGAGTTTGCGATTGCCCCTGAGTTTTTTCTCAATGAAGTCGAAGAGTTTTCCAATCTGAAAGGCTACATTCTTTTTAAAGGCGAGGAGTTTGTTCCTTCAGATGATGCCCTTTTAGGGATTAGCCTCAAGGATGGCGAAATTTCTCAAAATAAAAAAAGTACCTACATTACCCATGTCATTCCTCTTAAGGGAATCATTAGAGATGATTTAGCGGAGCTTCTCTTTTTTCAAGATATCAGCGATCAACAGCAAAAACTTTTAGATGCGGTGTATGAAGCTTTTTTTGTGGCACTGAGTATGTTAGCCGTACTTCTCATCATTCTCAATTATGGCTTCAATGTTTTGATCTTACGACTGGAAGAGAGCGAAGTAAATCTTAAAGAGCTCAACCATACACTCGAAGATCGCGTCAATGAAGAGATAACAAGGCGCATGGAAAATGAGCAAATTTTGATGCACCAAAGCAGGCTTGCCAGTATGGGGGAGATGATCGGCAACATTGCGCATCAGTGGCGACAGCCGCTGAGTGAACTGGGTGCAACACTGATGAATCTGCAAATTCTTTGGGAAAAACAAAAACTCACGACTACGATTTTTGAGGATCGCATTAAGCGCTCAGAAGGGTTGATTGCTTACATGTCTAAAACCATTGATGATTTTCGCAACTTCTTTGTCAGTGACAATCAAAAAGAGCGTTACAGTGTCAATGAGGCGATTCATAAATCACTTGGTCTCATTGAATCCGCTTTGAAAAATCATCACATTACACTTGAGTTTCACGAAGGTGATCACTGCGAAGTGGAGGGCTACCCCAGCCAATTTGCCCAAGCAATGTTAAACATCATCAGCAATGCCAAAGACATTCTTTTGGAGCGTTCTATCAGCGATCCGACGATCTGGATCAGTCTTACATGTAAAGAGGGGAAAGTGCTGATTCTCATTGCCGATAATGGCGGAGGCATTGCCTTAGAACCGATCGAAAAAATCTTTGAGCCTTATGTGAGTACCAAACACGCCAAGAGTGGGACTGGCATTGGGCTTTACATGAGCAAGACGATCATCGAAAAAAATGCCAATGGAGTTTTATGTGCTTACAACAGCGATAAAGGGGCTATTTTTGAAATAATCCTCTAAGGCGTTCTCCCTACTTTCTCTCTTGTGATTGTTATGATTGCTTTTGGAATAGACCAAAAGGAGTTATGATGGATGAGAAAGAGCTGCAACAAGGACGAAGGGGATTTGTCAAAAAAACAACCGCCCTTTTAAGTGCCGCTGTGCTTGCTGCCCCCAATGCAAAAGCCATAAGCTTGACCAACCCTGGACGTGAAAGTGGCGATGCACGCTACATCGGACAAGAGGGTAAGCGCTTTGGAATGGTGATCGATCTGCGCAAATGCGTTGGCTGCCAAGCCTGTACGAGTGCCTGCAAAAGTGAAAACAGAGTCCCCAAAGAAAAATTTAGAACCTATGTGCCTGAGTATGAACTAGGGAGTTACCCCAATGTGCATAAGGCATTTTTACCCCAACTCTGTAACCATTGTGCTGAGCCTTCGTGTGTGAGTGTCTGCCCTACGGGTGCAACGTTTGCCCGCAAAGATGGCATCGTTGTGGTCGATAATGAAATCTGCTGGGGTTGTGGATACTGCATCAATGCCTGTCCTTACGACAAACGCTACTTTAACCCAATCACCAATGTTGCCGATAAATGCACGCTGTGTGCGCATCGAGTCGATCATGGCTTATTGCCTGCGTGTGTGGAGAGTTGTGTGGGAGGAGCACGCGTTTTTGGCGATCTCAATGATCCGCACTCAACGGTTTCAAAACTCCTTTCAAGCTACCCAGCGACGGTTTTAAAACCTGCGAGCGGAACCAAACCACGTGTTTTTTACATAGCCCTCAGTGGGGAAATTCAAGGATTGCCGTATTCGCTCAAAGCATTGGATGATATGGCGCGAAAAATTGATGGGATGCCGACTACTCGTGAGTGGTCCACCAAAGGAGAATAAGATGGATTTTGGAGCACTATTACATACGATCTCGACGATCACACCCGATCGTCCTTGGGGCATAGATATTCCCAACTATTTTTGGTTTACTGGAAGTTCAGCAGCAGCGTTTATCATCTCCAGTTTTGCCCATGTTTTTGGCATGAAAGAGTATAAACCGATCGCGGGCTTTTCACTGCTTTTAGCTTTTGTGTTGCTCGTAGCGGCACCGATGAACTTGATCGATGATCTTCGCCAACCCGGTCGCATTATCAACTTTTTCTTTTATGGCTGGGAAAATTTTCCTACATCACCGATGAAATGGGGCGTGTTATTATTGATCGCGTATCCTTTACTCATTTTAGTTGAAGCTTTAGTGCTCTACCGCCCTTATTTTTGGTTTTCAAAAGGGGTTGTGCGAAGCCAAGAGCAGGTTGAAAAAGACCACCATTTAGGCGTTATTTTAGGTGCGATTGGTATACCATTGGCTCTGAGCGTGCATGGCTACACCGGCTATATTTTAGGGGCGGTGCATGCGATACCTCTGTTTCATACTCCACTGATGCCTATTCTGTTTTTAGCTTCGGCGATGGTTTCAGGAACGGGCTTGCTCATTATTTTACTGCCAATTTTTCAAAAATTCTTTACAGACTTTAAACGCGTAGACATGGAAATGATGCAGCGTCTCGCGCGTCTTTTGTCATGGTTTATTGTGATCGATCTTGTGATTCGCTTCTTTTGGCTCACCTTTGCCATTACCTTTAATGGCGAAGAAAAATACGCGTTCAAGCTTTTCTTTGGTGAAAATTTCTGGGAAGTGTTGATCGTGGATTATGTGATTTGTCTGTTTGTCCCTATGGCGATCGGCTTTACGAACTATTTTACACGCTCATTTAAATGGGTCTTATTTGGAGGAATCCTCTCCGCCATTGGTGTGTGGATTTTCCGCTGGAATACGGTTATTGGTGGTCAAAGCATTGGTAAAACGACACCTTTTTTACTTGAATACCATCCGCACTTTTCAGGATTTGACAGCATCCTATCGGTACTCTCTAACTGGAGTTTATTGATCGCTTTGATCGCTTTGGTGATGGTGCTTTTCCCTTGGGATAAAGAGATGGCAAATTATTACGTTAAACACGAGGAGCGATAATCATGGAAACATCACGCAGAAATTTTTTAATCGGAACCAGCATCGTCGCAGGCAGTGCCGCGGTGGGAGGGTATCATGAGACACTCGGAAAAGCCATCACGATGCAACGAAGAGGTGAAAAAGCCAAAGACGCGATCTATGGCAATGCGCCACTGACTGAAATTATCCAAAAAGAGGGAAAGATAGCCTTTTCAAATGACTACGTTGTTAAACCTAGCGTCTGCAACGGCTGCACGACATTTTGTTCCGTACGTGTCAAAATTGATGCCAAAAGTGGTGAAGTGGTACGTGTTTTTGGCAATCCCTACAGTTTGCTCTCAAGTGACCCGTGGTTACCCTACAAAACACCTCTTATAGAGAGTTTTAAAGCAACATCAGGCTTTAAAGAGAGTGGGCTAGAAATGCGCTCAACGGCATGCTCACGCGGTAATCTCGTCTATGAAAAACTGAAAGATCCATTCCGTGTCACAACACCACTCAAACGTGTGGGCAAGAGAGGGGAAGATAAGTGGGCGAGTATCTCCATCGAACAGCTCATTAAAGAGATCAGCGAGGGTGGCAATCTTTTTGGCGAGGGCGAGGTTCAAGGGCTTAAAGCTTTAGCAGACACCAAAACGCTCATCGATGCACAAAACCCAGACTACGGCCCTATTGCCAATAAACTTTGTGTTTTAGGAACGGCGGATGAAGGTCGTCAAAACTATATGGTACACCGTTTTGTTCAAAGCTTCGGAACCGTTAACTTTATGGGGCACACCTCTATCTGTGGGCTCTCCATGCGTGCAGGAGAAGCGGCGTATCTGGATGATTTTGCTACTTCGCCGCATATGAAGCCCGATTTTGAGCATTGTGAATTTTTACTGAGCATTGGAACGGCTCCTGCCCAAGCCGGTAATCCGTTTAAGCGCCAAGCGAAACTGCTTGCCAAAAGCCGCACAGGCGGAGCGCTTCGTTATGTGATTGTCACACCTATTTTAACGAACAGCGACTCGATTGCGGTAGGGGATCGCTCACGTTGGTTGCCGATCAAACCTAGCGGCGATTTGGCGTTGGTGATGGGAATGATTCGTGTGATTATTGAAGAGGAGCGCTACTTAAAAGCGTATCTTGCAATCCCCAGTGATGTTGCGCAAAAAACATTGAACGAGGTTAGTTTTACCAATGCATCGCATCTTGTCATTATGGATGGGGTGAAAAAGGTGAGATTTTGGTGGATGCTGCCAAGGTGGCTTATGTGATTGACAAAGCAGATGGATTGCTAAAAAATGCTGCTAATGTTTTAGAAGCAGACATTTTATATGAAGGTGATGTAAGCCTAGAAGGCGTGAAATACACGGTAAAAAGTTCGTTTGTGTTGTTAAAGGAAGCGGCGTTTGAGCACTCTCTTGATTTTTATGCCAAAGAGAGTGGCGTGGATGAAAAAACGATTCTAGAACTTGCGCGTGAGTTTACCTCGTATGGTAGAAGTGTTGGGGTGGATTGTCACGGTGGAACGATGCACTCGACAGGATTTTATACGACCTATGCTATTATGATGTTAGGAGCCCTCGTGGGCAATCTCAACCACAAAGGCGGTATGAGCGTCGGAGGAGGAAAATTCAAAGACTTCAATGGCTCATGTTACAATCTTTTAGCCTATGCCGGTAAGCAAAAACCTTTTGGTGTTCGCATCGATAGAGCGAGAATGGCGTATGAAAAAAGTAGCGAGTATAAACGCAAAATTGAGCAAGGAGTCAATCCTTACCCTGCCAAAGATGCGTGGTTTCCTTTTAGCCCTGCTATCGAATCCGAGGTTATTAACAGCAGTGCCAATGCGTACCCGTATAAACTAGGAGTACTGATTAGTTGGAATGCAAATTTTGTTTATGGTCAAAGCGGGAGTGATCATCTTTTGCCGCTGCTGAAAGACCCTGCCAAAGCGATTCCTCTTTTTGTTGCGATTGATCCATTTATCAACGAAACCAGTCGTTACGCAGATTATATCGTGCCTGATTCGGTGTTGTATGAGACATGGGGCGTGCTGGCTCCTTGGGCGGGACATCTCACCAAAACAACGCATGTGCGCTATCCCATTTTAAAATCGCCCAATGCAACCTTTGCCAATGGTGAGCCTATCAGTATGGACAGCTTTATGATTGAGCTTGGAAAAGCGTTGGGATTGGCTGGCTTTGGCAAAAATGCGATTAATGGTGCGAATGCGAAGTTTGATTTTGATAAACCTGAAGATTTTTATTTGCGAGCTTTTGAGAACGTAGCGATGGATGGCGCTAATCCTGCGCCTGAAGCGAGTGATGATGAGATCGCTCTTGCAGGACTGGAGGAATACGTTCCTTCGTTGCAACGCATTTGTACAGATAATTGGCGCAGAGTGGCGTATGTGATGAGTAGGGGTGGACGCTTTGCCGATAAATCAAGTGCGTATGATGGCAACAAAATGAGCCATGCGTATCAAAAACCGATTGCCATTTACAACCAAACATTGGGCGTTGCGTTTAATTCTATGAGTGGCGAGCCTTACAGTGGGGTGCCTCGTTATTATGCGCCACGTTTTTACACGGGCAATAAGATCGATATGGATTCCAAAGAGTTCAATCTTTTAGCCTTCAGTTACAAATCCAATGTCCTCTCTTCCTACACAGCCTCTGTAGAGAGTCTACGCGATACACGCTACACCACGTTTATTGATCTGAGCACGGCAACTGCAAAAAACTACGGCATTGCCCATGGCGATCGTGTGGTCGTGCGCTCCAGTGAAGGAAAAGTCGAGGGTATTTGCCGTATCCGTGAAGGGTTGCATCCTCGCTCTATCGGCATTGAACACGGCGGTGGCAGAATGGGTGAAGGAGGTAGTAGCGTACACATTGATGGCATAACCAAAGAAGGTAGAATCGCCAGACGAAGTGGTGTGAATATCAATAAATTAGGCCTGAGTGATGCCTCCCGCCTTAACATTGCAACACTGAGTGATTTTGTCATCGGCTCTAATGTAAGACAGGCTATTCCTGTGAAAATTGAGAAGATATAAACGTATTTACATGTAGGGATTTTCCCTTACATGTAAAATATTCAGATATTCTCTTCAACTTAATCTTCTTAACCCTACAAGAGAAAAAGTAACAATTTTGTAATATTAACAAAAGTGCTTAACTTCAAATAAAGCGAAGAGTTGTTACACTTCGTTAACTATTTATTAACAATATAAACAGAATGAATATTTGTTGATTCATTTTAAGAGAGAAAGTAATTTATATGAAAGTTTTGGTAACGGGCGGAGCAGGATATATCGGCTCTCATTCCTGCGTGGAGTTACTAAACGCAGAATTTGATGTTATTGTTTATAATATTTTTTTCAATAGCAAGCTTGAATTTTTAAAACATGTAATACAAATTACATATAAGAAGCTTATGTTTGACTCCTCTGCTTTAGTGTATAGCTATTCTACATTTCAATTATTTACAGAAAATTATTCTTTACATATTACTTATAGTCAAACTAAACTAATTATTAAAAAGATACTATGTTATTTTAGATATATGTATAAAAGTATATGTATCCCCTTAATAAAAATCCTAAAGGTTATATATAATGGTTAATTTGATTTTATGTGGCGGTAGCGGTACAAGACTTTGGCCTATTAGTCGAACATTGATGCCAAAACAATTTATTCGCCTTTTTGATGGACAATCACTCTTTCAATTAACAGTAAAACGCAATAAGCAATTGTGTTCCAAGCAACTTATAGTTTCCAATATTGAACAGTATTTTTTAGCATTAGATCAGCTCAATGAAGTAGGAGGAGTGACAGAAGCATATTACTTACTTGAACCTACAGCGAGGAACACGGCTCCAGCCATCGCCCTAGCTTGTATGGCGCTTGATGCTGAAGAAATTGTCCTTGTGACACCCAGTGATCATCTTATTAAAAACCATGAAGCGTACAAGCATGTTGTTGAACGTGCAAAAAAATTAGCACAACAAGATTCTTTAGTAACGTTTGGCATTACACCGGCATTTGCAGAGACTGGATTTGGTTATATAGAGGCAGATGGTGAAAATGTCAAAGCTTTTCATGAAAAACCTAATTTACATATGGCAGAAACCTATGTACAAGCAGGAAATTATTTTTGGAATAGTGGCATGTTTTGCTTTAAAGCAGGGGTGTTTTTAGAAGAGTTACATCAGTATTCTCCTGCTATTTATGATGCATGTAAGTTAGCTTTTGAAAGAAAGTTAACTACTAATGATTTAGAATTTAGAATAGCACTTAAAGATATGCAAGCTATCCCAGAAGATAGCATTGATTACGCGGTCATGGAAAAAAGTAAAAAAGTAAAAGTTGTTACAGCTGGTGATATCGAATGGAATGATGTAGGAAGTTTTGATGCGCTCTATCAGGAATTTCCTAAAGACGATGATGGTAACACGCTTTACAAACGATACATTAACGTTGATAGCAAAAACAATCTTATTGTACCAAGCTGTAGAGCTATAGCTACGGTAGATATAGAAGATCTCATCATTGTCGATACACCTGATGCATTGCTTATCTCCAAAAAAGGTTCATCTCAAAAAGTCAAAAGAGTCGTTGCAGAACTTAAAAATAGACAAACAGAGATTCACAACATCCACCTCACAGCGCATCGCCCATGGGGAACTTACACGGTACTCGAAGATACACCTGGTTATAAGATAAAACGCATTGTTGTCAATCCTGGAAAACGTCTTAGCTTACAAAAACATTTTCATAGAAGTGAACATTGGATCGTTGTTAGTGGTACTGCAACTGTTACGGTGGGTGAAGAGACAAGGCTTATACGCCCCAATGAATCAACTTATATCAAAATGGGAGAAGTGCACCGTCTTATTAACGACGGTAAAATCCCTATTGTACTCATAGAGGCACAAGTCGGTGAATACACAGGTGAAGATGACATCGTCCGTATTGAAGATGAGTACAATAGAATATGAAACAATTAAGAGCCATATGGGCATATCGATTTTTTATTATTAGCTCAATTAAAACAGAGTTTCGTTCTCGTTTTGCACGGAGTAAATTTGGCGGATTATGGATGGTTTTACATCCGTTAGCATTAGTGCTTATATATGCTTTAATACTTTCTCAGATAATGACTGCTAAATTACCTGGAGTAGCAACGCAATACGCCTATCCGGTTTATATACTATCGGGAATGGTTGGTTGGACTCTATTTTCAGAAATACTAGGTCGTTCGTTAACCGTTTTTATAGACAATGGAAACATACTTAAAAAAATGACATTTCCAAAACTATCACTCCCTTTAATTACCATAGGAAGTTCACTTGTAAACTTTGTGTTACTTTTTTTCATGATGTTTATAGTTTTTGGATTTTTAGGTCATTTGCCTTATCACGCTTTGTTCTGGCTGCCGCTACTTATACTTATAACTGTTGGATTAGCAGTAGGACTAGGTTTGTTTTTTGGTGTTCTAAATGTATTTATACGAGATGTTGGTCAAGTGATGAACATAATTTTGCAGTTTTGGTTTTGGCTGACACCTATCGTCTACATGTCATCTATCATACCTGAACGATACCATGGTTTGCTAATGCTAAATCCAATGACCGGAATCACCATGGGATACCAAAATGTACTTCTATATGATAAAGCACCTAATTTGAGTATTCTCATATATCCAAGTATCTTTGCTACTATAAGCTTGGTCGTGGCAATGATAATCTTTAAAAAAGCAAGTGAAGAAATGGCGGATGTACTGTAATGAAGAATGTATTGGAAGTAAAAAATATAAGTAAATCTTTTAAAGATTACAGTTCAGAATTTAAGCGCATTCTTTCGTGGTTTGGTTGTGACTTTAAGCCTATAACAGAACATCATATTTTAAAGCATATCAATTTTTCTATTGCTCCAGGTGAAGCTGTGGGAATAGTTGGACGAAATGGCGCAGGGAAGAGTACACTCCTAAAAATAATAACAGGGACGCTGAAGCCATCCAGTGGTAACGTCCATATAGATGGACGCATATCTGCTATACTGGAGCTTGGGATGGGCTTTCATCCTGATTTGACTGGTCGTCAAAATATTTATCATTCAGCAGGGTTGATGGGCTTTACAAATGAACAAATAGATGCAGTCATAGATGAGCTTAGAGATTTTGCAGAGATAGGTGAGTATTTTGATCAACCTGTTCGTACTTACTCTAGTGGAATGCAATTAAGGGTGGCATTTGGTGTGATAACTGCTTATAGACCTGATATACTTATCGTAGATGAGGCGCTGTCGGTAGGTGATGCCTACTTCCAACATAAAAGTTTAAATCGCATACGAGAGTTTCAAAAGCAGGGAACGACATTGCTTTTAGTTTCACATGATCGTGGAGCCATTCAAGCTATCTGCAATAGGGCTATCTTACTAGAAAAAGGTGCTGTCATAAAAGATGGAAATCCGGAAGAGGTAATGGACTTTTACAATGCACTTATAGCTGAAAAAGAAAATAGTACGATAAAGCAAGTAGTTAGAGAAGATGGCAAAGTAGAAACTATTTCTGGAACGGGTGAAGCAAGAGTTGAAGATATTGGTATTTACAATCAAAAAAATGAAAAGATAGAATATATTGCTGTTGGAGAGGATATTACTTTAAAAGTTAATATTGGGATTTATAGAGATATACCAAACCTTGTAGTTGGATATATGATCAAAGATAGACTTGGTCAACCAATTTTTGGAACTAACACTTATCATTATAATTCTGTAATAGAAAATAGTAAAAAAGGTGATGTTTTTAATGTAATGTTTTCATTTCCAATGAATTTAGGAGTTGGTTCATATTCTATTGCTATTGCGGTGCATAAGGACGATACACATATATCGGCAAACTATGAGTGGAGAGATCAAGCTTTAGTATTTAATGTTGTGAATACATCAAAAAAAGAATTTGTAGGATTCATATGGATGGAACAAAGAATAGAGGTCCAGCATGTTAAATAAAGATTTTTATAGAGCTTTTGAAGAGCGGTATTATGCCCCAAGAGAAATAATTAGAGAATTACGAAAGCAATATTTGCCAATAGTAGAGCCATTAATAAGTATTTATAGCAAGGGAAATACATTTGATTTGGGTTGTGGTAGAGGTGAATGGCTAGAATTAATGCAAGAAAATGGATTTAATGCATTTGGGGTAGACTTAGATGAAGGTATGCTTAAGGCTTGTTATGAAAGAAATTTACAAGCGTCACAAGGAGATGCCGTAGAATCTATAAAAACACTTGAAAGTGATAGTCAAGTTTTTAGTCAGTGCATTTCATGTTGTAGAGCATATTTCTTTTGAAAACTTACAGGTATTTATTCAAGAAGCATTGAGAGTACTTAAGCCTGGTGGAATACTTATAATGGAAACACCAAATCCTGAGAATATTAAAGTTGCAACAGAAAATTTTTACTTAGACCCTACACATATAAAACCTATACCTTCTAAGCTACTTTCTTTTTTACCTGAATTTTATGGTTATAATCGTACGAAAACATTAAGACTGCAAGAGTCTAAAGAGCTTACAGTGCAAAAAAATGTTAATTTATTTCAGGTTATAGAAGGAGTTAGTCCTGACTACGCTGTTATTGCGCAAAAAGAGGCAAACGCAGATGTTTTAGAGAAGTTTGATAAGATTTTTAAACAAGACTTTGGATTATCACTAAGTACTCTTACTGATAGGTTTGAAAATCGTTTGCAAAACATAGAAGCCAAAGCGAGTGAAGCAGAAGTCAAAGCGAGTGAAGCAGAAGTCAAAGCGAGTGAAGCAAAAGCCAAAGCGAGTGAAGCAAAAGCCAAAGCGAGTGAAGCAGAAATTCAAGCCAAAAATGCTTGGGATAATTATTATACTGTGGTCAATAGTAACTCATGGAAAATAACTATGCCACTACGATTAATGGGTAAATTTCTAAGATGGTTTATTTATGGCTCGTATCACTGGTTAACATTTTCACCAACTAGTAGGCCACGAAGAGTTATAAGACAGAAAATGATTAATATTAAAAATTATATTAATACTCACCAGCGTTTTAAATATATAACAATGGCTATTTTAAATTATTTTCCGCATATACGTGCAAGGTTAAAAAGAGTTGGACAGATTCAATTTTTATATGATAAAGATAATAATATAGAAATATATCAGCATCTTTCTCCTAACGCAAAGAGGATATATATTAAATTAAAAAAAGATATAGAAGAACAAAAGCGTAGAGGTGAAAAATGAGGATAGTTATTGATTTACAAGGTGCACAGTCAATAGGATCACGAAACAGAGGAATTGGCCGTTATTCACTTTCTCTAACAAAAGCAATTATTAGTAATTGTGCTAATCATGAGATATTAGTTGTGCTAAGTGGACTTTTCCCTGATACCATTATCCCGTTACGAAATGAATTAGAAGGATTATTGTCTCAAAAAAATATATTAGTTTGGGATGCACCGCAGAATGTTAGCTATATAGATAAATTGAATGATGTCCGTAGAGAATCAGCAGAGTATATTAGAGAATCATTTTTAGCGACCCTTAATCCTGATATGGTACTTGTTACAAGCATGTTTGAAGGGCTTGTTGATGATGCTGTTAGCAGTGTTGGGTTGATCGATCGAAAAATACCAACTGCATGCATCCTTTATGATTTAATTCCTCTCATCAATTCATCAACATATCTTGATAATCCAGATATTAAAAAATGGTATGAAGCAAAAATTGCTCATCTTTGTAAAGTGGATCTTTTATTGTCAATTTCTGAGTCTTCTCGCCAAGAGGGAATAGATTATCTTGGTTCAACCAATGAGTTTACTGTCAATATTTCTACGGCTTGTGAAAAACACTTTAGGCCACTTGTAATTAATGATGAATATGAACTTTCTTTACGTGCTAGGTATTCTTTAAAAGATACCTTTATTATGTATACTGGTGGTATTGATCATAGAAAAAATATTGAGGGATTGATTCGTGCATATAGCAATTTACCCCAAAATATTCGTGATAAGCATCAGCTTGCAATAGTATGTGCTATTCAGGAAAATGATCGAACTAGATTAGGGGCTTTAGCCAAAAATCATGGCTTAGACTCTCATGAAATAATTTTTACTGGATTTGTTTCAGAAGAGGATTTGGTAGCGCTTTATAATTTATGCAGAGTATTTATTTTTCCATCGTGGCATGAAGGCTTTGGTCTGCCAGCGTTAGAAGCGATGTCATGTGGAAAAGCAGTTATTGGAGCGAATACATCTAGTATCCCTGAAGTGATTGGGTTAGAAGAAGCACTGTTTGATCCCAAAAATGATCAGGCAATAACCGATATGCTGGTAAAAGTTTTGTGCGATGATGATTTTCGTATGATGCTTGCCTCGCATGGATTGGTACAGGCAGAAAATTTTTCTTGGGATAAATGTGCTATAACTGCTATTAAAGCTATAGAGCATTGGCATGTTCAAAACATAACTCTTGAGCAATCATTATTTACAGAGAAAGGCCTAAAATTAGCATATATTTCTCCTCTTCCTCCTGAAAAAAGTGGTATAAGTGATTATAGTGCCGAACTCTTGCCTACGTTATCAAAATATTATGATATTGATGTTGTTGTTGAACAAAATTATGTATCAGATCAATGGATTAGACAAAATTGTAACATTAGAAGCGTAGAATGGTTTCGAGAGAATCATTCAAGTTTTGATCGAATTCTTTATCATTTTGGCAATTCCTTTTTCCATCAGCATATGTTTGATTTGTTGATGAATATTCCTGGCGTTGTTGTCCTCCATGATTTTTATTTATCAGGCATACTTGGAAATATGGAATTTAACCCTACGAATAACTATATTTTTTCGAAAGCTCTTTTTAAAAGCCATGGCTATAAAGCATTCAAGGATAAATATGGTACAAAGAATATAGCAGATACAATTTTGCAATATCCTGCTAATTTAGAAGTATTACAAAATTCTCTTGGCACAATAGTTCATTCTGAAAACTCAAAGCAATTAACAAAACAATGGTATGGACCAAGCATGTCTTCAAATATGACAGTCATTCCTCTTTTGCGTTCATCTGGAATTATTATTGATCGTGATTTGGCTCGTCAAAGACTTAGCATTCCTAAAGAATCCTTTGTCATATGTAGTTTTGGATTTTTGGGGGAAAGCAAATTAAACCAACGTTTACTGAATGCCTTTATATGCTCAAAGCTTTCCAAAGAGCCTGATTGTTATTTGATTTTTGTGGGTGAAAATAATAATGGACAATATGGCATTAGTCTTGTAGAGATTATCAAAAAATCTGGTCTAAAAAATCGTATCAAAATTAGTGGCTGGGTAGATAAAGATACATTTAGAGATTATCTAGCATCCGCAGATATTGGAGTCCAGTTGCGTACATCGTCACGAGGAGAAACATCTGCAGCTGTTTTAGACTGTATGAATTTTAATTTGCCTACCATTGTTAATGCCAATGGTTCTATGGCAGATTTGAGTAGAGACACTGTGTGGATGTTAGAAAATGAATTTACAGATAGATCTTTAATCGAAGCACTTGAGACTTTATGGGCAGATGAAGAAAAACGAAAAAATTTAGGAGATAGAGGTAAAGATGCTATCCGCACTTTACATAATCCACAGGAATGTGCATTTCAATATTTTAAAGCAATTGAACAATTTTATGAAAATCCAAAGTCTATTATTTTTAATTTAATTCATCAAATTTCTAATATTAAAAGTATTGATGAAGAAATATTGATGCTTTTAGTTTCTAATTCTTTAGCAAAAACTTTTCCAGCTTTTCCTATGCAGAAGCAGTTATTTGTTGATATTTCAGAATTTATTCAGCAAGATATAAAAAGTGATCTTCTTCACGTTGTATGGAATGTATTAAAAGAGCTTATTGAAAACCCTCCTATCAGTTATCGTATTGAACCTATATATGTAATGTCAAATAATTTTGGTTTTATGTATGCACGTCAATATACATCTAATAAAATATTAAATATTCCCAATAATTTTTTATTAGATCAACCGATTGATTTTGACAAAGATGATACCCTTATATCATTTAATACCTCATTATCAGATCCATATACTTCAAAGCACAAATACTCTATATTTGAAGCAAAAGGAGTAAAAATTTCTTTTGCATTACACGATTGGTTAAATATGAATAATTTAGCGACTGTTTCAAACGTGGGTAATATAGCTAAAGAGAGTATAGATGTAAAACAATTGCAGAATTATATTATTGAACAACTAGCATGAATTAATAATTTTATTTTATATTAGCAGTTAAGTTTTATTAAGAATAAAAGAATATAAGCCATAAAAGAACAATATAGAGGTTATTGAATGAAAATTAAGTTATTTAGTTCAGAGTTTATTAGTATTATGTATTTTTTTATTGTGCTTACTTTAATAGCTTATTATGTTGAAGTTTATTTATGTGGAAATTATTTTTGGACATTTTGGCCAGCAAATTATTGGGGAATACCAAATATTTATTCTAATTTCTCATTTACACCAATATTGGGGGGCAATGAACGAGGTTGGGATGGTCAATTTTATTATTATATTTCTAATGATTTATTAGGTATTGGTGATACCTATAATCATGTTGATTCTCCATCTTATAGATGGCAAAGAATTGGATTGCCTATCTTTTCAAAGTTTTTATCATTGTTAATGTTTAGTAATATTGTGTTACCAATACATTTCATTCTAGCAAATATTTTAATTACATCGGTTGGTTTTTACTTTCTAATTCAGTATTATAGAGAACTTGGAATAAATCCTTTTATTGGCTTATTGTGGGCTTTTTCTTTAGGTGTATTAATTACATTAACAAATGGTCTTCCTGATGCAGCGGCTGATGCTCTTTGTTTAATAGCATTTATTTCGTATCTAAAAAACAACAAAGTTATGTACATGTTATTTATGAGTTTTGCCGTTTTAACGAGGGAAGGGTATGTTGTCGTAGCATTTGTAATTTTTTGCGTAGAGTTCTTTAGTTTAATTAAAGATAAATATTTATCTAAAAAATAAATATTTTTTGATCTTGTTAAAAACATTATAGTAGTTGCGATTCCAGGCATTATTTTTTTTATTTGGCAATTGTATGTGACTTTTCATTTTGGAGTTTTACCTGCATCTCAGGCGTATAATATTACAAACTTACCTTTTGTATCCATCTTTAAAACGCTACTTCGTTTAATTACTTCTGAAGACAATACAGCTTTGTTGGGTTTATTTATTTTTATAACCATTACTGCTTTATCAATAATTTTAAGTTATATTAAAATGTTTAAAAATAAAAAATATATACCTATATTTTTTTATGGAATACTTATTATTTCATTAGGTGATACAGTAATGTTATATTATAGAGATTTTTTAAAGGCAATAACAATTTTTATTGCACTTTTGCCTATTCTTGTTATAGGATTTAATAAAAAAATTATTATTTTTGTCTATGGTATTTTAATTATATCAGTACTTTTTAGTTTAGAAGAATATCCTTTTGTTCGAGGTGATGGCTTTGAACCTCTTGGCTTTACTGTTGATATAGCCAATTCATATAATGCAACAGCACTTACAAATTTTAATAGTAAATTAGAAATTCTTGATTCTTCATCAACTAGGTATATTAAAAAGTTATTGAATATTGATAAAGAGATTTTAACAGTAAAAATTAAAAATAATTCAAATCAAATATGGTTTGCTAATGCTAATAAAGATGGTAATTATGCAACGATGCTTACATACCATTTTTTTAAAGTTGGGAACTTATCTCACCCAATAGGTGGAGATTATAGAAGCAAGCTCTCTAAAAATATTTTACCTAATGATGAGTCCATTGAAAAGATGATAATCTATTATCCAAAAGAAAAAGGAAAGTATATATTAAGAATAACGTTACTACAGCATCCGGTTGCATTTTTTTATAATGTAGGTGGAGCATTTAAGGATATAGCAATTGAAGTCAAATGATTTAAGCGGTGTGAGGGTGCTTTTTTTATTAATTCTAATGATGAAAGTTTTTCTTATTTTCTTATTTTCTTCTCAGTTAAGCAGTGAGTTTTTTACACCATTTGTGCTATCTTCAATTTCACATGAGACGAATCCGTGGCAATATTATTTTGAAAATAACTTAAATATAGATGCATTTCCCTATCATTCACTGATGCTTTATATTTTATATCCTTTTGCTTGCATAATTAATTTAACTGGTATTGAATCTTTTTTAAAAATTCCTTCATTGCTAGCTGATGTTGGCATACTTCTATTTTTGTTTAAAAGTTTCCCACATAAAGAGAAAAGTATTTTATTATATTATTTTTTAAATCCCATCATTATTTATGCAATATATGTACATTCACAGCTTGACCTTATCCCTACAGCACTATTTATTTGGTCTATATATTTTCTAATGTCAAAGAGATATACTTTTTCTTCTATTCTTCTAAGCTTCTCCTTAGCTACAAAATTTCATATTATCGTAGTACTACCATTAATATTATTTTATCTTTATAAAACTACTTCATTGAAAAATATATATAAATATCTATTTGTAGTTATTATAATATTTTTTATTTTGGATTTACCATTCTTATTTAGTGATGGTTTTATAAATATGGTGTTGTTTAATCATCGGCAATCGTTAATATTTGATTCTTTTTATAGTATTGGTGAAATTAAATTGTTATTACCTGTAGCTGCTATTCTTTCAGTATATATGCATTTTTTTTAATCAAAATAAAGTAAATAATGATTTATTATTTTTTTTATTTTGGACTTTTATTTGTAGCAGTTATATTTTTTATATATCCATCTCCAGGGTGGTATGTTTGGATAGTACCTTTTATTTCTATATATTTAATTAAAAATACGCATGAGCAAAAAAGTTTCTTATTGTATGCAAACTTCTCACTTGCATATTTGGTCTTTTTTATTTTTTTCTATAAAAGTGAGTATCAAGATATTCTATTGATGGGAAATGCAATTAATTTAAAAATTTTGCATGAAAGATTTCGTAATTTTTCATTTACTTATTTAGAAGTAATGCTTATGGCTATAATGTATGCTTTTTATAAGTATGGGATTAAAAGTAATTCGATTTATAAAAAACAAACTAATCTTTTAATTGGAATTGGCGGAGATAGTGGAGTGGGAAAGACTACTCTATTAAATAGCTTTCAAAATATTTTAGGTACTAAGTTACTTCAAATTGAAGGAGACGGTGAACATAAATGGGAGAGGGGCGATAATCATTGGTCCAAATTTACACATCTTGACCCCAAGGCTAATAATATTCATAAACAGGCAAATGCTATTTATGAATTAAAACATAACCGCTCTATTTTTAGAAGTGAATATAATCATCATACGGGGAAATTTACTCCTCAAGTTAAAATAGATCCAAAAGAATTTATTATTATTTCGGGTCTTCATCCTTTTTATTTACCAAAAGTTAGAAAAATAATTGATTTTAAAATTTACCTTGATACCGATGAAAAATTACGGAGGCATTGGAAAATTATTCGAGATATGCAAAAAAGAGGTTATAGTTTAGAAAAAATAATTCAACAAATAGAGGCAAGAGTAGAAGATACTTTGAAATATATTTATCCTCAAAAAGCTTTTGCAGACTTGGTTATTTCTTTTTTCCCGATTCAAGAATTTGAGATTGGCGATATTAATCAAAAAATAGACTTAGGGTTGAAGCTTACAATAGATGCGAGTATTCATATAGAAGTATTATTTGATTATTTGACTTGCCCATATATTTGGGACTACAACGAAGATTTGTATACACAGTATATAGAGTTGTGTCAGGAACCTCATATAGATTTTGAACTTGTTGCACATGAATTAGTACCGAATATAAATGAGATAGTGTCGATAGAAGCTCATTGGGAAAAAGGATATGATGGATTTATTCAGCTTATTGCTTTAATAATGATTAGTGAAAAGCTAAGAGAGGATATTTGATGAGGTTTGAAGGAATATTATTAGATATAGATAATACTATTTATCACTATGAAAGTTGTCATAAGAAAGCCAACCAAGCTGTTTTAGATTTTGTTCTAAAAGAAGTAAAAATTGCTGATTTTGAGAATGCTTTTATAAAAGCGAGAAGAGATGTTCATATTGAATTAGCGGAGACTGCTTCATCACACAATAGACTTTTGTACTTTCAAAAAACATGTGAATATGTAGGGATTAATCCACTTAGCTGGGCAGCGAAATTTTATAATGTGTATTGGGATACTTTTTTGGATTCAATAGAGCTTTATAGCGGAGTTTTTGAGTTTTTTGAGGATGTTAGTCCAAAATACACTATTTGTTTTGTAACTGATTTGACAGCATGTATTCAGTATAGAAAAATTGAAAAATTTGGGTTATCAAAATATGTTTCACATATTGTAACTAGTGAAGAAGCTGGTAGAGAAAAACCTCACCCTTATATGTTTTTATCCGCATTAAATAAACTAAATATGAACCCAAATCAAGTATGTATGATTGGTGATAGTTATCAAAAAGACATTATAGGTGCTTCATCTTTGGGGATTCAATCAATTTGGCTTAATTCAAAGAGTAAACAAGAAAATTATAATAAAAAATTTGTCACTGAGATAAAAGAATTTAAAGAAATTTTAGGGTTATTATGAAAGAAATTCAAGATTTAGTAAGTTTATCAAAATATGCAGGAGAGAGGTTTGATCTAGTGCAGGCAGGCGGTGGAAATAGCTCTGTTAAGCTTAATAATGGCACGATGTTGATTAAGGCATCTGGATTTCTATTAAGTGATGTCGAAGAACATAGTGGATATGCAAAAGTGAATACAGCAAAAATTGCTAAGATTGTCAAAAATGAAGAAATAATTTCAAGCAATGATAAAAGATATAGAGAAAGACTAGCATCCATACTTGTAAAAGAAGCTACTGTCGATATTAATAATCGACCTTCTATCGAGACATTACTGCATTCATTACTTTATAAATACACTCTGCATACTCATCCTATTGTTGTGAACATGATTGTTAATAAGAACGATTGGAAAGTGGTTCTTAAAACTATTTTTAAAGAAGAAATTGTATTAATAGAGTATCAAACTCCAGGGATAGAATTAGCATTGGCTCTTTATACCGAAATATCAAAATATGAGAAAATTCCAAAAATTATATTCTTGCAAAACCATGGATTAATAATCACGTCTGACAATATGCAAGAAATTAAATTTTTGAAAGAATATGTACTTAATACAATAGAGTGCTATTTGCATATTGATCTGGATAAATATAAGGTTACTAATATTGTATCAACTTTAGTCAATCAAATAAGTGGCCAAAATTCTATCGCATATTTATCTAATGATATAGATTTAAATATGTTTATTATGCAAGATAAAAATTTATTTTTAAAAACACCTTTTTGCCCAGATTCGTTGGTCTATTGTGGTATCTGTGCAGTAGAAATTACAGATATTAAGGATAGTAAACCAATTCAGGAATATCAAAATACTTATTATGAAACTCCCAAAATTTTATTATTTAATAATAAAATTTATATCATTGCCCAAAATATTAAAAAAGCTAAAGAGATAGAAGACGCACTAAGATTTCATATCATTGTTTTAGAAAACAATAGTGAAAATACCAATTTTTTGGAGTTTGAAGAATTAGCTTACCTAATGAATTGGGAAGCTGAAAAATATAGACAAAAGATTTAGGAGATAAAATAATATGCACATTGTAGTCCCGATGTCAGGAGTTGGCAATAGATTTATAGAAGCAGGATATAAAGAACCTAAACCACTTATTATTATTGATGGAAAGCCAATTATTGAGCACGTATGTGACCTTTTTCCCAACGAGACAAAGTTTACATTTATTTGTAATGCAAAACACTTGACTGAGACAAATATGAGAGAAGTTTTACTTGGAATAAAACCAAATGCTAATGTGGTAGAAATACCAAACCATAAAAAAGGCCCTGTTTATGCCGTTCATCTTATTGAAAGTTTAATTAATGATGAAGAAGAAGTTATTGTCAATTATTGTGATTTTGGAACCTATTGGGATTATGAAGATTTTTTAAAGCATACGCGAGATAGAAATGCCGATGGTGCAATTCCTGCATATAAAGGCTTTCATCCTCATATGCTTGGTAGCACAAACTATGCTTTTATGTGTGATGAAAAACAGTGGATGTTAGAAATTAAAGAAAAAGAACCTTTTACAGACAATCGGATGAATGAATATGCTTCCAATGGAACTTACTATTTCAAAAAAGGTTCTTATGTCAAGAAATATTTTAAAGAACTGATGGATAAAGATATTAGCCTTAAGAGTGAATATTATGTTTCTCTGGTCTATAATTTATTAGTCGCAGATGGCTTAAATGTATCTATTTATAATATTCAGCATATGTTACAGTGGGGAACACCCCAAGATGTTGAAGAGTACAATGCTTGGTCGAAATATTTTCGAGATATTATCAATGAAAAAAAGAAACCTGTTGCAATAAAAAACAGTGTTACATTGATTCCTCTTGCTGGGCATGGTAGCCGTTTTTCAAAGATGGGCTACAAAGATCCAAAACCATTGATTGAAGTTAGTGGAAAACCTATGATCATTCAGGCAGCAGATTGTTTACCAAAGAGTGAAAATAATGTTTTTGTAACATTAAAAGAGCATTTAAATAATTACCCTGTAGCAAGTGTGTTAAAAGCCGAATATCCAAGTGCGAAAATTGTCTCGATTGCAGAAGTAACTGAAGGGCAAGCGATTACATGCAGTTTAGGATTAAAAGAGGTAGATAGCGAATCTTCTTTATTGATAGCGGCTACGGACAATGGTATGATTTATGATAAAGCAAAATATCAATCTCTCATTGAAAATGAAAATGTAGATGCAATCGTCTTTACCTTTCGACATCATATCTCCAGTAAAAACAATCCTCAAATGTACGGATGGATTAAATCAGATAATGATAACGTGATAGGTGTGTCGGTCAAAGTACCAATTTCAGACAATCCGTATAATGACCATGCAATTGTTGGAACGTTCTATTTCCGAAAAGTGCAATTCTTTAATGAAGCACTACAAAGCTTACTCGACAAAAATATTCGTGTTAATAATGAATATTATGTCGATAGTATGGTTGGAGAACTCATATCTTTAGGATATAAGGTCAAAGTTTTTGAAGTAGATGATTATATCTGTTGGGGTACACCAGATGATTACGAAACGTTTATCTATTGGCAGAGTTTTTTCCACAAAATATCATGGCACCCATATTCTTTGGAAAAAGATTCAACCGTCAAGCAAGAAAAAGTACAAACATTAGATATTCAATACAGAACATTTGAGCAAAAGTATCGATGAACCAAATCAAAAAAGAGCTCAAAAGGTTTTTAGTAGCCGGACTTAGTGCGGTAGGGACTGACTTAGTGAGTTATTATTTATTACTAAGTTTTTTATCCCATGATGTGGCAAAAGGAATATCGTTTCTTTTGGGAACAGTTGTTGCCTATATTATCAATAAATACTGGACTTTTGAAAAACATGAAAAGTCTTATAAAGAGGTCGTGAAATTTAGTATTTTGTACAGTGTGACATTTGGAGCGAATGTAATGACTAATAAAATGGTTCTAGAGATGACTACTATAGTGTTTTTAGCCTTTTTAGTAGCCACAGGGGTTAGTACGATACTAAATTTTATTGGGCAAAAATGGTGGGTATTTAAATGAAATTAATGAGAGAATATTTAGAAAAGAATTTTTTGTTATTATTCTTTAGCTTTGTTCTTGTTGCGTTTTATAATTATATTGTATTTAAAAATATTTACAGTTTGGCATATGTTCCTGATGAGACATGGTTCTATCGTACAGCTATTCAATCGTATATAAATGATACTTTTCGTAATAACCTATTTCATGTCAACGATTTTGGTTATGGTGGGCTATGGTGGAGTGTATATACTATTTTTATTCATATGTTTCATTCTATGATTGATTATACATTTTTACTTTCTCAAGATGCATTGTTAAACAGAACCGAGTTTTTAAGTTTTATCCGAGAAGATTTAACGCAGCTTTACCCTCTTATCGCTATGAGATTTATTAACTTGTTTTTATTAAACATAGTTTTTATTATTATTATTTACAAGAGTATTCAGCAAAATATTCTTTTTATTTCTGGTTTGGTGGTTTTATTACTAACTCCTATGTTATATTGGAGTGGTAAAATGGCATCTCCTGAATTAACAGCGATTACAATAGAATTTATAGGTATTTACTATTTTTTCCAAAAGCGCTATTACCTTGCAATATTTTTACTTATATTCTCTCTAGGCATTAAACCAACTGTTCTTCCCGTCATTGTAGTTGTTGGGTTATTTCTTTTGTATCAATTGTACAAAACTAACAGTTTGAATTTAAGCTATCTGATGAAATTATTTATGTGCGCTATATGCGGTTTTATTGTAAGCAATCCTATAGTGCTTCTACATCCTAAGACATATGTAAAAACGTTATTGAGTTTTAAAAATCTATTTTCCCTTAAGGAGTATGGGGTATTTGATAATATTGAAGACCAAATACAACATATTATTTTCAAAGAAAACTTTTATATGTGGGAAGGAACGATGTATGGAAGTTTAGAATATTGGTCTTTCCCTATAATTATATTGTGTTGTTTATTTTTTATACTGTTTTGTATTTTCACAAAAAAAAGAAAGCCCACTTTTTGTTATGTTGGTATTTGTATTTTATGTGTTATTTATGCTCAAGCAACCATTTCATAATTGGTACTTTTTTTTCGGTTATTATTTTATTACCTTTTTTATTTTATGATTTATCACAAACATTTTATTCTAAAATAGTACTTATTTTTGGGGTAGTGTTTTTAATATTTGTGAATATGCCAAAGATAGAATCTGAGCTTGCAATTAAGAAAACTTTCCTTGCTAATATAAAACAATTTCAAGAAGTTAATACTTGCCTTGCGCAAGAGATATTAAATAAGCATTTAGCTATTAAAAGATTATTTAACAGTAGTGAAATTGGATTGTCTTTAAAATCCATTCCTTCTGGTGAATACTTTAATTATCATGATACATTTGTATATAATAAAGGTTTTAGAGGGGGGGACTTGTTCGTTATTGGTAATCGTGCAGAAACATTTTTCCCACATTTAAAAAGCAATTTTTTCTATCACAATTCGGAACATATTACTCAAGGAAGATGTGGCTTTGTTGAATATTATTACATTAAGGACGAAATATAATGAAATTGTCAATAGTAATACCTTGCTATAATGAAGCTAAAAATATCCCATTGATTTTAGAAAAATTTAAAAGCGTAATTAATAGAGATGATATAGAAGTTATAATGGTTAATAATGGCTCTACAGATAACTCTCACGAGATTTTAGATGAGCTTATATTTCAGTATCCCTTCGCTAGAGTTATCAATGTTGCAGTGAATCAAGGATATGGATTTGGAATAGTTTCTGGGTTAAAAGAGGCAAAAGGTGAGTTTATAGGCTATACACATGCTGATATGCAAACTGACCCGTCTGATCCAATCAAGGCACTGTCAATTATAGAAAAACAATCTAATCCGCACAACTGCTATGTGAAAGGTGATAGGAAGGGCCGTTCCTTATTTGACCAATTTTTCACCATTGGTATGAGCGCATTTGAAACATTTTTATTTGGGCTCAAAGCTTTGGGATATCAACGCTCAGCCTAATATCTTTCATAGAAATTTCTTTGATAGTGTAAAAGAGAGTTGTCCGAAAGATTTTTCTTTGGACTTATATTTTCTTTATATGGCACAAAAAAAAAGGTTACATACTATTCGATTTGATGTGATTTTCCTCCCCGAATTCATGGAGAATCAAGTTGGAATACAGGGCTTTCATCAAAATGGAAGTTTATCAAGCGAACAATAGATTTTAGTGTCAGGCTTAAAAAGGAACTTTAATGGAATTTATTGCACATAGAATAAACACGATAGCAGAGTTAAGTCAAGTTCCCATTGAGTATGGAGTCGAGCTTGATTTAAGAGATTATGGTAATAGACTAATATTACAGCATGAACCATTTACTGATGGGGAGGATTTTGAGGAGTACTTAAAGTACTATCAGCATGGCACTATGATTTTAAATATAAAAAGTGAGCGAATAGAACATAAAGTTTTAGAACTAATTAATAAATATATAAAATAAAAAAATATTTTTTTCTGGATAGTTCATTTCCGATGATCTATTTATTATCAAATCGAGGTGAAAAAAATATTGCATTACGATTTTCAGAGTTTGAGGGAATTGATACAATTTTGTGTATGAAAAATAATGTTAAGTGGGTTTGGATTGATTGTTTTAGTAAGCTACCTATCACACAAGAGAGTTATCATATTTTAAAACAAAATGGTTTTAAAATATGTCTGGTTTCTCCCGAGTTGCAAAGTCAAGATAGTAAGCTAGAAGTATATAAGCAGTATTTGAATGATAACGCAATAATTTTTGATGCTATTTGCACAAAAAATCATTGTATTAGAAGATGGATGTAGATAAAATTATATAAATAATTACGAATAGGGAGAATATATGAAAAAAGCAATAGTAACAGGTATTACAGGGCAAGATGGAGCATATCTTTCAGAGTTACTTTTAGATAAAGGTTATGAGGTTTACGGAACTTACAGAAGAACAGCGTCAGTTAATTTTTGGCGTATAGAAGAGCTTGGAATTGAAAAGCATCCTCATTTGCATCTTCTAGAGTACGACTTGACTGATCAAGCCAATAGTATACGTATGGTTATGGAGATAAAACCAGATGAGATTTACAACCTTGCAGCTCAGAGTTTTGTAGGTGTGTCATTCGAGCAGCCTTTGGCAACAGCACAGATTACAGGACTTGGAGCTGTTCATTTACTTGAAGCTATTCGTATTGTGGACCCAAAAATTAAATTTTATCAAGCTTCGACTTCTGAGATGTTTGGCAAAGTACAAGAGATACCTCAAACAGAAAAAACACCACTTTATCCTCGTAGCCCTTATGGTGTAGCAAAGTTATATGCGCATTGGATGACAATTAACTATAGCGAGAGTTATGGGATTTTTGGATGTTGCGGTATTTTATTTAACCATGAGTCACCAATTCGTGGACGTGAATTTGTAACGCGCAAGATAACAGATAGTGTAGCGAAAATAAAGCTTGGTAAATTAGATGTATTGGAACTTGGCAATATGGATGCAAAACGCGACTGGGGATATGCCAAAGACTATGTTGAGGGTATGTGGCGAATTCTTCAAGCCGAAAAGCCAGATACATTTGTTTTGGCGACTAATCGAACCGAAACGGTACGTGACTTTGTAAAGATGGCATTTAAAGCGGCTGGAATTGAGCTAGAGTTTAAAGGTAAAGATAAGAATGAAGTAGCTATCGATAAAGCGACAGGAAAAACAGTTGTTCGTGTCAATCCCAAGTTTTATAGACCTGCTGAAGTAGAACTTCTTATAGGAAATCCTGAAAAAGCAAAACGAGTATTAGGATGGGAACCAAAATGTACTCTTGAAGAGCTTTGTTCTATGATGGTCAAGGCAGATATTAAAAGGAATGAAGTTGGATTTAGCTTCTAAAAAAGTCCTTATTACAGGCATTGACAGTTTTACAGGGTTTCATCTTAAAACGCATTTGAAAAAACAGGGTTACCACGTATATGGGACTGTTTTTAGCAATGGAGATGGTGTAGAAACTTTTACATGTAACATTACTAATAAGGACAATTGTTTACATGTAATGCGCCAAATCCAACCCAATTTTCTCATTCATCTTGCAGGAATATCGTATGTGGGGCATGATGACGTAGAAGCATTTTATAAAGTCAATATCTTGGGAACACAAAATATTTTGAATGCATTATGTGCGTTAGAAAATAGCGTTCAAAAGGTCATTTTAGCAAGTAGCGCAACAGTCTATGGTGACCAAGGATGCGAAGAGCTTGATGAGTCAATGTGCCCAAAACCAGCAAATCATTATGGTATCAGTAAGCTTGCTATGGAACATATGGCAAGAGGTTATTTTGCAAAATTGCCCATTACCATCGTAAGACCATTTAATTATACGGGCATTGGGCAGCCAGAGCATTTTTTGGTGCCTAAGATTGTGAGTCACTTTAAGCGCAAAGAACAAACGATAGAACTAGGCAACTTGTATGTTGCACGAGAATTTAATGATGTAGCGTTTACATGTAAAGTCTATGAAAAACTCTTAGAGAGTACAATGCACTCAGACATAGTCAATCTTTGCTCTGGAAAAGCTATTAGCTTGATGGAAATTATTTCTTTGATGAATGCTATAGCAGGATATGAGATAGAGGTTAAAGTCAATCCTTCTTTTGTAAGAGAAAATGAGATAAAACGTTTAGTCGGCTCAACACAGAAGTTAGAAAAAACTATAGGTCATATCTGTCCTATAGAACTAGAAGAGACATTGCAAAAGATGTATGAAGCCTAAAATTATTATAGATACACTTTCTTTACTTGGTAATTTAAGTGGCATAGGGCGTTATACTTATGAAATAACAAGAATATTATCCCAAAATTCTCAGTATCGATGGGACTTTTTTTATGGATATATCTCACAAAAACTCATTGCTCGAGAAAGCGCAAAAGCGCAAAAATATATTCGTAGTCTCGTTACAAAAAATGTTTTTTTTAAAAAGTGGATTAGAAAGTGTTTATACCTTTTTTCAGGTTTTTTTTCACCCTATTACGATCTCTATTGGCAGCCAAATTTTATACCAATTAAAAGTATCAAAGCACGAAAAATTATTGCTACGGTGCATGATTTTTCGTGGGAACTTTTTCCTGAGTTTCAGCCTCAAGAGCGTGTAAAGTATTTTCAAGACAATTTTTATATACAAATCGCTCGATGTGATCATATCATTACAGGATCTTACTTTACTAAAAAAGAGATTCTTGATCGTACAAGCGTTAACCCTGAAAATATTACAGTGATTTATCATGGCATAAACCATGTACTTTTCAAGCCTCTTTTAAAAAATAGAACCATAAAACAAAAGTATATTTTGGCGGTGGGAAGCATCGAACCTAGAAAAAATCTGAAAAATTTATTACTAGCATATTCGCAATGTGATAAAGTATTTAAAGATGAATACCATCTTTATTTAGTAGGTGATAGTGGGTGGAAAAATGATGAGATCATGAAACTGGTTGAAAGCATGAGTCAATGGGTACATCCTACGGGTTACATTAATGATGCAAAATTAGCAAATATGTATAGAAATGCAAGCGTGTTTGTTTATCCTTCTTTTTATGAAGGTTTTGGAATTCCTCCTCTTGAGGCGATGGCGTGTGGTACCGCTATTATTGCCTCCAATACATCGACACTACCAGAAGTGTGTGGAGATGCAGCGTATTATGTAGATCCTTTGGATATTAGAGCTATTATGGAGAGTATGAAAAAAGTTTTAAGTGATGAAGTATTGCGTCAGGATCTTATCTCTAAAGGATTACAGCACGCTCAAAAATTTAGCTGGGAAAAAAGTGCAAAAGAACATATGACGGTATTTGAGATGGTACTAAAACAATGAAGATAGCAATAGTACACGATTGGTTAGTGACGTATGCTGGAGCTGAAAAAGTTCTTGAACAACTTTTAAAACTCTATCCAGAGGCAGATATATTTACTATTGTAGACTTTTTGCCCAAGAGAGATCGAGCTTTTTTAACTGGACATAAAATTATGACAAGTTTTATTCAAAGCCTGCCATTTGCAAAAACAAAGTATCGAAATTATTTGCCTTTGATGCCACTTGCTATAGAACAATTCGATGTGTCTATATATGATTTAGTGATCTCAAGTTCTCATGCAATTGCAAAGGGCATTATTACAGGACCAAATCAAAAACATATTTGTATGTGCTATTCACCTATTCGTTATGCTTGGGATTTGCAGCATCAGTACTTAAAGGAAAGTGGCTTAGATAAAGGATTAAAAGGTTGGTTTGCAAAATATTTTTTGTATAAAATGCGTATTTGGGATAGCCGAACATCCAATGGCGTTGATCAATTTATTGCTATTTCTGAGTTTATTCAAAGAAGAATTTTGAAAGTTTATAGGAGAGAATCAACTGTTATTTACCCTCCTGTAGATGTTGATAGTTTTGAGTTATGTACCCAGAAAGAAGATTTTTACCTTACGGCTTCCCGTATGGTTCCTTATAAAAAAATAGATCTTATTGTTGAAGCATTTGGTCAAATGCCCGATAAAAAGTTGATTGTTATTGGAGATGGTCCTGATATGGCAAAGATCAAGGCCAAAGCAGGGGCTAATGTTGTTTTATTGGGTTATCAACCATTTGACATTCTAAAAGAGCATATGCAAAAAGCCAAAGCATTTATTTTTGCTGCTGAAGAAGATTTTGGTATTACTCCTGTAGAAGCTCAAGCCTGTGGAACACCAATCATTGCCTATGGAAAGGGTGGAGCTAGAGAAACTGTAGTTGAGAATGAAACAGGTCTTTTTTTTGAAGAACAAACTATCCATTGCCTTTGTGCGGCTTTGCATCGTTTTGAGGCTAAAGAGTGGAACCATGCGACTATACGGCAACACTCTTTACATTTTAGTACTCAACGATTTTTAGATGAAGTAACATCCTATATAAACAACTCTATGAAGTAATATATGATGAAAGAAGTATTATCAAAAATCATATTAATTTGTGCAGATATCTTAAGTTTGTTCGTTTCGATAGCAATTACACTCTTTATAAGAGATCTCTTTCAAGCATACTTTATGCAACCATTCCCTCATGAAATAGGGATGTCCTCTCAATTTTTACTTTTATCTAGCACAATGATAATAATTTTTATGATACTCAGAATGTATCATGATAGAATGGATTTTTGGCAAGAAGCTCAATTAATATTCAAAGGATTAGTTTTAACAAGTCTTATTGTTTTATCTATCTTGGCAATGACTCATACGGTACAAGAATATTCTCGCTTTATGATTATTATTTCATTCTTGGGAACTCTCGTTATTATACCATTACAAAAAAATATACTTAAACGCTTTTTATTTCGCATTGGTTTATGGAAAAAAGAAGCCATTGTTATAGGACAAGATCCTTTTTTCTCTAAACATGTTTTTACAAATCCTTATTTGGGGTATGTTTTAAGTCGTAGAAATCAAGCAAAAACTTTATTTATTGCTTCCTCTTATACTCAAGATGGAATTGAACAGCTAATGCATAAAGCTTTATTGCATAAGCAAGAAGTTATTTTTGTTCCAATCATTAAAAATTACGACTTTACGCGTGCTCATATTATTCAACTCTCAAATGCTCGTAGCAATCTTATTATTGTTGAAAACAACCTTTTAAATCGAACGAATAGGGCGTTTAAAGTTGTATTAGATTACATGGTATCTTTGATTATTTTACCAAGTATTTTTCCTTTAGTGATTATTATTGCATACTTAATAAAAAAAAGAAGAACCTAATAGTCCAGTAATTTTTCAACAAAAACGTTTAGGAAAGAGTGCAAAAGAGTTTACATGTTATAAATTTCGTTCTATGAGAGAAAATAGTGAAAATATCTTAACAGAGTATTTAATAAAGCATCCAGAAGAAGAGGACCATTATAAACTATATCATAAATATAAAAATGATCCTCGTTTGACTAAAATAGGGAATTTTTTAAGAAAATCCTCATTAGATGAATTACCTCAAATACTCAATGTTATTAAGGGTGATATGAGTTTAATAGGGCCGCGCCCTTATATGCTCGATGAACGTTCAAAAATAGGGAATAGTGCGGATATAATTTTAGTAGTTAAGCCTGGAATTACAGGTCTGTGGCAAGTCAGTGGACGTAATGATGTTAATTTTAAAAGTCGAATAGAAATGGATATATGGTATGTGCGTAATTGGTCATTTGGTCTTGATATTCAAATCTTGTTTAAAACTATTTTAGTAGTGCTTGGAAAAAAGGGAAGTTATTAAATCAATACAAATTTTTTAGGTTAAATAACACAAAATTTTCTTGATTAGTTAAAATGAGGTGGTGGCTGGAGACGGAATCGAACCGCCGACACGGAGATTTTCAGTCTCCTGCTCTACCGACTGAGCTATCCAGCCACGCTTTGAAGAGTTGAAATTATAGCTTAAAAACTTTAATACTAGCTTATGCCTAAGCGAGTGCCAACTCTTTAAAGCAATCACCTCTGTGTGCGTAGGATTTGAATTGATCTAAACTAGCAGCGGCAGGAGAAAGTAGGGCCACCGTTTTGATAGTATGAACGGCATGAATTTGTTTCATAGCTTCTTCAATGACAAAGCATTTGTGAAGCTGTATACCTTCTTTTTCGGCAAAAGAGGCCAGTCTTTCTGTATTTGTACCAATAGCAAAAATGGTTACATGTAAAGGCTTCATAAAATCAAACAACTCTTGCAAATCAACACCTTTGTCATCACCACCTAGGACAATAAGGATTTCATCGTTTTTGTAGCGTTTAAGCGCTTCTATTGTGGCATCGACGTTGGTTCCTTTGGAGTCATCAACCCATAGGCGTCCTTGTTTATCGTAAAACTCTTCGATTTTGTAATGATCAATTTTAAACGTATTGAGAAGCTCATAATCGACGGTGTCTAGAAGAATTTTTTGTGCACATGTCGCGAGGACTGCATCGAGTAAAAACGGTGTCCTAAAGTTTATTTTTGCAATATCTATACCCATTTGCTCTGCTAAATCTTCCTCTGTCTCATATGCAATCACATGTGCGAGTGTTTTGACCGTGGCATACGCTTTAGGAAGGATGACAACGCTGCCTTCACGCATTCGTGAAAGAGGTGAAAGTTTTGCCTCAATGTATGCTTCCATACTTCCATGCCATGTTAAATGGTCTGGTTTGATAGGTAGTAGAAGATAGATGTCAGGAGCGGTGGCTTTCGTGTAGTGAAACGTAAAAGAACTGGTTTCTAAAATCCAAATGGGAGCATTGGCGCTGAGTTCTGCTAGGGGCGTACCGATATTACCACCTGCCTGTGCACCTTGTTTTTGCAAGAGAAACTCGCACATTTGCGTTGTGGTTGTTTTACCGTTCGTTCCACTGATCCAAATACTAAAAGGCATTGACTCTTTAAAAAAATCGTATTCACTGGTAACGTGAAGTGCTTTTTGGATTAAGGGGTGATGCGCTGGGAAACCAGGGCTTGGGATCTCAACGCTACTCGCGTTAGGATCGAATTCTGAAGGAGGTAACAAGAGGTTACCAAACGCGTCTGTTGCTTTACATGTAAAGTTGTCGTCAAAAATTTGACATTGCCCCGCAAAGCGTTTTGCAATAGCTTTGGTTGTTTTTCCGTGTCCGAATAGTGTTATCATCTGATTTTCAATGCCGTAAGTGCTAAAAGATTTGACATGAGAGCGATAATCCAAAATCTCACGATAATCTTGTTTTCTGGCCAACCTTTCACCTCAAAATGGTGATGGATCGGCGCCATAAGGAAGATACGTTTTTTGCGTGTTTTAAAACTTCCTACCTGTAAAATAACCGAAGCTGTTTCGAGTACAAAAACAAAACCAATAAAAAGCAATAAAATTTCGTTTTTAGAAATAATCGCCATATAGCCAATAAATGCGCCAATACTAAGGCTTCCACTGTCACCCATAAAAATTTGTGCTGGATAACAGTTAAACCATAAAAAGCCTACAAGTGAGCCCATAACAGCCGTTGCTACGATAACCACTTCACCACTGCCACCGACTTTTGGAAGGAGTAAGTAGCTGCTTAAAAAGGCGTTGCCACCGACATAAACAAACACTGCAAGTGAAAGAATCGAAAGAATGGCAGGAACAGTTGCAAGACCATCAAGACCATCAGTGAGGTTGACGGCATTACTGGCTGAAACCATTACCAAGACCCAAAAGGCAAGTGCTAAAAGGTGCATATCAAACAGTGGGAACTTGTAAAAAGGAACAAAAAAAGTCGTATCAAGATCAACAATAATGTATAACAGCAAAGCAATAATAGAAGAGGCTAGGATCTGCAAGCCAAGTTTTCCACGTGGTGTGAGACCTGCTGTGTTACTTTTGCCCAAAATTTTAGCGAGATCATCTTTCATTCCAATAAGCCCAAAAAGTAGAATACACGCTAGCCCTAAAAGAACAAAAAGATTGTTCATACGTGCGCATATTAGCACAGAAAGGGTTGCGGCGCACAAAAAGACGATACCTCCCATCGTGGGTGTTTTAGACTTTTTTTGGTGAGATTCAGGGGCGAGTGAATAGATAGGTTGGTTTGCGTTGCGTGATTTTGCCCATTTGATGAATTTTGGCATCAGGTAAATCGTCAAAATAAAGGCTAAAAAGAAAGCAATACCTGCACGAACAGTAATATATTGGAACAGGTTAATTGAGGTAAGTTTGTAAAGAGCATATAGCATGAATGTTATTTCCAGCTTCTAGAGATAAATTTTTTATAAAAGCAACATTTTAGTAAGATATTGCTTATAAGCTTATAACAAAAGGTGTGATTTTGAAACCAAACGTTACGAAAACATTACTTATTATTACCGATGGCATTGGACACAATGTTAGTCAAACTGCAAACGCCTTTGCACAGGCACATAAACCAACCTACGATAAGCTTTTTAGAGAGGTTCCTTACACTCTTATAGCAACTTCAGGTTTGAGTGTTGGTCTCCCTGATGGACAAATGGGCAATAGTGAAGTCGGGCACATGTGCATCGGAAGCGGGCGTATTTTGTATCAAAACTTGGTCAAAATCTCTCTGGCCGCCAAAGATGGTTCACTTGCCACCAATCCAGCCTTAACGCAGCTTTTACATGTAAAGGGTGCGATCCATATTATAGGGCTTGTGAGCGATGGTGGGGTGCATTCGCATATTGAGCATATCATTGATCTTGCGAAGATTGCGGAAGCGCAAGAAAAAAAAGTTTATTTGCATGTCATTACCGATGGCCGTGATGTCTCCCCAACCTCAGGTATGAGTTTTTTAGAACAACTTTTGAGTATTTGTAACGAAAATATTAGTATTGCTTCCCTATCTGGTCGTTTCTTTAGTATGGATCGTGACAATAGGTGGGAGCGCGTGAAAGAAGGGTATCGTGTTATGGTTGACGCGAAGCCAAAAGAAGCTTTACATGTAAAAGAGTATTTGCAAAGGATGTACGATAAAGGCGTTACCGACGAGTTTGTCGAACCGATGGCGTTTGAGCCTTATGCAGGCATGCATGCCGATGATGGTGTCATCTTTGCTAACTTTCGAAATGATCGTATGCGTGAGCTCTCTCGCGCCATTGGATTTAAAGAGTTTGGAGAATTTTCACGCACGCTCAACGGTGTTGAATGTATCACTATGACTGAGTATGACAGTAGTTATCCATTCCCCATTATGTTTCAAGCCGATGCTCCCCAAAATACACTGTGTGACGTCATCTCTCGCTCTGGACTTACACAGTTTCATACGGCAGAGACGGAAAAATATGCACACGTTACCTTCTTCTTTAATGGTGGAATTGAAGAGCCAAAAGTGGGTGAGACGAGACTGCTTGTACCAAGTCCAAAGGTAAAAACCTATGACCTTCAGCCTCAGATGAGTGCCCCTGAAGTTGGGGATGTTGTTTTGACAGCGATGGATGAGCAGTATGATTTTATCGTTGTCAATTTTGCTAATGGCGATATGGTAGGACACACAGGAAGTTTAGAGGCTGCCATTCAAGCGGTAGAAGCGGTGGATGTACAGCTTGGAAGATTGTTTGATAAGGCCAAAGAATTGGGTTATGCCATTGTGCTTACGAGCGATCATGGAAACTGTGAACAGATGTTTGACACAAAAGGCGCTAAACTGACGAACCATACAACCTTTGAAGTGTATGGTTTTGTAATGGATGAACGGGTACAACAGGTGCAAAAAGGTGGACTCAATAATATCGCGCCAACTATTTTAAAACTGATGGGCTTAGAAATTCCCTTAGAAATGGACCAGCCGTTAGTTGTATTTTAGTACCCACTTTGGGTCAATAATGAATTACATGTAAAAGGAAAAGAATGAAATTTAGCGGAAAAAATGTTTTAATCACAGGTGCAGCCAGTGGAATTGGTAAAGAGATTGCAGTGACACTCGCAAGTTATGGTTTGAAAGTATGGATTAATTACCGTTCGCGTCCTGAGTCAGCTGATGCCATCAAAGCAGAGATTGAAGCAAATGGTGGAATCGCAGCTGTGGTTGGTTTTGATGTAGCGGATGAAGAGGCGTTTATTGAAGGTATTAAAACGATTGTGGATAGCGATGGTGAACTCTCTTATTTGGTCAATAACGCAGGTATTACGAATGACAAACTTGCGATTCGTATGAAAAAAGAGGATTTTACATCTGTGATCGATATTAACCTGACATCCGCATTTATTGGTTGTCGTGAAGCGCTTAAGGCGATGAGTAAAAAACGTTTTGGCTGTGTGGTGAATATCGCTTCGATTGTCGGTGAAACAGGCAATGCAGGGCAAGTGAATTACAGTGCGAGCAAAGGTGGTTTGATTGCGATGACGAAAAGCTTTGCGCAAGAGGGAAGTGCGAGAGATGTTCGTTTTAATGCGGTAACCCCTGGTTTTATTGCCACAGAGATGACCGATAAACTCAGTGATGAAATCAAAGAGAGCTATACGTCTAAAATTCCACTCAAACGTTTTGGTAGTCCAAAAGATATCGCAGAAGCGGTTGCTTTCTTACTGAGTGATAGCGCAAGCTACATTACAGGTGAAGTCTTGAAAGTGAATGGCGGTATGTACATGTAAGGGCAACTTTACATGTAAAAATTCAAATTAAAGGTTTTTTTGATAAAATAGTGGAAATTTTTTAAAGGAGCTAGTAAATGGCACTATTTGATGATGTAAAAGCGGTGGTTGTTGAACAATTAAATGTAAATCCTGACGAGGTAAAAGAAGATTCAAAATTCGTAGAAGATTTGGGCGCAGATTCTTTGGATGTTGTAGAGCTCGTTATGGCACTCGAAGAGAAATTCGACATTGAAATTCCTGACACTGACGCTGAGAAAATCGTCACTGTAAAAGATGCTATGTCTTACATTGAAGCACATAAATAATTTTATAACATACACAACCCGCCTAGGCGGGTTCTCCCCTTCCCACAAAAGATCACTAAAGAGGATAAAAATTTGAAAAGAGTCGTTGTTACTGGTATAGGAATGATTAATTCATTAGGTTTGGATAAAGAGAGTTCTTTTAAAGCTATCGTTGAAGGTCAATGTGGCATTAAAAGCATTAGTTCGTTTGACACAACCGAGCATACCGTAAAAATTGCTGGTGAAATTACTAATTTTGATCCGAATACCATTATGAACCCTAAAGAGGTCAAAAAAGCAGACCGTTTTATTCAATTAGGTCTTGCAGCGGCGAAAGAGGCGATGAATGATGCAAAATTTGAGAACTATGAGTCAGAGAGTTTTGGTGTGAGCTCTGCTTCAGGTATCGGCGGATTAGTGGTTATTGAGAAAAACTCAGTAATCGTTAACACGGTAGGACCTCGTAAAATTTCTCCTTTTTTCATTCCTTCCGCTCTCATTAATATGCTTGGAGGAATGGTTTCGATTGAATATGGACTCAAAGGCCCCAATCTTTCTTCTGTTACAGCGTGTGCTGCAGGCACACATGCTATTAGCGATGCGACCAAAACGATGATGACGGGTGGCGCTAAAAAGATGCTCGTTGTGGGTGCAGAAGCAGCTATTTGTGCTTCAGGTATTGGTGGTTTTGCTGCCATGAAAGCACTCTCTACACGTAATGATGACCCTAAACATGCTTCTCGCCCCTTTGATAAAGAACGAGATGGATTTATTATGGGTGAAGGGGCAGGTTCACTTGTCCTTGAATTTTACGAAGATGCAATAGCCAGAGGGGCTCACATTTACGGTGAAGTCGTTGGATTTGGTGAGAGTGGTGATGCAAGCCATATTACTTCCCCAAGTTTAGATGGCCCACTTCGCGCGATGAAAGCAGCCTATGAAATGGCAGGTCGCCCAAAGATTGATTATATCAATGCACATGGAACCAGTACTCCAGCCAACGATAAAAATGAAACAGCAGCGATCAAAGAACTTTTTGGCACAACTGTTATCCCACAAATTAGCTCTATCAAAGGTCAAATTGGGCACTGCTTAGGTGCTGCAGGTGCGATTGAAGCGGTTGTCTGTTTGATGGCTATGCGTGATGAAATTTTACCTCCAACAATTAATTATGAAAATCCAGATCCAGATTGTGATTTGGATTATATCCCCAATGTTGCACGTAAATGTAGAGCTGAATATACGATGAGTAACTCGTTTGGCTTTGGCGGAACAAATGGCTCTGTCATTTTCAAGCGTGTATAAGGAATTTTAGTGGCGACTTATTTGGATTTTGAGAATGGAATTAAGCAGATTGATGAGGATATTTCCAACGCCAAAATCAAAGGCGATAGTCATGCTGTTGAAATTTTAGAAAAAACACTTTCAAAAGAGATTTCTAAAACCTACAAAACGTTAAGTGAATACCAAAAACTTCAACTTGCACGTCATCCTGATCGTCCATATGCATTAGATTATATTCGTGCTCTTTTACATGATAGTTATGAAATTCACGGTGATCGAAATTTTGCAGATGATGCGGCCATTGTCTCTTATATAGGCTATATTGGTACCCGTAAGGTCGTTGTGGTAGGTGAACAAAAGGGACGTGGAACAAAGAATAAAATCAAACGTAATTTTGGCATGCCTCATCCTGAAGGTTACCGTAAAGCACTCAGAATTGCTAAGATGGCAGAAAAATTTAATCTTCCTATTCTCTTTTTGATTGACACTCCAGGTGCTTACCCAGGAATTGCTGCGGAAGAGAGAGGTCAAAGTGAAGCAATTGCTAAAAACCTTTTTGAGTTAAGCAAACTCAATACAAAAAGTGTCTCTGTTGTGATTGGTGAAGGTGGTAGCGGTGGAGCACTTGCTATTGGCGTGAGTGATCGAGTGGCTATGATGCGATACTCTGTGTTTTCTGTTATTTCACCTGAGGGTTGTGCTGCTATTTTATGGAATGATCCATCTAAACAAGAAAGTGCCACGAAAGCGATGAAAATTACCGCTGAAGATTTACAGCAGTTAAACCTTATTGATGCTATTATTGAGGAGCCTCTCATTGGAGCGCACCGTGATAAAGAGAGTGCAGCAAAAGCACTTGGTGATTATTTTCTTAAATCACTAGAAGAACTTGATAAACTGAGTAACGAAGAGCGCATGGCGAAGCGTTATGAGCGTATTATTTCTATTGGAGCGTATGAAGAGCGCTAAGAGATTTTCTCTTAGCGTTTAAAGAGGCTTTTTTATTTCTGCAAGTTATTGAAACTTACCAACCACGAACAAGTGTATGACAATCTGTACAGGCATTAACAATATCTGAAAAAGCACTAAATGCTTTTCTAGGTTGTTGAACGGATAAATAGTACTTCATCTCTTTCGCTGCGTTATCAATTCGTTTTGAACTAATAAACGCTAGATTTTCCATCTGCTTTTTCCCTTCTGGTAAAAAAGCTTTGATGGCATTGCGATTATCATAGGTACTATTTTCTTTCTCAACTTGCTCAATTCCATCTTGCACGAGTTTCATGTTATTATACAAAAAACCTTTTTGAATGTTTGCAAGACCATTTTCCATATTGAGCATAACAACTGCATTGATTTTTTCAATTTCCTCGGCTGCATTGAGAGAATAGACAAGGGATAGGGAAGCTAATATCATTGTAATTTGAAATCGTTTCATTAATATCCTCCTTTTAAAAACGCCACCTAAAAAGATACCCGGAAAGGTGGCGTTAGATGTACTAAAAGTTCTAGTGAACTTCTCTCCAGATTTTGACTTTCCAAAGATAAGCGAGTAAGGTAAAGAGCGCCATATAACCAATGAGTTTATACCCAAGATCGTCTCTTTCAGCTTTTTTACTATCACCCACTTTCCCCATATAAGCGATCACTTGGTTTTGTGCTTTTTCACTTAATCCAACACGAGGCATTGATGTACCTGCCAGTTGTTTTTGTGGATCGTTAATGAAAGTTGTAAGATACTCAGCACCTTTTGATCGAATCATCATCGAAAGATCAGGAGGAATGGTTCCCATATACGCTTTTAATGCATCTTTATCGGTTGTGCTAAAAATCTTGTCATACTTCATGTCATGGCATCTTTGGCATGCATCTGTAAAGACTTTTTTATCATCCATTGGAGCGACAGGCGCGATACTTTGAAGATACGCAACAATATCCGCGACTTCTTGATCTAAGTCTCCACCTAAACCAAAGAATTGGATCATTGGATGTGGACGAGATTCGTTAAATTTATGCTCAACATTAAGTGCTTTGGTTGGATTTTTAATAAGTGCCGCAAGGAAGTTTTTATCATAAAGTGCACCGGCACTGCTAAGATCAGGTGGTACAACACCAAACGTTGCAGAAGCACTTGCATTATCCATAGGCGCAGGCATTCCTAAAGCACTAATACCATGACATCCTGTACATCCGGCACTTAAGAAAGTTTCTGCACCTTTCGTGGCATCACCTTTTTTCTCAGAGGCACCGAGATCTTTAAAGGCAAAATCAGCAGGTGCAACATGTGGATGCATTTGGGAATGCGCAAAAGGTTCTACACCCCAATAAACAACCGCCGTAAAGAAGATTACAACGGCTAATATTTTTAACTCTCTCATTTGCAACCTCCATTATTACATTTACAGTTTGCTTCCATTTTAGTAATAATTGGAAGAAGAATAAACAAGGCAAGAAAGACAATGGTTGCACCAAAGCCGACCCAAGCATTGTTTCCTGTTGGTGGAAGTTTTCCATAAACGGTAAGAACGATCATGTCAATCAAGAGTAACCAGAACCAGATGAAAAACGCAGGACGTTTATGCGCTGGTGCGGTATGCATAGGATTTCTATCAAGGAATGGAAGAAGCATAAAGATTACATTCGCAAAACCAAACGCTGCTAAACCAATTTTCATCGCAGGAATACCCGCAATATCAAAGAAGAAACCACGAAGCACTTCATAACTCCACAAGAAGTACCACTCAGGGTAAATATGAGGAGGTGTCTTCATATTGTTGGCTGGCTCAAAGTTAATAGGATCCATCGCAAAGTCAAAATGGAAACAGACCAAATAGAAGAAAATGGTAAGGGCAACCCCTACAACAAAGAAATCTTTGGAGAGGAACACTGGCCAGAATGGAACTACTTTTGATTCAGCTTTTTTACCATCTAGGTATTTTTTAGATTCAACATCAAAATTAAATTCTTCAGAATCTTGGTTATTGACGTGAGGCATTCTTAATGAGTAGAAGTGAACGGCAATGAGTAGAAGAATAACCAATGGAAGGAGGAGAACATGTAACATGAAAAAACGTGTTAAGGTTGCATCTGCAACTAAGAAGTCCCCTCTAATCCAGATAACAAGTGCATCACCAATGACAGGAATACCGCCAAAAAGGTTGGTAATAACTTGGGCTGCCCAGTAGCTCATTTGTCCCCATGGAAGCATGTATCCACTAAAAGCTTCAGCTGAGAACATACCAAAAAGTGCCATACCGGTTAACCAGATAATCTCACGCCCTTTTTTATACGAACCGTAATAGATACCTGTAAACATGTGAATGTAAATAACAAGGAAAATAGCAGACGCTGCAACACCGTGCATATGACGCCATAACCAGCCGTATTCTACCTCTTGCATAATCGTATAGTTGACACTATCAAATGCCAGTTTAATGTCGGGTTTGTAGTACATTAAAAGGAAGATTCCCGAAACAATCAGAACCATAAAAAGAACCATTAACACAACACCCATTGCCCAAAGGAAGTTGATATTTTTAGGAATCCAATACTCTGTCATCATCACTTTGATAAACTTATTGACTGCTAATCGCTGATCGAGCCAATCGATAAAGCCTGTCGCTTTTCTAATTTCTGCCACGTTTGTCTCCTTTACGCTTTCTTAGCTACCAGTTTTTTATACTCTGGTCCTTCTTCACCAAGAACAAGCTTCGCTCCATCTATTTTAAAAGGAGGAATGTCCATTGGTCTTGGAGGTGGTCCAAAAGTGTTGACACCACTTGAATCAAACTCACCACCATGACAGGCACACTTAAATTGTTTGGATGCTGGCATCCATGTAGGAATACAGCCTAAGTGGGTACAAAGTCCTATCATCACTGCATACGTACTACCACTTGCAACGATGTCCCGTTTCTCATTTTTGGGCATATCCGCACTTTTCTTCAAAATGAAGATTGGCTTACCCCTCCATTGGATCGTTTGGACTTCTCCCTCTTTCATTGGAGAGAGATCAACGGTGATGAATCCAGCAGATTGTACGCTTGGGAGTGGATCCCAAGTCTTTTTCATAGCGCCAAGGGCTATAACGCCACCTGCCGCTGCAAAACCGCCGAATGCCATGCCTATAAAGTCTCTTCTGCTTTGCTCAACAGCCATTCTTTCTTCCTTTCGTGTAGTTTAATTTGTGACAATTTTATCGCATCTTATATTAAGAATCTATGACATGTGTCAATTATTACAGATTTACGTCAATATTGCGTCAATTATTTTTTTTTATTAGATATTTTAATATAAACATGTAATATATCCAGTGCCGCTGGAGTAATTCCACTAATCTCACTGGCTGCAAAAAGTGTGGGAGGATTAAATCGCTGTAATTTTTCCACTACTTCGTTACTCAGACCAGAGATAGAGCTAAAATCCATCATTGGTGGGATTTTGACATTGGTCATCTCTTTCATCGTATCGATTTGATCTTTCTGCTTTTCAATATAGTTTTTATACTTTGCTTCAACGAGAATTTGCTCTTTTGCCTCTTCACTAAAGGCGCATACCATCGGTGCTAATTTTTCAAGTTTCTCAACACTAAATTCAGAACGCGCAACAATTTTTTGTAGCGACACTTTATCGGTGATGTTATCCTCTCCAATGCTCGCTAAAAAAGCATTGTTTTCATGGGAAGGCGTGAGGGTCATCTCTTCAAGGTACGCAAGCCCTTCATTTAATTGCAACTGCTTTTTCACTACACGCTCATGGGTCTGTTCATCAATCAAACCAATTTTATAACCATACGGTGTGAGTCTTAAATCCGCATTGTCTTCACGAAGCAACAGACGATATTCAGCACGACTGGTAAACATGCGGTAAGGCTCTTTCGTCCCTTTTGTGACTAAATCGTCAATTAAAACACCAATATAGGCTTCATCACGTCTTAAGATTAAGGGTTCTTCATCGCTGAGTGCCAGTGAAGCATTGATACCCGCCATCAAGCCTTGTGCCGCGGCTTCTTCATAACCTGTTGTCCCATTGATTTGTCCTGCACAGTACAGTCCAGAGATTTTTTTGGTTTCGAGTGTATGTTTGAGCTCTGTTGGCTGAACATAATCGTACTCAATCGCATAACCAAAGCGAACAATCTTTGCATTTTCCATTCCCTCAACCGAATGAATCATATCGAGCTGTGTATCGGTTGGAAGAGAGGTACTAAAACCGTTGATGTAGTATTCGGTCGCTTCGCGTGTTTGAGGTTCGATAAAAAGATGATGGCGATCTCTATCGCGGAAGCGGTTGATTTTGTCTTCAATGCTGGGGCAATAGCGTGGGCCTACTCCTTCAATTTGTCCTGTAAACAGAGGGGCGCGATGAAAGTTACTCTCAATAATGGTATGTGTTTCTTCATTGGTATAAGCGATATAGCATGGAAGTTGAAAAGGTTTAAAAGTTGCGCGATCGGTTCTAAAGCTGAATGGCAAAGGGTTCTCATCGCCTGGTTGTAACTCCATTTTAGAAAAGTCGATTGTTTTCGCATCAATTCTGGCACAGGTGCCTGTTTTAAGACGTCCCATGACAATACCCAGTGATTTGATTGAGTCTGAGAGTTTTATGGAAGGGAATTCCCCCACACGACCTGATTGGTGTTTGTACTCACCAATGTGGATAAGACCTTTTAAAAATGTTCCTGTGGTAATAATAATTTTTTGGGCATGGTAGTGGTTGCCCATTGCTGTAATAACACCGGTTACTTTGCCATCTTCTGTGACAATTTCTTCAGCAACTTCTTGCGCAACACTCAAATTTTCAGTGTTTAAAATGGTTGTACGCATGTAGATGCGGTATCTATCCATATCAATTTGTGCACGGCTACCTCTAACAGCGGGTCCTTTTGAAAGATTAAGCGTTCTAAACTGGATTCCAGCAGCATCTGTAGCAAGCGCCATTTGACCGCCAAGTGCGTCAAGTTCTTTGACCAAGTGCCCTTTGGCAAGTCCACCAATGGCAGGATTACAGCTAGCAGCACCAATTTGCTCGGCAAGAATAGAAATTAAAAGGGTCTTGTGCCCTAGTCTTGCGGACGCTAAAGAGGCTTCAATACCTGCGTGTCCACCACCGATTACAATAACATCATATTTCATAAGACTAATACCTTCAATATATACATAATTTATATCATTATACTACGAATTGACTGTATATTAAATTGAGAAAATAAAACTAAATCAGTGACTTCTAGGGTGAAATAAGCTTTACATGTAAAGATGTTTTTTATCATTTGATTATTTATTGACCTCCTTATTTTAATCGAACTGTGATACCATATTTCAAAAATTATTTTTCTCATGTAGGAGAACAGAATGATCAAATTAAATTGTGATGCAGGTGAGAGCTTTGGTTCTTGGAAAATGGGGTTGGATGAAGCCATTATGCCGTATGTGGACATGGCGAATTTTGCGTGTGGTTTTCATGCGGGTGATCCTGTGATTATGGATAGATCAATTAAATTGGCCCTCAAACATGGTGTTAGCATTGGTGCTCATCCTGCATATCCTGATTTGGTGGGTTTTGGTAGACGCAGTATGGTCTGCTCTCTTGAAGAGGTTGAGTCAATGGTGATTTATCAGATTGGCGCACTTCAAGGCTTTGTAATAGCCAATGGTGCGACACTTTCGTATGTCAAACCGCATGGTGGACTTTACAACGATATGATGAAAGATGAGCGTATTTTTAGAGCAGTAGCAACGGCCGTAGCACGCGTGAATCCAAAATTAAAATTGATGATTCTCTCCATGGTCGATACGTCCAAACAAGAAGCCATTGCCAAAGAGCTTGGATTGGAGCTGATTTATGAAGTATTTGCCGATAGGGCGTATGATGAGAGTGGACTTCTCGTTCCACGCACGCAAAAAGGTGCGGTACTTCATGATGTCAAAGCAGTCATTGAGCGTTTAAAACTACTTCAAAAAGAGGGTATTCTTGAAACCATCTCGGGTAAAAAGATTGCTTTAAGAGCCGACACTTTGTGTGTGCATGGTGACAATGAAGAAGCCGTTGCTATGGTAGAAACTCTTAGGAAAAGCATGTGAGTAGGATTTATAAAATTGCCTCAGAATCCTCTGTTATTGTCTATTTTGGAAGTACCATAGACCCTGCTATTTCGCAAGAGGTGCAAAAAAGTTATTTGGCTTTAAAAGCAGAAAAGTGCGAAGGTTTTTTTGAGATTATCCCTTCTTACGCATCCTTGATGGTCAGTTACGATGTAATGCAATTTGATTTTGATGGGGTATGTGAAAAGATTGAAAAGATTATTCACCATGCCGAAGAAATTACGATGAACGAGCCTAAAATTATCACAATTCCAACGTATTATGGGGTTGAAGTAGGGCTTGATTTAGAACTTTTGGCCAAGGAAAAAAATCTTACAGTTGAAGAGATTATCGCTTTACATGTAAAAGGGTTGTACAGTGTTTATGCCATTGGTTTTGCCCCTGGATTTGCCTATTTAGGCGAGATTGATGAGCGTTTAGCCACCTCGCGTTTAGCCAGCCCTCGAAAAGCAGTTCCCAAGGGGAGCGTTTCCATTGCCGATCGGCAAACAGCCGTCTATCCAACCCAAAGTCCTGGAGGTTGGAAAGTATTAGGACGAACCCCTACAGCCATGTTTGATGCCTCATACGACGGACTTTCACTATTACATGTAGGCGATCAGGTACGCTTTAAGTCTATTTCCAAAGAGGAATTTTTGAAACTAGGAGGCGAGCTATGAAGGGCTTTTTAGTTGAAAATGGTGGTGTTCAAAGCTGTATTCAAGATGCGGGACGTAGAGGTTTTAGTGATATTGGTCTGACGCAAAGCGGTGCTATGGATGAAATGGCATTTGGTTATGCAAACTTTTTGGTGGGTAATGATTTTAATACGCCATCCATCGAAATAGCATTGGGTGGAACAGCACTTAAAGCGCAAAGCGAGATGTGTATTGCCATTTGCGGTGCGACCATGCATCCCAAATTAAATGGACATACCATTGGTTTATGGCAAGTGCATCAGTTGAAAAAAGGAGATACTCTCTCCTTTGGATTTGCCAGTGAAGGGCAGTTTGCGTACCTTGCCGTAGCAGGTGGTTTTCAAACGCCTCACCTTTATGGTAGTTTTTCAACCAGTATTAAAGAGGGGCTCGGAGGTATTGAAGGAAGAAAGCTTAAAACAGGCGATCAACTTCCGACTTCGGGAGCTCGTTGCCCGATGGATCGCCGAAAATTGGAGAAGCAGTTTATACCGCATTACTCTGATGAAATAACCCTTCGTTTAGTCAAAGGTTATCAAGAAGCAATGTTTGATACTTTATCTCAAAAGACATTTTTTAACAGTGTCTATACCTTTAAAGGCGAGGGCGATCGCATGGGGTATCGTTTGAGTGGTGAAAAAGTGGTGCCTAGTGCTACAGGCATTCTTTCAGAACCTATTTGCTATGGGGCAGTGCAAATTCCAAGTCATGGTGAACCTATTGTGCTTTTAAAAGAGCGTCAAACGATTGGGGGTTATCCTAAAATTGGCTCTGTGATTGCTGTGGATTGTTTTAAACTGGCGCAGCTTAAGACAGGTGGACGTGTGAGATTTAAAGAGGTGAGTTTAGTGGAGGCTAGAGCAACTACGCTTGCTTTTTATCGCTTTTTTGGACAAAAGGGAGTGTAAAAACACTCCTTTATTTTAGGTTCTAAAGTTACCCAATACTTGGTTGAGTTTTTCGGTGAGATCACTAAGGTGATCCGTTGCACTACTGACTTCTTCCATGCTACGGGTATTACTGATCGTAATCGTATTGATCACTTCAATTTTAGTGACAATGGCATCGACTTTTTTACCGGTTTCAATGTAATCATTCACCGTATTTTCACTTGAAAGTGTTGCATTATCCATAATAACCGCTGTTTCATGAATATTCTTTTCTGCCTCAGCAGCGATGACAGCGAGTGTTTCCATATTTTTTGAATTGCTTCCCATATGGTCGCTTGCATCATTAATGGATTGGACGATGACATTGATGGTGGCATTAATCTCAGTAAGGCTTTTTTGAGTGCGCTCAGCCAAGTTTCTAACTTCATCCGCAACGACAGCAAATCCACGTCCATGCTCTCCTGCCCTTGCCGCTTCAATGGCAGCATTGAGTGCTAAAAGATTGGTTTGATCGGCAATGTCAGAGATAACAGTCAGAACCCCTTTGACTTGATCGGCATCATTACTCAACTGCAAAATTTGACGTGAAAGTTCAATTTCAGTTGCTGCATTGGACTGCACTTGGTTTGCCATCTTAACGATTTGATTTTTTGCATTTACAAGTTTAGAATGTGCTTCAGCAATCTCTTCTTTAGACTTTTGAGCTTTCTGAAGTGAGAGTGAAAGTTCTTCTTTAATGTTGATAGACATCGTGTTAGTCTCATTGACAATGGAAGATGTTTCCTCTGCGCGTTTGCCTACTTCAAGAGCCGTTGAACTGAGTTCATTGGCGACAGAAGCATTTTCAGTGCTGGCTGATTTTGCCATGCTAACGGTATTTCGTACTTTGTCAATGAAAAGATTGAATGCTTTGGATGCAAGCCCTATCTCATCGCCACTGAGGACATCCATTTTTTTAGTTAAGTCACCATCGCCGCTGGCAAGATTGTCTGCTCGCTCTTTGAGCTCTTTCACAGGGTCAATAACAGCTTTTTTTAGGGTGATCACAAGCATTGCCATGATTAGCATAGTAATCACAGACATGGTGATAATAAGTTTCACTAAAACGTATTGCGCTTCGTGTACGGCTGATTTAACGGCATCTATTTTTTTAGCGATGAGAACTTCACCAATTCGGTTACCTTCAAAACTTTTGATCTCTTGTCGAACAATGAAAAAGTTAGGTGTTGAAAAAGAGTGCCCTTGTGCTTCTAAATTTAAATCTTTAATTTCGTTAAAAAGAGCCATATCGGTAATCTCTTTTGGTTGTGATAAGGCAGTGTCTTTTGCTAAAAGAGCATTTTTGGCATTGGCGCTTAGATCAAGATGTTTTTTATCAGTCAAGAAAATAATACTGGCATCAAGGTCGTGTTTTGCCATTTGAACGATATCATCAAATCCAAGTATAAATTCCACTGAACCGATATACTCGCCTCCTTCATTTAACACAGGAGCAAGTCCTCGCGCTGACATACCCGCAACACCCATTTCAATAGCATACATAGGTGTCTTAGTCTCTTTGACTTTTTTGATACTGGGTCTAAAGGAAGAGAGGTCATCACCAAATTTGTTGGGGCTCCATTGTCTCAAAAAGCTTTTAATATCTTTGGTATGAATATGAATTTGAGGATTTTTACTGCCAGCATTGCTTGTAAAAGATTTGACAATATCATTGAGCCCTTTAAGGGCAGATTTACGATCCCCTGTTTCAAGGGCATTGAGCACATTGTCATTACTTCCAAGTACAATGGCATTCGTAAGGCAGACTTCTTTTTTGGTATCTAATTGGTTGGCGATGTAAACGTCCAAGTTGTTTTTTTCTTTCGTATAGACATTGCTTTCAATATCTTTAATACTCAAATATGAGGAAAAAAGAATAAGAATAAAGCCAATCACTAGCCCTCCAAAGAGAGGAACGTAGATTTTCTGCGAAATTGTCCAGTTGCCCATCGTCAAATCTCCATATGTCATTTTAGATCATTATACTAAAACCACCGCATTTTTAAGGTTAAATAGCTTCTTATTACATACAAGTTGGTTATTGAAATACATACTATCAGGAAAAGAAGGGGAAAAAAGGGGGAAGAGCAAAATTTAACTCAGTTATATCTGAAATCTCATTGGCGATAAAACGTCCATGGTTTTGAGTGGATATGAATCTTTTTCCTTAGGCAAGTTCAATACTAAAAGCGTTATAATAAAATCATAGAAATATAAAAAGGTTAAGTATGTTTACAGGTCTCATTCACGAGTTTGCAGAAGTCAAAAGCTATTCTAGTAACATTTTAACGCTTTGTGCGACCTATAAGCCTAAAATTGGTGACAGCATTGCCGTTAATGGTGCATGTTTGACCGTTATCCAGCTTTTTGAAGGTGGTTTTAGTGTGGAACTCTCTTTGGAAAGTAGGTCTTTACTTGCCGTTGAAAACCTGAAAGGGAAAGTGCATATTGAGCCAGCTCTTGCCCTAGGTGATCGTCTTGATGGCCATATGGTTCAGGGGCATGTGGATTGCGTGGGTGTGATAGAGCATTTAAACCAAAGAGAAAATGGGCTTGATATCGAAGTTAGCATTCCTGAAAAACAGATCACGTTTGTGATTCCTAAAGGAAGTATTACCATTGATGGTGTGAGTTTGACGGTCAATGATGTCAGCAAAAAGAGTTTTCGGCTAACGATTATTCCTCATACTCTCGAAAAAACATTGATTGGGAGTTATAAAATCGGACGTAAAGTTAATGTTGAAACCGATATGTTTGCACGGTATCTTTACCATATGTTTCAAAAAAAAGATGCGCTTGATTGGAACGGAGTCGATCGTATTATGGCGATCTACTGATGCAGTATCGTTTTACAACGAGGTTTGGAGGCGTCAGTCAAGCGCCCTTTGATAGTCTTAATCTCGCTTTACATGTGGGTGACGATCCTTTACATGTAAAAAAAAATAGAGAACTTTTACAAGAAAATATGGGCGTTTCCAAACTGGTTTTTATGGATCAAATCCATGACGATAAAGTGGTCTTGATTGAACATGGTGATGAAGAAATGCCAACCTGTGATGCGATGATTACTGAGCACCCTGATATTGCCCTGTGTGTTATGGTTGCAGATTGCATTCCAATTTTATATTACGATGCAGTTCATCAAGCCATTGGTGTCGCACATGCGGGACGTGCGGGTAGCCAGTTGAACATAGGACAAAAGTGTGCATTGGCTATGCAAGAAGCGTTTGGCACCCATATGCACGAGCTGCGTATTTTTATGGGTCCTTCAATTCATGCGTGTTGCTATGAAGTGGGTGAAGAAGTCATCAAAGGGTTTGAAAAATTTGTACATATCCAAGATAAAAAGTATTTTTTAGATTTACAGCACTACAATCGTGACGTCTTCTTGGAACTTGGCATTAAACCTGAGCATCTTGAAATTTCAAAAGAGTGCAGTTGCAGTAATCATAATTATTTTTCGTACCGAAGAGATAAAATAACAGGACGTTTTGCAGGAGTCATTGCACTATGATGCGACAAGGATTATCGCAGTATCAAGCTGTACAGAAGAGCGCAACAACACTTGAGCATAATACTGTTTTAGAAAAAATTATTGAAAAAGCAGCACTCTATGACATTGCTTTTTTACAAAATAGAGCTTTGATGGAGACGATCTTGGATTTTCCTGAAAAGAGTGTTGATGTAAAGATGATTTTAAAAATGGAGGAACTCCTCTTGTGGCTTTCACAGACACAAGAAGGAGCAGGAATGAGTTAAGCGTTATTTTGCACCACAGCCGCAGTGATGTGCTGGAGCTGCTGTCTCTTTAAGCGCGCATAATGCTGCTTCATAGTTTGGTTCTTCCGTAATTTCTGGGCAAATCTCTTTATAAACAACTTTACCACTTTTATCGACAACAAAAATAGCTCTTGCACTTAATCCTTTAAGTGGACCATCTGCAATTAGAACACCGTAAGCGTTTGCTGTTGCTTTTTCTCTAAAGTCACTGCCTACTTGAAGGTTTTCAATGCCTTCTGTGGTACAAAAGCGTCCCATTGCAAAAGGAAGATCCATAGAAACAACAACAACTGTTGCATCTTTGATCGCAGCAGCTTTTGTGTTAAAGGTACGTGTCTCTTGTGCACAAACAGCCGTGTCTAAAGAAGGTACGATGACAATGATTTGTGTTTTATCACTTGGTCCACCGATAGTAAGTTCACTTAAATCTTTTGCGACGACTTTAACGATTGGAGCTTTGTCTCCGACGTTAATTTCTTTACCTGCAAGAGCGACTGGATTGCCTTTGAGTTTGGTTGATGACATGTGTGTCCTTTTTTAAAAATATATGAAAATTATAGCCAACTCGGATAAATAAACTCTTAATTAAAGAAGTTAAACTCAAGAAGTTCAACTCTTATTATAAACGGAAACCTAAAATATCGATCAAAATCTATTTTAAGATGATTTGTACTTGGTTTCTGCCATTGCGTTTTGCCCGATAAAGCGCTTCATCAGAGCGTTTAATGATGTCAAAAATTTCGTTATCCCCCTTTTGTATGCTACTGATACCAATACTGACGGTAATTTTTGGAAGTTCTTGAGTGCCGACGATTGTGGTTGTATTTTGAATGCTTTCTCTAATTTTTTCGGCAAGGGTTGTTGCCCCTTCAAGCGTTGTATTTTGAATGCAGATACAAAATTCCTCTCCACCAATACGACCAAAAAGATCACTTTGCCTGATGATCTCTTTAATCGTATGGCAGAAAGATTTGAGCACTTCATCTCCTATCGCATGACCGTAGGTGTCATTAACCTGTTTGAATAGGTCTATATCTAAGGAAAAAATATAAAGTTCTAGGTTGTTACGCTTAGATGAATAAAAATATTGTGTTGCAAGAAGGAAAAAATGTCTGCGGTTATCTATTCTGGTCAGTTCATCCGTATTGGCAAGTTCTTTAAGTTTTGAATTGAGTAAGGTGAGCTGATGGGTTCTCTCTTCTACTTCATGTTCTAAGGTTGCATTAAAATTTTCAATCTCTATGGCATGTTCACGTAATTTTTTGTTAAGTCGTTGGATATGCATTATGAAGAAAATCGCCATTATAAAGGGAATAAAAAGCCCTAAAAAAAAGTATTTGTATTTTAAAAGAGCATCTATGAAGGTATAGGGTTCTTTTTGGTAAGGATAGATATTAAACTCTTTCATCAACGCATGGACTTTTGAGTTATCTATGGGAGTTGTCAATCGGAATTCTTGATTAGTTTTTGGTCTTGTGGAGAGTTTCAAAAGGGTACTAAGCACTTCATTGGTGAGGTATTCTGAAGTGTGAGGTGTTTTGGCAAGTATCCACTCTGGATAGAGTTCTGTGCTGACGAGGAAAGGGAAATCAGAATGCTTCTTTGTATTGAGAACTTTAATATCGCTCAACGAGATAAGATTGTCTTCCTGCATTTTTTCTAATACATCAGTACGAATAATGCCCGCGTCAACACGACTATCAAGAACAGCTTTGACTACATTGGTATGTGTGCCCAAAAAGATAATGTTTTTTTCTAACGAGGGCATACCGATCTCTTTCATACCTATGAGATACCCACCAAGCGAGCGTGGCGATACGGCACCTATTTTTTTTTTCATGAAGGTCATTGTATTGTTCAATAGTGGTATCCGCTTTGGTGAAAATGACACTGCCATATTCACGGTAGAAGTGATCTTTGTAGCGAGGGCTTATTGTCGCAATTTGACTGATTCCATAGGTTTGTGAAAGTTGAATGGAGAACATTGGATTGGTAATAATAAAGTCTAAATCACCGTGATGAACTTTTTTTTCCATCTCTTCAAATGAAAGGGGTATGATCGTAAATTGATGGGAAGTAAAAAGATTACTGAGGTATTGTTCGCTATTACTCCATATTTTTGGCATAATTTCTTGGTCTTCTCGACTTGCTAAAACACCTATTTTTACGATATCTTTGGCAAAATGAAGAGGGTCAATAAAGCCTTCTATTGAGTGGATGTTTTGCATCATGCCGCTTATTTTATAAACATTACTAATAGCTTCAATTTTTTCAGGTTCTAGTGTTCCATAAGGTTTGTCATCATCAAAAGCAAGTTTCTTGAGCGTCTCCCCTTCATAAATCAGTGCTTCTAAACTTTTATTTTGGGTATTGTATTTTTCATAAATCAACTGTGCTGTTTCAGGAATATGTTCAAATGCCCATTCCCACCCTTGTTTTGTTGCTGTATAAAAGCGTTTTGCACGCTCTTTATGTAAAATAATTTCATCTTCAGATGTGAAAAGAATATCACCGTAAAAGTTAAAGCCGTAGTCTTTTGGATTTAAAATAGTATAGGGAATATTTCGTTTAGAAAGAGCAAAAGGCTCATTAGAGAGATAACATGCCATAGCATCAATCTTATGTTGTACGAGATCTTCAATATTGAAAGAGGGCTCTTGAACAAAGACATCTTCAATTTTTACTCCATGGCTTAAAAGCATTGAAATCACTGACACAGAATTTAATTTATCAAGGCTCATCATAATGGTGCGATTGAAAAGATCTTGTGGCGTTTGAATCGTGGGATTGGTGGTAATAAGAATAGAAGGGTCATGTTGGAAAAGTGCCATAAGTGCCACAACGGGTTTATGATTGCTACGGTCAATAATGAGTGAAGAGGTTCCAATACCATACGTGCTGTCCTTCGCAAGAACGGCATCGACAACATTGAGCCCTTTTTGATACTCCTTAATAGTTACATTAAGATCAAGATTTTCATAAAAACCTTTTTCGTGTGCAACATAAAATCCTGCAGATTGGAATTGGTGCAACCATGCGAGTTGCAATGAAATAGGTTCATGATTATGATTTGCAAAGAGTATTGTGGAGAAAAAAAAAACAAAAGATAAGTGCCCGCATCGACAACTCCTCTTGAATACAACCGGATTTAATTTTATCATAATCCCACTAAAAGAAGTGTGATGGGAAAATAGTTTTACATGTAAAAAATGGGCTCGATTCCTTTTTCTAAATAGCACTTAAGATAGGAGGCTATGTCTTCTTTCGTATCTCTTTCAAGTTGATGGGATTTAGTGATGAGTGTGTCTAAAATAGTATCTATTTCTACAGATGTTATGGTCTCTTTAGTCGAGCCATGCAGTTGTGTTTGAAACGTATTTGCAATCATTAAAATAGATGCTTCTAAAGGAATGAGAGTGTTTTCTTTTGCTTGATATGATTTTTCTTGCGGCGGTGACATCATCTCTTTATAGTAAAATGAGATAATTTTGGCAATATAATCAAATCCTTTAATTTGGCGCAAAATAATCTGTGTGTCAAATCCTTGTCGTTTGATTTTAATCTGCTCGTCATCACTTAAAGAGGTACTTTTTTCAAGAATGGCATCGGGAATTCTGAGTTTGCCTAGATTCTGAAATAAAGCGGCAAGCTCAATTTCATCTTGCTCTCCAATCGACAGATGGCATAATTCAGCGATATTGCGAGCTAAAGAAGCAACCATCAAAGATTGATGTTTGTTTGACTGGTCTTTGGCATCAACAATGTTGGCAAACATACTGGCAATGCTTTTCAGTAAACTAAAAGGTACCGTTTCTATTTTTCCTTTTTCAACCCATTCCTTAAAATAGTAATGCAGTGGATCTGATTCTAAATAATGCCAAAAGAAATCCGTATGAGAAAGCTCTATAAAGGCATCACATAGTTTGGGTGCAAATAATTCTGGAGTGTATTTACGGATGATGGAGCGAATATACTCTTTTTCTTGAGATAAATGGGCTCCAAACTGTGAACGAAGGGCATCGATACGATCACTTAAGTAGATAAGATTTGCATAAAGTTTTATCTCCTCATCAATTTGGGGTAAAAATTGGTCCCAATGCGTATGATGCAACGCAATAATGTCTGAAAATTCACTGTAAATAGGGACGCTTTGAAGTAGTTTTGCTCCTCGATCACAATGGATTTGAGCATCTTCCCAATCAAGATTACAAACAATAGAGTTGTGGACATCGGTTAATGAGACCCCACAATCATGTAACATTGCCATCAGCATCAATTTATCTAATTTGGCTTGTCTCCACCCCATATTTTTGCCTATCTCATACGCTATGTAGGCAGCGCGTTTACCATGATGTATATCATTGATGCCTACATAATCAAGTGCTTCCGTGAGTACATAAGTCACTTCTCGTAGATTAAGCTGATAGTACATACTGAAATCTCCTTACAATCCCTTTTACAGTTTAAATTATAGAGTGCAACTGTTGCAACGGCGTTATATTTGTTATAATCACGCTTCTAAATAAAGGACATCAATGCAAGTCTATGTGCTCTTAGTGTTATGCGTGCTCTTTTGGTCTGCTAATTTTGTTCTCGGACGATTTGTTGCAGGAGCCATTGAACCTTGGGAATTAGCCTTCTTTAGATGGTTAGGTGTTTTTGTGGTCACCTTGCCTTTTTTACTTTTACATGTAAAGAAAATTTGGCGTGCCTTAAGAGAGCATTTTGGCATTTTAGTAGTGCTCTCAGCACTTGGTATCGCGGCATTTAACACACTTTTATATATTGGGCTTCAAAAAACAACCGCGACGAACGCATTGTTGATTAACTCTTCCATTCCAATCATTATTGTCTTACTCTCCTTTGTCATTTTAAAAACACGTATTGCTAAAATACAGGTTTCTGGCATTCTTCTCTCAACGCTGGGTGTCATTTTTTTAGTGCTCAAAGGCGATGTCCAAAGCATTGTTACGTTGAGTTTCAATTCAGGTGATTTTTGGGTGATCGCCTCATCTGTGTGTTGGGCAAGTTACAGTGTTTTGGTTAAATTTAGACCTTCGAGTTTGAGTAGTTTTGAGTTTTTTATAACGACAGTGAGCTTAGGTTTAGTTATGTTACTCCCTTTTTACCTTGCACAAGGGTATACGTGGGAACGTGAAGTGATGATCCTAACACACTACACGTGGGTGATTGCTTATGTTGTTTTGTTTACATCCATTCTTTGTTACTATTTGTGGCATTATGGCATTGCTCACATTGGTGCTGGAAAAACAGGACAATTTACTCATCTGATGCCACTGTTTGGAAGTTTCTTGGCGTATCTCTTTTTAGGAGAGCGTTTAGAATGGTACCATTTAGGCGGTATTCTTTTGATTTTTGGAGGAATTTATCTCTGTTTATTTGTCAAAAAAAAGTGTTAATGTGAAGCAGTAGGTGGAAGTTGTGGGTTTGGTTTCCCGATATAAAAACCTTGCGCATAATCAATCCCGATCTCTTTAACGCACGCAAGAACCTCTTCAGCGTGGACATACTCTGCAATGGTTTTGATATTAAGCTCTTTAGCAAAGTTGACAATCGTTTTAACGATGATTTTCGTCTCTTCATTTTGATGAATATTTTTAATCAAACTTCCATCAACCTTAATGAAATCAACTCTAAGTTCGGTCAGCCGTTCAAAGTTAGAGTAACCTGAGCCAAAATCATCAATGGCAATTTTGGCTCCATACGATTTCACTTGGTCAATAAATTTGGCGATGGCTTCATAATTTTCAATACCATCGCTCTCTAAGATCTCAAAAATAACCCATGGTCCAACGTTAAACTCTTCAAGCTTTTCGAGGATAAATGTTGTGGTAACAATGTTCGTCATATCGAGGTAAGAGAGGTTGATAGAAAAGCTACTTGAAGAGATTTGAAAAGTTTCAAATGCTTTTTGAATGAGAGACATGGAGAGTTTAGAGTAGATTTTAGAATGTTTGGCAACCTCTAAGAATTCTACGGGAAGGTAATACGTTCCATCTTCCTTTTTGATGCGCATTAAGGTTTCAAACTTCTCGATCTCATTGGTATGGAGATTTAAAATAGGTTGGAAAAAAGGAACGACATAATCTTTTGCAAGCGCCTCTTTGAGGGTATGCCTCATCATCATATTGTGATGGTATTCTGCTTCTTTATGACTACTTTTATCATAGATAATATATGGTAAACGCTTATTTTTGGCTTCTTTACAAGCAATGGACGCGAGCTTCAAAAGACTTTTTTTGCCTTGATGTGCCCCAATGGAAAGGGTGGTATCGACTTCGACATCATCGCAAATAATGCGATCTTTGGTGATTTTCATCGAGATTTTTTTGAGGTATTTTTTGAGATTGTAGTCGTTGAAAGGCACACGGATCAAAATGGCGTAAATGTCGGCTTCAAACTTATACAGTGTCGCATCAATAGGCGGAAGATTTTGGCGAAGCCATTCACCAATCACTTTAAGAAATTTATCACCAAAATTATGTCCATAAAAGTTATTGGTATTTTGAAAGGAGTCAATATTGATAATAATCAGAGTTGACTCAATATCAGGATCAAGTTCTTTCGTGTCTTTAAGTAATTTCAGGCGATTTGGTAATTTGGTATTCAGATCGATATAAAAATTTTTTACGGAGCTCGTTTTTCAGTTTTGTATTACTTTTGTATAATTTTGTAACAATTATAAGGTTTAAAATCGCAGATAGAACGAAGAGTAGATAAGCGATCTCTGGCAACTGATACCAAAGAGAAAGATAGGTAAGGCATAGCGTCAGCAAAAGAAAGAATACCATTTTAAGATAGAATTTTTTACTACTCTCCAACGTATTCCTTTGAGCCTATAGATGCTTACATTTACATGTAGGGGTAGCACTTTAGCACAAAGGTTTTAAAAAAAAAAATTAAGTGATTTTTTTGGCTAGAGTCTTAAATTGAGAGGAGATTTAAAAAAAGCTACTATGCTTAGATGAGTATCAGGTTCATCACAAAAAAGTCACGCTATAATGTTTTCTAAGATGTAACTTTAGATGAAAGATTAATATGAGCAAACAACGTTGCGATCATTGTCACTTAGAATACGAAACCTCAATGTTACTGCCTGATACAAGTTTTAACCCTCCTAAATTTTTTTGTTGTAAAGGATGTCAAGGTGTTTTTCACCTTTTGAGCGATGAAGGAC